>SYAP01000364.1 GCA_005787565.1 Verrucomicrobiaceae bacterium | reverse complement strand
GAACGCCCCCACGCGGGTGATGATGCGGCCATCAAGTTCGGGCAAGGCCACCTGCAGGCTCAGGTCCAGGGGACCCAACCCAATGCTGCTGTCCTGCCAGCTCTGACGGGGCCTGGTGCTCGAAAGCACCTGCAACACCGGCACCCCCAACCGCTCCTGCATCACACACCCGAACCACCACCCGATCGCGGAAAAACTCCCGGCACCCGCCGCATCCGCCACCCGCCACTCCCCCTCGAAACACTCACCTCCACCCAGCCGCGCAAACTCCGCTTCACCATACACACGCCCATCCGTCCGCACCCCTGTTAGATTGAAAAGCCGGATCTGCCCCGCCTCCTTCGCATCACCAAAACCCCCACGCCCGCCCACCGCACGCGCCAACGGGAAATCCATGTTAGATTGCCCCGAACACATCCAAACCCGCCCCACCAGAACATCCTCAACCACCACCCGCTCCCCACCGCTCGAAATCACCAACTCACGCCCCTCCCCATCCGCTCCCATCGCCGGCAACACCACCTTCCACTCCCCACCCTCATCCACCTCGCCCACCACCCGCACCCCGCCAAACCGCACCTCCACCCCGGCACTCACCTCACCCCGCCCCCAAACCGGAACCTCCCGTCCCATCGGCAAAACCATGTGATCCGAAAAAATCCGCCCCAACTCCAATTCCCCTCCCGCACCCCACAAGCGGCACGCCAACATCAACACAACCAAACATCCCGCCCTCATCTCCCATCCCCCAATCGCTCCGCCATCTCCACCGACACCTTCGAAATCAACCCGTTCACCCGCGCCACATCCCCCGCATGCACACCGGACTTCGCACCTCTCTCCCAAGTCAACTCACCTAACACCTTCTCCAGCTCATCCATCGAACCATCCGGCGAATCTTTCGCCACCTCCCTCAACAACCGGATCTTCTCAAACGACTCGATCCCATCCCTCAACCTCTCAAACCGGATCGACGACCGATCCCCCGGATAAACCATGAAACAATCCCCCGACGGCCACGACGTGAAATCCGTCGAAACCAGCGGATTCTCAACCCACGAGTGATAAGCCCACCTCAAAAAACCGTCAAACCCGTTCCCCGCCGCAAACAACGCCAGCCATTCGGATTCCGCAGGCGGAGAAAACGTGAACGTGTTCGGCACCGGCGGACTCGTGCAAACATAGAACGTCGTCTTTCTCCCAGCCTCACGCCTCTCATCTAACAAATTCCGGGAAAACTCCCCACTGTGGCTGATGATCGGCGAAATATCATCCACATCTCGCGTCAACTCGCTCGGATGATTGATCGCCGATGCCACCAGCAATCCCGGCGCATGCTTCGCCAATGTCGCCAATGCCCCGCGCATCTGCGCGTCCGGCCTCTCATCCACCGCGATCCGTGTCCGCTCCCACCATCCCTTCGCCTTCAGATGACCCGTGAAATCCTTCAAGAAACTTCCCCAAAACTCATCAAACGCCTCCGTCCCCGGCTGCAATGCCAAATCCACATCCCGACCCTCCTTCTCATCATGATACCGGAACTTCAACGACCACGGCAGCATCGAATAACAATGGATCCGCGCCTTCCCCATCCCGCACCGCTCGCTCATGAACTCCACCCACCGGTCAAAAATACGGTAATCATAGTACCAAGTCCCATCCGCACGCTTCCGCCACTCGATCATGCTCGGAAAACGGTCATACGTCTGGCCATTCCACGGCTCCTCGATGATCGAACACGTGATCGTCTTCTGCCCCGCCTCCGCCAACCTCCTCATCGACGGCTCCATCAACGCCAGATGCTCGTCCGACCACGCAGGCACATCATGCCACCTCGCCACCGCCTGCGGATGCTGCCACAAATCCAGATGAAACGCCCACCCCGCAGGCTCCGGCAACACCGCATCCAACACCCGCAACCGCACCGGCACCACCAGCCGCGCCCGCTCGGACTTCACCACCACCTCGCCCACATAATCCCCCGCAGCGGCATCCCGCGGAACATCGATCGAAACCCACACCGGACGGTTCACCCCCGCCGCCAATGGCAACTCTTCCGCCGTATCCAGAATATCCCCCTGCGGCTTCCCGTCCGCCAACGTATACCGCACGAACCGAACCCCAACACCGATCCGCTTCCCTCCCGACTCCACCGCCGCCCCCTCAATCCGCACCTGCCCGTGCGAAACATCCGACCGCAAGACCATCTGCGCATTCACCCGCTCCCCACGCCACCCTTCTAACAAAATACCCTCCTCAAACCCGCGCAATCCCTCAACCGCCCCACTCGGCGCATACCTCACATCCACCGAGCCCACCCCACCGCTCAACCCGCTCTCCGGCCCCGCCTCATACCCCGCAATCTCAACCAAATGCCCGCCGCTCACCTTACCCGCCGAATTCCCCGAAAACGTCGTCCGCACATGCCTCACCTTCACCGGCTCGAACGTGAACAAGACCCCTTCCTCCGTCGCCCCGATGCTGTTTCCGCTCTGATCACCTAACAGAAACCACCGCTCGCCATCCACCGATCCCTCCACCTTGAACTGATAGACCCGCCCGCCCTTCCAATACGGCCACACCCGGATCGCCGAAAGCGACGTCTCCTCCTTCAGATTCACCTGATGCCAAACCGGCAGATTCTCGCACGCCCAATGATCCTCCACATCAAAATTCCCATTCACCGCACGCTCCGGCGTCTGCACATCCCAATGCCCGCTCGCACTCACCGCCGCGTTCAGAAACAGATTTTTCTGCTCACCGGCCACAGGCGGATCCACCGGCTCATAACGCTCACGCCTCGCAGGCTGACCCACCACCACCTCAAACATCAGACCGAAAATCAGAGCCAATCTCATCAACATGCCTCTCTTTACGCCCCGGATTTTCATTTTCGTGCAAGTTTCCAAGGCCCACCACATGACTCAATCCCGCCCGCCTGGTCTGGCCACCCAACCACCCGCCCACTCTTTGAAATCCCCAATACCGCACCCGATACTCCACCCAGTCCGCAAATGCCCTACCCATCCTCCATTTCCCTCCTACGCCCGATGTTCCGGATGCTCGTCATCCTCTCCTTCCTCACATCCGCCCACGCCGCACACCACCGCATCTTCATCCTCACCGGCCAATCCAACTCCCTCGGCACCACCAACGGCTCGGAATCGGACACCTCCCCCGGCACCGACCCCGCCGACCAACACATCCGCTTCTTCTGGCACAACGTCGCGGACCCCTCCACATCCATCGGCGATTCGTCTAACACCTTCACCACCCTCCAATCCCAACAAGGTGGCCACTACCCCGGTAACCCCACCCACTGGGGCCCGGAAATCGACTTCGCACGCACCCTCGCCCGCGCCGGCGCAGGCCACATCACCCTCATCAAAGCCTCACGCGGCGGCGGCGGAAACACCCACTGGTCCAAATCCGCCAACGGCCACATGTACCAACACCTCCTCTCCACCATCACCTCCGCCACCAACCACCTAACTGCATCGGGCGACACCTTCGAAATCTCGGGACTACTCTACCTCCAGGGCGAAAGCGACTCCCCCGCCGAAGCGGAAATCGCCGGAACACGCATCAAGGAACTCACCGACAACCTCCGCGCCGATCTCCCGAACGCATCAAACCTCCACACCGTCATCGCAGGCATCGCCGCCCCCGGATCCACCCGCGACATCGTCCGCACCCGCCACGCCGCCATCGCCGGCGAAACCCCATACATCACCTTCTTCCCGAACCTCGACCTCCAATCCTCCGTCACCGACGGCCTCCACTTCAACAAATCCGCCAAACTCCTCATCGGCCGCCGCTTCGCCACCACCTTCCTCTCCAACAACACCCTCTCCCGCCACTACGGCAGACTCACCTTCATCGGCGACTCCATCACCCAAGGCGGAAACGGCGATCACCCGAGCTACCGCTACCACGTCTTCAAACACCTCGCCAACGCCTCCGTCCCCCAGAACCCCAACGCCGGCTACCTCTTCACCGGCTCCGTCACCGGCCCACAAACCACACCACTCCTCACCACCCCCGACGTCAACGGCCAGTCATTCCAGAACATCCACGAAGGCCACTACGGCTGGCGCGCCTCATGGATCAACGCCCGCATCCCCCTCCCAGCAAACCGCCGCAGCCTCAACCGCGGCGAAGGCACCCTCCTCAACTGGACCAACCAGGCAAATCCACAAACCTATCAGATCTCCGGGCCCTCATCCACCGTCCCCTATCCAGATCCCTCCGCCTCCGGCACAGGAAACACCGGCACCACCTACACCCCGGACACTGCTTGCCTCATGATCGGCATCAACGACCTCGGCGACGCCCCATCCTCATCCACCCAGCTTCTAACAGAAATCTCCCTCCTCATCGACCAGCTCCAGTCCGCCAATCCCGCCGTCCGCATCTTCCTCTGCCAACTCCTTCACACCAACCAAACCCAAGCCATGCGCGACGCCGTCAACACCGTCAACGCGCAACTCCCCGCCCTCGCCTCTTCAAAGTCCACCGCCACTTCCCCCATCTGGATCGCCGAAACCAACGAAGCCTTCGATCCCGCATCCCTCACCTACGACAACGTCCACCCGAACACCGCAGGCGAAATCCACGTCGCGGACCGCATCGCCACCGCCCTCGGAATCATCCCCTCGCCCCCCGCTCCCACCACCTTCCCTCCTCCCCATCAGGAACGCCTATCAGAAATATTCAACTCCCGCTTCGAGGGCAACGAAATCTGGAACGGCTCCACCCTCGTCAACAGTTGGACCCAAACCAGCACACTCACCCGCTCCCTCCCGTCCCCCACCGACCTCCGCCTCATCCACCCCTCCACCGATGGCCGCTGGATCGAAGGAACCACCGCCGGCTGGAACTCCATCGCGCCAGCCTCATGGACCTTCGAAGCACGCATCAAACCCAACGCCATCCCTAACGGATTCGTCCTCTGGCTCGGCACCGGCTCCCGCCGCATCCTCGTGGAAATCCACCCAGACCGCACACAAAACACCGGCGCCACCTCCTTCAGCTCGACCCACAACAACATCGACGGGAACTTCCACACCTTCCGCATCATCCACGACGCGCCGAACAGCCGCTACCACGTCTTCCGCAACCTCCAACGCCTCACCCCAATCAACGGCGCACCCTACGACCAAACCGCCTCCGACTCCCGCCTCATCATCGGCGACTACACCTCCGCCACCTTCGGAAACGCCTTCGACTTCACCCTCGACCACGTCCGCTTCACCACCGGCACCTTCCTCCCACCCGGTATCGACTCCGACTCGAACGGCCTCCCGGACGCTTGGGAATACCAATACTTCAGCACCCTCACAGGCACCTCACCCTCCGCCGATCCAGACGAGGATGGCATCGACAACCTAACGGAATTCAACCAGGCCACCAATCCCATCGTCGCCGATCAATCCTCCTCCACCCTCCGCTTCCCCGCCTTCCTCTTCACCGGCGGCGGAAACGCCCACGGCATCACCGAATCTGACTCCTCTCTAACACCACCTCTCGGCTCCCACCCCGCCGATCGATCTGCCACCATCCTCCACCACAACGGATCCACATGGTCATCCCTCTCCTCCCTGCCAAATCCCGGCCCGGAAATCGCATTCGCCCGACTCCTATGGGACGCCGGCATCCGCACCTTCGGCATCGTCAAAAGCACCCGCCCATCCGGCGGAAACTCCCTCTGGCTCGAAAACGCACCCGCCCGCCAGGCCCTCATCACCGCAGCACTCGCCGCCTCAACTCCACCTCCCGGATTCGATGAAACCTCCTTCCCCCTCCTCATCTCCATCCAAGGCGAATCCAACGACTCCACCGAAGCAAACACCGCCGACACCCGCTTCTCCGACTTGTTGGAAAACCTCCGCGCCACCCTCCCCAACGCCGCTTCCATGAAAGCCATCCTCGGCGAAATCGGCGGCACCACCACCGACCACGCCACCACCCGCACCAGACACCGCTCCCTCGCCAACTCCCGCGCCGACATCGGCATCGCCCTCGCCACCGGCCTCACCACCCACAACAACGACGGCCTCGCCATCCACTACACCACCCATTCCCTCTCGCTGTTAGGCGCGCGCATCGCCGCCGAATCGCTCGCCATGAACCTCCACCCCTCGCGACCCCTCCCCGCATGGGAAAACCTCCACGCCTGGTTCATCGCCGACCACGCCACCCTTCCCGACTCCAACCAAGCCATCACCCGCTGGGCATCCCTCCACGACGGCTCCGCCTCCCGCGATCTCTCACGCCGCGTCAGCGGCCAACTCTTCCGAAACACCGTCACCGCCCACAACCACCCACGCCAGGTCATGAACTTCGATGGCACCAACGACCTCTGGTCAAACGCCTCCACCGAATTCGGCACCATCACCGGCCCCCGCTCCGTCGCCATCCTCTGCCGCCTGACAAACTCTTCCGACGGCTTTCTCTTCGACGGAACCACCAACACCGGCCGCACCCGCGCCCAGGTCCGCGCAGGATCATGGCAAACCGGCGTCACCCCGCCCGGCTCATCCATCGCATGGAACCTCGCGGAACCCCAAACCACCCCCACATCTAACGGATGGCAACGCCACATCTTCACCTACACCCCCGCTTCATCAACCACTACCATCCAACACTGGGTCAACGGCTCCCTCGCCGCCACCACTTCCGAAAACGAATCCACCACCCTCGGCGGCCTCATCCTCGGCTCGAACGGCGGATCACCCTTCTCCCGCCTCCCAGTCGAAATCGCGGAAGTCGCCGTCTTCAACAAAACCCTCACACCCTCGGAAATCTCTACCCTCGACTCCAACTGGTCCGCCACCTGGGGCACCCCCACCGGCCCGCCCTTCTCCGTCACCACCACCCAATCCCCCCGCGAAATCCCCCGCTTCGGCAAACACGTCGTTCTCGAAATCCCCATCACCACACCATCCTCCGGCATCACCACCCTGACATCCGCCTCCCTCAACCTCATCACCAGCCATCCACAGGCCGTCGAAACATGGAGCATCCACTCCGGTGCAGACTTCAACCCATCCTCAACCCCACTCTCCGAAATCACCGGCAATCCGTCCACCTGGACACCCGATCTAACACTCCCTCTCAGCGAAGGCACCACCCGCCTCTTTCTAACAGCAAACCCCTCCCGCAGCGCCCCACTCGGTGCCACCATCGACGCCTCGCTCACCTCCATCACCACCACCGGCTCCCCGTCAGGAACCTCCACCCCCACCTCACCCGATCCCCCCGGCCACCTTACCCTCGCCCTCGTCCCCATGTTCACCGACGTCGTCCGCAGCGGCAACCTCGGCATCAACACCTTCCGAATCCCAGGCATCGCCACCGATCGCGATGGCACCCTCCACGCCGTCTACGATCACCGCTACAACGACTCCGGAGACCTCCCCGGAAACATCGACGTCGGCTACTCCCGCAGCACCGATGGCGGCACCACCTGGTCCACCACCACACCCATCCTCGACTTCGACTCCTCCATCCCCAACTCCTCCGGAAACGGCGTCGGCGATCCCGCCATCCTTTACGATCCCAACACCCACACCCTCTGGACCGCCGCCCTCTGGTCCTTCGGCAACCGCGCTTACAACGGATCAGGCCCCGGCCTCCTCCCCACCGAAACCGCCCAATACGTTCTAACAAAAAGCACCGACGCCGGCCTGACATGGTCCCCGCCCATCAACATCACCGCCCAGATCAAGGACCCCGCCTGGCGACTCCTCTTCTGCGGCCCCGGCCACGGCATCACCCTTCGCGACGGCACCCTCGTCTTCCCCTCCCAAATGCGCCGCGAGGACGGCCTCGTCCGCATGTGCTTCATCTTCTCCCGCGACCAGGGAACCACATGGAAATTCGGCAGCGTCATCCCGGAGACCACCCCCCAAACCAACGAAAACGAACTCCTCGAACTCGACGACGGCCGCCTCCTCTTCTCCGCCCGCACCCCCTCCGGATCAAATGGCCAACGCGCGTGGTCACACTTCACGCCCGCCACCCCCGCCCCGGAAACCGATCCTCTAACAAGCGGCTCCTGGTCCACCATCTTCCGCCTCCCATCCGTCCCCGATCCTGTCTGCCAGGCATCCGTCATCCACTGGAAAAGCACCCTCAACGGCCACCCGCGCGAATGGATCCTCTTCGCCAACCCGGCCACCGGCGGCCGCAACGGCATGACCCTCCGCCTCAGCCAGGACGGCGGCCTCTCATGGCCCGTCTCCAGACTCCTCTACCCCGACTCCTCCGCCTATTCTTGTCTAACAACCCTCCCCGATGGCTCCATTGGCCTCCTCTTCGAACGCGACAACTACACCAAAATCACCTTCGCCCGCGTCGAAGAAGCATGGCTCCTCAACCACGACCTCGATTCCGACAACGACGGCATCCCCGACGCCTGGGAAACCCTCCACAACCTCAACCCCAACGACCCATCCGACGCCCTCCTCGACACCGATTCCGACTCCTCACCCAACCGAACGGAATTCCTCGCCGGCACCGACCCCGCCAACCCCTCATCCCTCCTCGAGATCACCCGCTTCCTCCCAAACCTCTCGGAAAACCACCACGACCTCCGCTTCTCCTCCATCCCCGGCCGTTCCTACACCCTCGAATCCTCCACAGATCTCCTCACCTGGACACCCACCCTCACCCTCATCGCCACCCTCCCCGAGACCACCGTGGAAATCCCCACCCCTTCCCCACAAACCACCCGCTTCCACCGCATCACCACCCACCCTTGACCCTAAGATCGAAGAAGATCCAAGCCCGCCATCTCCCCGGAAACCCGGATTGCACCCCAACAGCTTTCATCCCATGGACATCGGGTTTCCAAAACCGATCAGGCCGTGCTTCAGGCCAAGCCTCAAACACTCGCTCTCACACGCTCCCCTTCTGAAGATCAGCGAAAGATCTCCACTCCCTTCCTTCACTCTCTGAAGCCTTGCCGGGCGTGATCCCCATGCCTCTACGGAATACTTCCATCCAAGCCGGATCCCCGAAATACACGCTTCGTGCATTTTGATGGCATTTTTCGTTGCCAATTACCTTTTTCGAGTAATTCTCCCGCCGGAATTTTGTCTGTAAGTTGTGTAAGCTGGGCGGTGGTGCCCCGATTCAGTCACCACCGCCCGGCAACCCTGCGGATATCAGATCCCACCAACTTTCCATTCTTCACCTCCATGAAACTCCGTAATTCGACGCTCGCGCTAATCTCGCTGTCCTCCCTCACCCATGCACAAACCACCGTCACTCTCGACGGTGCCTCAGGCAGTCAGTCCTATTCCGTTGCTAGAACCACCAATGGCGGACTCACCATCGGTCTCGGGTTGGAGGTTGAATACCTCGTCGTCGCTGGCGGCGGCAGCGGTGGCACGGCGGGTGATACCAGCGGCACGGGCGGTGGTGGTGCAGGCGGCTTGCTCCAGGGCAGGATACAGCTTTCAGCAAACAACTACCAGGTCGTGGTCGGCGCGGGTGGGGTTGCACCCAACACCGCCGGCTCCTCTTCGGTTCAGGGAGTCAACGGTCAGAATTCCGTATTCGGAAACCTAACAGCAGTCGGCGGCGGTGGCGGCGGACGCTTCAATCAAGTGGGTAATGCCGGAGGATCTGGCGGTGGCGGTGGTGGGCGTAATTGGACGTCTGGCGGAGCAGGCACAACAAGCAACTCAATCGTTCAAGGCTACGCAGGCGGCTCAGCAAGGGGCGAGACCCCCACTGGACGTTCGGCTGGCGGCGGTGGCGGTGGTGCTGGCGGCGCCGGCGGTGCCGGTGCACAGAGCTCCAGTGTCGCAGGCAATGGTGGCCAGGGCTTGGCCAACTCAATCACCGGAACGGAAGTGTTCTACGCCGGTGGCGGCGGCGGTGGAGCAGCCGATAACTTTACCGCGGCCGTTCAGGGACTGGGTGGTGTCGGTGGCGGCGGGGCTTCCAGCACCAACGGAACCAACGGCTTGGGCGGTGGTGGCGGCGGAGCCGGCACCTTCGGACGCGGAGGCAATGGCGGATCGGGTGTGGTCATCGTTCGCTATTTGGGCGATTCTTTGGGCAACATCGGCGGCACCGTCACATCAGGCACTGGAACCGCGACAGGCTACACGCTGCATACCTTCACCACCACAGGCACCAGTGCGCTGGATCTCTCCAGCATCAACCTCAACTCCCGCCTCGGAGTGGTCCAAAATGGCTCCATCTCCGGCTCAGGCGATCTCACCTTCACCGGCCCCGGCACGCTCACCCTTAACGCAACCAACACCTACTCAGGACAAACCCACATCAACGCGGGAACCCTCGCGCTGGGCAGCAGTGGGTCCATCGCCAACTCCTCAGGCATCAGCATCGCGGACGGTGCCAACTTCAACGTCTCCACCGTCACCGGCGGCTTCGTCCTCGGCGCTACCCAGAACCTGTCCGGCGGCGGAACCATCACTGGAAATGTCTCGATCGCCGGAAGCCACACCCCCGGCTTCAGCCCGGGAATCCAATCTTTCGAAAACGATCTGCACTACACCACCGGCTCATCCATCACCTGGGAACTCACGGACGCCAGAGTCGATGAAGCGGAACGCGGCATCATCTACGACGGCATCGATGTCGCCGGAAACCTCTCCTTCGCCGAAAACGTCACCCTACTGCTCGATTTCAACTCCCTCGGAAGCTTCGTCGATTGGCGTGACGCCTACTGGGAAACCAGCATCACCGGAACCGCAGGGTGGAAAATCTTCGATATCCAGGGAACCACCACCGGCTTCGAAAACCTCAATCTCGCCCCAACCGACTGGCTGGACAGCG
>SYAP01000363.1 GCA_005787565.1 Verrucomicrobiaceae bacterium | reverse complement strand
GATGCCGCCTCCGACGCCGGTGCCGAGGGTGAGGCAGACGAGGTGTTTCATGCCCCGGCCGGAGCCGCGTTTCCACTCGGCGAAGGCCATGCAGTTGGCGTCGTTGTCGATGGTGACGGGGAGGGAGATTTGGGGTTCGAGGAGGGATTTGAGGGGGATCTGGTCCCAGCCGGGGACGTTGGTGAGCTGGGTGACGATGCCTTTTTCGAAGTTGACGAAGCCGGGCATGCCGATGCCGACGGCGGCGATGCTGGGGTGGCGGCCGCGGAGGTCCTCGATGACGCGGACGATGGCGGAGATGAGCTCGCCGGGGGTGTCGAATTCCTGGGTGGCGATGGGTGGGGCGTGGTCGATGATGTTTCCGCGGAAGACCACGCCGGTTTTTACGGAGGTGCCGCCGAAGTCGATGCCGATGGCCAATGGGGTGTCGCTCATGCCGCGTCAATGGGTAGCGGATCGCTGGAAATTGGCACGACTTTTCATGTGGGTGTTGCGGGGTGGGCGAGAAAGTGGCGGGGGTGCGGGCTATGGGCTTGATGTGGGGGCGGTGGTTGGGGAGTTTGCGTGGGTGGTGACGGGCGCATGGTGCGACCGGGCCGATTTTGTTTTCCCGAACTGATAGAGCCGTGTCCGATTCAGCAAATTTTCCGCCGCGTGGGTTGTTTTTGGTGATCGAGGGGATCGATGGCACGGGAAAATCGACGCAGGCGCAGCGGTTGGCGGAGTGGCTGCGGGAGCGGGGGCGGGGCGTGGTGACGAGCCGGGAGCCAACGGATGGTCCGTGGGGGAGGAAGCTGCGGGAGAGTGCGGCGACGGGGCGGTTGTCGCCGGAGGATGAGCTGGAGTATTTCCTGCGGGATCGGCGGCAGCATGTGGAGGAAGTGATCGCGCCGGCGCTGGCGGCGGGGAAGGTGGTGATTTTGGATCGGTATTATTTTTCGACGATGGCCTATCAGGGGGCGCGGGGATTTGATCCGGCGGAGATCCGGCGGCGGAATGAGGAGTTCGCGCCGGTGCCGGATTTGTTGTTGGTGTTGGATCTGGAGGTGGATGCGGCGCTGGAGCGGATCGGCGCGCGGGGTGATACGGCGAATGAGTTTGAGAAGCGGGATAGTTTGCAGAAGTGCAGGGAGGTTTTCCTGTCGCTGGCGGGTGAGGCATTCGTGCGGGTGATTTCGACGAACGGGACGCCGGACGAGGTGGGCGCGGCGATCCGTGAGGCGGTGGGTGGGGTTTTGTGAGGGGCTTGGAGACAGCGGCACTACTGCAAGTTTGAAGTATTTTCGTATCCCGGGATTAAACCTAGCGTGAATCCCTATCCCTAGGAACACAAACAACCTAACAAACACTACGTTTTGGAGGAAATCAATAAAAATACAGACAGGAGTTCTTGACTTCCGCATCTGAAGCCATTACCGGAGTTGCCAGTATGAACTCATTCTCAGTGATCTTATCGATATTGATTGCCTCTGCCGGGCTTGCGATAGCTAATCCTTTTGAGTATCGGGTTTGGGAAAACCAGCAAAAGAAAACGTTCGAGGCAAGAATTGATCGGATGCCAAATTCTGAGGAAATTGTCCTTCAGTCAAAAAAGGGCGGCATGAGGCACACTGTGAAAGTCACGGCGCTCTCGGAAACATGCCAGGCGTACCTAGCGGAAACCAAATCAGATCTTACCAAAAAACTTTCAGAGGCGGCGAGGCTTGATGCGGAACTAATCTTTAAAGGGATGGCAATTGGATTAAAAGATGAAGTTGAGGCAGCAGCGAGAGGAAAGCAATTAGCTCTTGAGGTGGAAGGTTTTCGAATTTCAACAGATAAAAGGACGGCAACGCTAGAGTTAGAAAATAATATCTTTGCTTTATTAAACATTGACACAGGTTCGGAGTTCTTCGAGAAAGAAAAATCTCTTTTAATTCGTTCAACGAAGCGAGGAACAAATTACTGGTGGCGGCATGGCGTAAATCAAGGCAGCGACGTTGTAGTTACCAAGGGAGATGTTTGGCGCTTTAAGTTTTCTGATAGTGTGAGAGTAAGCTGGGAGATGGTTGGAGTAACCGAAGGACCGGTAATCAAAGAGTAGCCATGAGACCAAGTTTTGCTGCTGCTGTTTTCATTATATTTACAATCCTGGTTCCTTCAGTTTCTGCGCGAGAATGGACCAGTGTTGATGGCAAAAGGAAAATCGATGCCCGATTTGTTTCAATGGTTGATGGTGTACTTACACTTGATCGCTCGGGGGAAATTCTGAAAACCAAGCCTGATCAGTTTTCTGTTGAGGATCAAAAGTGGATCGATGTTGCTGTCGAGGTTCGAAAAAAATCACGACTCAACCAAATGTTCAAGGTTGTAATGGTTGCTAAAAATGGCGATTGTATTTGCAGAATGGCGATTGATCCGATACAGAGGACAGGCCAAAAGGATATTTACGTAGGAGACTTCTTTGTTATTCCATCTGATGATCCTATCGTTTCCGATATTGGCACCTATGAGGAAATTGCAAAAGATCTCTTTTGGTCCGGCACTGCGAGGGTTGAGGTTGATTCGTCCGAACTCACAGGGATGACACGGGAACTTTGGAACGATTGGCTGGCTTACAGTCGTGCACGGACCAGTGTGCTCCTCGCTTATCGAACAGATTTTGAATCTTCGGTTGATAGGCGGATCTTACCAACCGAATGACTTCTCTATCCTGACCAAGGTTACCAACATGAGTGACCCCTAGATAAAACAGAAGAAAGTGACTAGCTAAGGAGCGGATCGGCGCGCGGGGTGATACGGCGAATGAGTTTGAGAAGCGGGATAGTTTGCAGAAGTGCAGGGAGGTTTTCCTGTCGCTGGCGGGTGAGGCGTTCGTGCGGGTGATTTCGACGAACGGGACGCCGGACGAGGTGGGCGCGGCGATCCGTGAGGCGGTGGGTGGGGTTTTGTGAGGGGCTTGGCGGTCTGGGCCGCTTTGTTTATTTGGCAAGCCGGTAGAATCGTCGGTCGGGTTGGGTTGGGATGAGGTGGGGGGCGGTTGCTCCCGGGACGGGTTGCCAGTTTTCTAGATCTTGGGATTGCTGGAGGATTGCTGCGGCATCGAACCACCACAGCACCGGCTCGCCGCCGCTGCGGCCGAGGTGAAGCTCGAAGGGGACGGTGTAGGTGGCGATGAGTTCGCAGTCGAAGATGGCGTCGCTGGAGGTGACCGAGGTTTGATGCAATTCGACCGCGATCAGGTTTTCCCCGGCCACCAGTTTCGATGCCGGAATGGTAAAGCTGTGATAGCTCGTGCTGTCGCTCGAGTTCGGTGCGAGGCTGTTGTAGGTGTAGGGCGGGGAAAAGGTTCCCGAGGAGGAAACGATCGTGGGGGAGACGTCGTCGTTGAGCCAGACGACCACGGCATCATCCCGGCGGACGCGGAAGACGAGTGAGGCGATTGCGGCGGGGTCATCGACGGTGAATTTCCTACGGAAATAGTAGGTCCGGGTTTTGTCCGAACTGCTGGGTCCGAAGCCGAGCGTGGTGCCGTAGGTCACACCGGAAATGCCGAAACCGGCGGGCAGCGTGCCGGGCAGCCATTCGGTGGCGGCGGGGCTGGAGTCATCGAATCCAGCTGTCTTCCATCCTGCTGGGGGTTCGCTGCGCGTTTCACGATAGCGCCAGCCTCCCGAAGCCCGCGGGATGAGCGTGGATTCGGTTGCCGGTGCCTGGAAATACCATGCCTCGCCGGTGACCTCGGCGTTCACGGGATGGGAAAGGTGCAGGTGCAGTCGCTGGTAGGATGCGGGCGATCCGACGGCGGGTTCGATGATTTTGACAACTTCGCCGGGAGCAAAAACGAGAGTGCCCGAGGCGGGGATGGTCTCGCTGTTAGAAGCGGTCATGCCGATCACCGACCAATCGACACTCACCGGCTTCGAACTGAAGGTGCTCAGCCGGATTTCAAAGCGCTGGGGAAAGGCGGCGATGTCGCGCATGGTTCCCTCGTATCCGGCGACGGCGATTCCGACATTCGATCCGGGCACCGGCATGAAGGGTTCGATTTGGGCGTCATGCTGCGCGGAGTCCCAGGCGGTGTTGAGGGGATGGTTCACCGGGTCCGGTTGCGAGAGCAGGCTGTCCTGGACATCGAGGTAAGGACGGCCCTGCGAATTGGTTGCGGTGGTCTGATAGATCCAGGCGTTGGCCTGGGTGGGATGCCATTGGCCGCTGAAGACATCGCGGAAACCCTGATGGAGGAAGATCGAATCGCGCACCGTCACCGAGCCATTGTAGCTGTATCCCGAGCCGTAGTTGTCGCCCCAACGCACGCCCACCATGTTGCCGGCGAAGAGGCAGGAATCGACGCTGAGGTGCGGGCCGTTACCGGTGGAAGAGGTGCTGTAGCCGGCCTCAATGCCCTGCCCGCAGTTGAAGAACACGCTGTGGCTGTGGGAGACATCGCGTGTGCCGGAGAGCGAGTTTCCTTCGTGGAAGGCTCCCTCGATCCAGTTGTTAGAAGCGATGAAGGGCGTGATGTCGGCGGCGGCGGTGAAGGGGTTGTCGCCGCCGCTTGCTCCGGAGTCGATGCCATCGTCCTTGCAGAAGCCGATGACGGAGTTGGAAATGGCGAGGTCGCCGTTGGTCAGGTAGATGGCGTCGTTGTCGGCATCGGCGAAATCGGCGCTTTCCGCGGGGAATTCGATGAGTGCCGAGCGATCGATGGTCACCCGGCTGCCATTGAGTTCGCCGCAGGTGATCGAGCGCTGCATCAGCGTCCGCTGGAGGTCGATCCAGGTGTTGGTCCTGCTGTTCATGTGCTGCCCGCCGAGGCTGAAGCAGTAGCATTCGGTGAGCCGCAGCCGGGCCCCCACGGAGGTTCCGCTGCCGCTGCCGGAGACGAGGAAAAGCGCCTGTTCGGGGCGGTGGGTCGAATAGCCGCTGTTGGTATTGAACCAGCCGGGATCCTCGCCGGCTCCGGTGAAAATGGCATGGCTGGCGGTGAGATCGGAGGTGGCGGAGGGAAGCTCGATGCCGCCCCAGCGGCCGCTTGCGCCATTGGGGGCGAAGACGACCGGATGGGCGGCGCTGCCATTCACCAGCATTTTTCCCTGGAGCACGATTTCCACCGCGCTGCCTGCGGTGCCATTGCCGGTTCCAAGCAGGACGATGGCGCCTTCGCCGACTGTTAGAGTGGCGGTGGCGGCGATGGTGAGTCGACCGGTGACGCGGATGCGGGAATGCGCCGGCCAGGTGGTATCGGCGGCGATGTCGCCGGAGACATCGGTGAAAACCGGAGCGGCTTCGATGGTGATCGATGGGTTGCTGCTCAAGCCGTGGATGCTGGCATTCACCGCCACCGTCCCCGCTGCTGCCGCGGGGGCGAGGACCGATCCCCATCCACGGCGGAGTTGGAGGAGGGTTGAGGGAAAGGCAGCGAAGGCCACCTTTCCATTCAGCCACAGCGGGTCCTGGGCGGCATCGCGAAGGGTCGCCGCCATGGGAATGGGCAGCCCGGCGGGCCACGCGGAGGGGGCGATGATGCGGAAATCGGCTCCGGCGAAGGCCGAGGGCGCGTCATCGACGACCCGCGCCGGAGTGAAGGTGGGGATGCCGTCCTCCGTACCGCCGCGGGCGGAATTTCGCACGATGAAGCGGACCACGCGTGAATCTAACAGGACATCGGCAGCGTCGCGGCTTTCGACCTTCAGTTCGTGGTAGCGGACGGCATTGACCACCACCGCGCTGCCGATGGTGAAGGGTTGGCCGTTGAGTGTGGCGGTGGTGGTCGCCGCCACGGGGTCCGCGCCCACGGTGATGGTCACGGAATTGGAGTACTTCGTCTTGTCCACCACGCCGGTGATGGAAATGGCGGCATGGGCGGCAGCGGTGAGCAGGGTCAGCAGGGCGAGCGTGCGCGGGATCATGGGTTCGGAGGCAGGGCTGGGGTGACGACTTGATAGAAACGGCGCGTTTCACCGGCGGCCGCGGGATCGGCGACGGAGATTTCGCCATCGGCGGCCAGTGGAGCCACATCGGAGAGTCGTTGCCAGTCGGTCAGGCCATCGGAAAAGAGCACGGTGTAGCTGCGTCCGGAGCGGGCGATGAAGCGGATGACCGGGAGGCCACCTTCAAAGGTCAGCGATTGCTCAAAGCGGCTCGTCGGATCGCGTGGGGCGGTTCCGGCGAGGTATTCATCGAGGTTGCTCATGCCATCGCCATCGGCATCCGTGGCGGCGTCATCGGCGAGTCCGGGATCGAAGCCGTTTTCGATTTCCCACAAGTCGGGCATGCCGTCGGCGTCGCTATCGGTCACGAGGAGCGCATTCATCGCTGCCGGGGTGGGGAGAAGTGGCAGGAGGGTGGCCGCGCCATCGGGGAAACGACCTTCGCTGGAGGCGGCGGACTGTGGACCGAAGGCGAGGGCATCGATGGCAAAGCCTGCCGACGTGAAGAGTCCGAGGTTTTCGCCCGCGGAGCTGAGAGCGAAGCCGACATGCCCGGGCAGCGCGGCGTTGTTATCGGCGATCCATTGCACCCATCCGCCTGCGGCGATGAAGGTCAGCGGGGCAATGCGTTGTTTGGTGGGATTGGAGAGGGTGTCCGTTAGATAGCTGCCGCCGATCATCACCGGCAGGGCTCCGGGATTGTAGAGTTCGAACCAATCGGGCCCGCTGGCCGGGGCGGCGACCCATTCGTTGATTCTCACCGCGGTGAGCGGGCCGGTGGATTGGGCGGAATTCATCTCGCCGCGGGTGGGTGTGTTGAGCGTGAAGGCTCCGGTGGCATCGGGCACGCGGCCGATCGAGAGGTCGGGCAATTGATTTCCCCAGGTCACCGAATCCCGCAGCCCGCCACCGCTGTCAAGGGCATGGAAAAGGTGGAGTCCGCCGCCTGCGGGGTTGAGTGTGAAGCCGGTGTTGGTTGCCGATGCGGGCATGGTGGCATCGCATTGAATCACCAGTCGACCCCCAGCCGGGATGACACTGCCAGCGGGCACGATCCAGGTGCGGGGAGCAAGCACGGTATCGCTCAGGCTCATGTCCGAGATGTCGGCGGGCTCATCGGCCGGATTGAACAACTCGACCCAGGGAGCCAGCGAGCTGTCGGGATTGGTGAGGGAAACATTGTTGGCGAGGATTTCTCCGATGACCACGGATGAGGCGGGCTGGCCGGTTTCGATCAAGGCATCGAGTTTCAGACCCCAGACCATGTCGCTGCTGGTGGAGTTCACCTGATGGACCTCCACGGCGATGACGTTCTCCCCTTGAATGAGAAGTTCGGCGGGCAGATAGAAGATTTCCTCCCGCGCCTCGGTGCCGCTTCCGGGCGCTCCGCCACCAGTGCTGTTGTAGGATGCTCCCGCCGCCGTCATGCGGATCTCCGCGGCGACCTGGCCGTTGAGATAGATCACGGCCGCATCATCGATCATCGCGGTGGCCCGGAGGGTGACGCCCTGGGCCGGGCCGTCGTAGTTGAAGCGGGTGCGGAAATAATACGTCGGGAACATCGCCGTGCCGTTGCGCCGCGGGACCTCGGTGATCTTGGTGAATCCTGATACCGAGGATATCGTACTGGTTTCATAGTGGAGCAACTGTCCGCCTGAAGGCCAAGCGGAGTCATCGAAGGCGGGCAACTGGTAGCTGCCATGGTAAGACGTGGTGCTGGCCCTGTATTTCCAAGAGGCGTTCACCGGAATCAGATTCACCGTCACGGTGCTGGTGGCGATGGTAGAGCCGGGATTCGGGCCGCCGGGGGTGGGTTGGGAGTGGGTGACGATGGCATCGGACCCGTCCGGTGAGCGGCCTTCGGAAACATCGGTGGACTGCGGGCCATAGAGGACGTGGTCGATCACGCCGAGGTCGGCATCGAGAAGCGCGATCTCGCCTTGCAGGGCGGAGAGCTTGAAAGCGAGGTGGTCGGCGCCTTTTTGCGGGTCCCCATCGGCCTTGAAAAGGATGTGACCGCCCGCGCCGATGAAGCTGTGGGGGGTGATTTGATGGCGGTCCGGCCAGCCTAACAGATTGTCCGTGAGAAAACATCCGCCGAGGTCCGCGGGGAGGGTGGCGGAGTTGTGGAGTTCGATGAAATCGTCGGTACTCAAGGCTCCGGCGCTGGCGAGCCATTCATTGATGCGCACGGCGGAGGGCGAGGTGCGGGCGGCCACGACATTGGCGGTGCCGAAGGTGGGCTGGCAGAGGTCCCAGCCACCATCGGCCGCACGCCGGCCGAGCGAGTAGTCGGGCAATTGCCGGCCGAACAGGATGGTGTCGGCCGCCCCACCACCACCGGCGATGGCGCGGGAGAGGGTGAGGGTTTCCCCATTGTCACTGAGGGCAAATCCTGTGCGGGGAAGGGGCACGCTGGCCGATGCCGAGGCGTGGATCACGATGTAGGCACCGGGTTCGAGAGTGGTGCCGGGGGCGATGAGGTATTTGTAGGGCAGTGCGGGATCATCGCTGAGCCCCCAATCGCCGAGATCCGCCGTGACGCTGCCGGCGTTGTGAAGTTCGATCCAATCGGGAAAGACGGTGCCGTAGGCGAGGGTGTCCGAGTTCTTGGCGAGCACTTCGTTGATGCGCACGATCGGCTGCGGGCCGGGGGCGACGTAGGCGGGATCGATTTCCCACTCGAAGACCGCTACGTTCGCCGTGGAGCCGAGGGCGGGGTCGTTTTGGAAAGACTGCGCATCGTTTTTCCCCGCGACTTCCAAGCGATGCGTCCCGGAGGTAAGGCCCGTCAGCTGGATGGGATCCGCGATCGGGGTTTCCGCGCTCCATGGACCGTCATCGAGCCGCCAGATGTAGTGCGTGTGCCCGGCCGACCATGGCAGGCCGGAGGGTGGGAGCGGGCCCACGGTGAAGGTCGCCTGGGAGGCGGCGGTGACCGGTTCCGCATCGGCTGTTAGACAAACTCCGTGTGGGATCGCGCCGCCCTTGTCGCGGCCGTTGGGTCCGGAACCGATGGCGGGCGAGCCATCCCTGAGGGAGAACCAGGATTTCATCACTTGCGCCGCAGACCAGGAGTCGAAATCCGTTTCGGCGATCGACGGCAGATACCGGAGCAGCGGGTCGTCGTCGCGATTGCCGGTGCCCGGGCCGCTCCATGGCAGGGTCATGTGGTTGTCATTGAAGACCACGGTGCTGTCCACGGGTGAGTAGTTGCGCACGAGTTTCTCGCAGTTGAGCAGGATGTTGTTTTCGACCAGGTAGCCGGCGCCTGCGGTGGTGCCTTCGTCGGCGAGGTTGAGCACGCCGCCATCGGTGTCATCGCCGCCGGTGGTGGTTTGTTTCACCACCGTGTTGTTGAGGAAGGCATAGTGGTTTCCCTGCTTCGCGGTGGCGGCGTGATCGACATCGAAGAACAGGTTGCCGACAATAGTGATGCGGCTGACGAATGCGCCGTCGTTGCCGCCGGAAATAGCCGATGCGGAGTCCGGCGAGCCGTTTTTGTGAACGTGGAGGAAGATGTTGCCTTCGATCCAGGCATCGGTGCCATCGAGGTCGAGGATGTCATCGCCGCTGCCGGTGAAGACGTTGTCGATGACTTGCAGGATGGGTCCGGGGCGCTGTCCGCCGGCGAAATCGACTACGTCGTTGTAGTCGCCCGGGACGCTGTTGGCGTAGCCGAAGAAATTCCGCACGAAGATGCCGCGGCCTCCGGGCTTGATGCCGCCAGTGCCGTGGACGAGTTCGAAATTCGCACCGGGCGTGGCATCGGGGAAGACGCAGTCGGCAACGAGGAAGGATGAGTCGTCGAGCGAGAGATACTGCCGGTTGGTGGTGCCGAAGGTCACGTTTTCGAGCACCAGGTCACCGTCCTGGGCGTGGATGGCGGTGTCGCCGTTGAAATCAAGGTGGGCGTGGCGGATTTCTGTTAGGGGCGAGGGTCCGGAGCTGGATCCGTTGATGATGATGCCGCCCCAGGTGGTGGTGGCTCCCGGAGTGCGGGTGAAACGGATCGGGGCATCGGCCGTGCCGTTGGCGATGATGCGGCCGCCGTTGGCGACGATGAGATCGGCGGCGGAGCCGAGATAGATGGTGGTGCCGGGCTCGATGGTGAGAGTCGCACCTGCGGTGATGGTGACCGAGGTTGTTAGAGAATAAGGGCCGCCGGTCGCGGTCCAGGTGGTGTCGCTGGAAAGGGTCGAATCGACCGTGGCGACCGAGCCATCGTCATACCAGACTTCGAAGCGGCGGCTTTCGGTTTCAGCCCCAGCGGCATCGAAAGTCTGGATGAGCAGGCGGTTGATTCCCGGTCGCAAGGCCACGCCGGTGGCGCTCCATGTGGCGGTTTGCGCGTTCCATCCGGCGGGGATGCCATTGACCTTCACGCTGCGGGTGGTGATGGCATTCGCTTTTCCTCCCAGGGTGGTGGTGGCGGAGAGCGAGCGCGGATAGCCGTTTGTTAGAGCGGGCGCGGTGGTCACGCTGATGGCCAGCGGAACAAGCCCGCTGACATGGGTGTGGCGGGCGGTGTTGAAGGATTTCATCGAATCGATCACCGCGGTATCGACCAGGCCGCCGAGCGATTGATCGGCGAGGGCGTTGAAATTCGAGGGCTTGAACGGGCCATCCAACAGGGATTTCAAAGCCGCGTAGTAGCGCGGGGCGAAATCGGGATGTTTCATAAAGGCGTTCATCGGCGTGGCCGCGCCGCTGCTGCGGGAGATCATGCGGAAGAGCCCTGCCGTGGGGGATCCTGCGGAATCGCCACCGCCGAGGATGGTATCCAGGTCATAAGGCATGAGGCGGCAGCGGGGGTCATCGACGCCGAAGTAGAAGTGGAAGTCGTCGCCATCCGCGTTGGATAGATTGGTCTCGTTGTTGTCGACCATCGTATTCACCGCGAACCATCGCATCCACTGGTCGACGTCCGCCACGGCGGAAACAGCGGTGGCGTAATCGGCATCCCAACTCACGGGTGAAGTGGCCTGGCTGCCGCTCTGGCCTTTGGCGAGGGCCTCTGTTAGGCTGATGAGGTCCGACCATTCGTCCTCGGCGCTGTTGGTTTGTTTGCGGTAGTTGAGTTTGTAGAGATCGACGAGCGACCGTGTTTCCGCGCCACCGGGAGTGATTTTCGCGAAATCGCCGCCATTGGGGATGGAGGTGCCGCCGGCGGTGGTGCCTTCGAAGAGCCTAACGGATCGATAGAGATTTCCCGAGCTGTCGCGGGGGAAGCGGTTGTCGATGAGATCGGAGTTCCACGCCTCGTTGCAGGCGTAGAAGCCGTAGGAGGGCGAGCCGTTGCCGGCGGGATTGCTGCCGTTCCAACGGACCTGCACGGCGCGAGCTTGCGGCGATGGCACGCCGGAGCGGGCAAAGAGGGCGGCGCCGAAGACCTGCCAGGGGGTGTATTGGGAGTTCAGATTGAACTGGGTGACACCGTTCCACGGTTGGTCGTGGGTAAAGGTCACATTCAGCCCCTGCGGCTGGCGGTTGCGGGATCCATTGCCGCGGTTGCGGACGCTGACACGGTAGCGCACCGAGGCCCCGGTGCCGTCGATGGCGATGAAGCTGGCATTGAAACGGGCGTGGCTGCGGGTTTGATCGTTGGTTTCCCCGGTGTAGTAGGGATAGGGGCGCGAGCCACCCGAGCCGTTGGCATTGATCCCGGCGAGCTGGACCTTGTCGGCCGCTTTCATGATGAGGCGGTAAACGGGCATCACACCGTTGTAGGTGCTGTCGTCGACCTGATAGAGACAGTTCGCAAGCTGCGCCGGCGTGAGCAGCGGATCATCTCCAATCACCGGTGCGGGCCAGGTGCGTTCGAGGGTGCCATCGCTGGCGGAGATGTGGAATTCGATGATGGTGCCGTTGGCCTGCGAAGGCAGCGATGCGCCAAACAAGCCATCGCCCGCCAGCAGGTCGCCGTGCAAGCCGTCGTCCACCATCGGCACCGTGGCGAAGGTTGGGGTGCCATCGATCCGCCAATGCACGGAGACGGCGGGCGGGGCACCGTGGTCATCGAGGACGCGGGCGGTGACCCACACCGGATCGGTGGATTTTGGAACCGGCGGGAAGTGGGCGACGTCGGAAATGACGGGAGCGATGTCTGGTGCGGCGACCGAGTTCACCGTCCCCGGCGTGCCTCCCGCAACCTCGCTGGCCCGCCAGTTTTGGCCGCTTGAGTTGTCGAAGCCTTCGTGGATGAGTTCCAGCGAGCGGTCCCTGGCAAGGATGTCGGCGGGGGCGTTTGCATAGGGCGGCGGCGGTGCCGCACCGTCGGCGCTGCTGTCCCAGCTCAGGCCCTTGTGGCCAAAATCGCTCCACCAATCGTTCCGCCGAATGCCCCAGTCACCATCGTCGGCGTAATCCACCGAGTCGATCCTTGTGCCGGCGCTGTCGACGAGCAAGATGCCATTTGAGCTGTTCGAAAGGCGTCCGACCCATCCACCTACGAAGTTCGGGACGCCGGGGTATTTTCCAGCGAAAGCGGCCACGTCCGCCGCCACCACCAACCGGCCGCCGGCGGCTACCACCGTTGAAGGTGGAAAGGTGTAGTCGATGCCGCTTGTGAAGGCCCATCCGGAGAGATCGACGGCTTCGGTTCCCGTGTTGGAGAGCTCGATGAACTCGTCCGCGGTCAGCTCCGAGGCCGGATGATACATGATCTCGCTGATCACGATTTCCGAGCGAACTTGCGCCGTTCCCAGGAGAACGAGGATTAGGGAAGCGAAGGGTTTCATCAATTCATGGGCCGATTTACGGGCCGTCGCCCAAGAGAGGACATGGGTTTATTCTCGACGACAACCTTTTCGTAACAAAACCGCAGGAATCGGGCTAGGGGAAAGATTTGGCCGCCCTTTCCGGGATTCTGCTGACTTCAGCGCTTTCATTTTCCAGGATTCGGAGATTGCGGGGCGATTGGGTGCTGGCAGCATAGCGGGCGATGAAAGCGCTGATGTTTTTGCTGTTTGCCGGGTTTTTCGCGTCTTCGCTGAATGGTGCGGAGAGCCGGAGTTGGAAGACGGCGGATGGCAGCAAGACGATCGAGGCGGAGTATGTGGGCGCGGCGGATGGCAAGGTGACGATCCGGCGGATGTCGGATCGCAAGACGTTCACGATCGCGCTGGATACTCTATCAGAAGACGACCGGAAGTGGGTGGCGGAGCAGCAGGCGGCGGATGAGGAGGCGGCGGCGAAATCGGACAAGGGCGGGCCGTTTGCGAAGCTGCTGACGGGCGAGTGGGAGCGCAGCGAGGGCCACGGGCTTTCCTATCGGATCTTCGGCGCGCGGAAGATGCGCGGGGCGGATGAGACGGGGCATCCGCTGGTGATTTATCTTCACGGCCGCGGCGGCGATGTGATGACGCCGGACCAGCCGTGGGATGCGCGTTCGTTTTCGGATGAGGACAACTATCGGAAGCATCCCTGCATCGTCATCGCGCCGCAATGTCCGAAGGAGCAGAGCTGGGATGGCGGCAACGCGGAGGGGGTTGTGGAGATCATCGGCGATCTGGTGAAGAACCTATCGATCGACAAGGACCGGATCTATCTAACGGGTTACTCGATGGGTGGCTGGGGGACGTTTCATCTGTTAGGCCGCGAGCCGAAGTTGTTTGCGGCCGCGGTGCCGATCGCCGGAGGGGGAAATCCGAACGATGCGGAGAAGTTCAAGAAGGTCCCCGTGTGGGTTTTCCATGGTGCGAAGGATGACGTGGTGAAGCCCGAGAACAGCCAGCGGATGGTGGACGCGTTGAAGGAGGCGCGCGGCGAGGTGAATTACACCGAATATCCCGATGGTGATCATGGCATTTCCGGCCGGGTGTATGGGGACAAGAAGATGCACGAGTGGCTGTTCAGGCAGCGCAAGTGATGGCGACGGGGTGCTGTTCTTGGCGAGGGATGATGATGCTCTCCTGCTATTGCGACCATTTTCCATCCGTCAAATGCCATTTGCCACCGATCGCATTTCGTAAGGCTAATGCGAAGTGTTGTTTGATCCATTCCGCTTGGTATGGACCAAGGCCTTCGGCACGTAGGGCCAATCTGCTGGTGGGCATTCTGTAATCCACATGGTGCTCACCCGTAACTTTCAGGTTGCCGGGCAAACCGTTGAAACTCCAGCGCGCCGATTCGCCATGGGCACCGTGCCCGGAAACCTTTGGGTCAGCCCACATGAAAAGCCCTTTTCCCGTCGTGCCGTGCCGTTCGGTGCGTGATGTCGGCATGCCATATTCGTCCCATCTTGTATCGGATTCCCCACCGGACAATTCCGTTCCACCATCCAGATATTCATAAATCTCCCTGAAGGCCCGGGAAATCAGATCATTTGACTCATGCTGGAGTAGGTGCTTTTGGTGAAAGTGACTTCGACTTCCACCACGCAGGTCGGCTCCGGAGCGCATGACTCCATCTCCGGAGTGTGGGTCGGGATTTTGAACAAGCGTCTCAAGGCAAGAAATCGATCTGAAGGCATGGCGATCCGTTTTGGGTGGGTGATGAAACCTGATATGATAACTCGCTTTTGAAACCGACTATTTTCCAAGCTCGTTCATGAGCCGATCACAAGCGCTTTCGATTGCGGAAGGGCCCTTTGCACTGCAATCGACATAATTGATGAGCTGCATGTAGGTCGGCAGGGTGGTGGGTTCCCATAAAATCGGAAAAAGGATCTGTGATGCCTCATTTCGTCCTCTGGCCCAGGCGATATTGAATTCCTCTAGGCAAACCTTTGAAGCAAGGAATGAGGGTGAGTAGATGGCGACCACCCGTTGACAAGCCTCAAGCGCATCGAAGATTTTCTGCTGCCATGAGGTTCCCTTGTCGATGGATATTTCATCGAAGAACACGGAAATCTCCCTGTTGGTGAGGGCATCAAGAATCTGTTTTGCGGCTTTCTCATCCTTGCGTGAGTAACTCAGGAAAACCTCATAACTTCTATGTTGATTGGCCTGTTCTGTCTTTTTGAGAAGTGCCTTCTTCCGTTCTGCGAAGATTGCGGCAGCCTCTTTGATGTTACTATCTCCATGGGCCACAATTTTGATGACTTCGAGGGGTAACCCCGCCGACATCCAGTGATGGGCCGCTTCGATGAGGGGATTCAGCATGTCCGCGACCGAGTAGCCTTGTTCACCGGCCGCGACGATGGGGAGTGCGACGGACTTCAGCGGCGGGTTGCTTCCGGTGAATGGGGTGATCGCACGGAAAATGTCGCCAACGAGTTCGGGTGGATGTCCGCGGCTGAGTGGCTCGAAGCAAAGCACCCTATCAAAATGGTGGTCTTTTGTCTGAGTGTCGACCGGTTGTGAGAGCCAGCAGGACGCGTAGGCGCGGAGGTCGACTTCCTTGCTTTCGGCGAGTTTGCCGAGCGAGATGCCTTGGCGATCCAGCGCACCGATGAGTGAGGTTGAAGTGGGCTGGTAGCGGTTTGGGAAAGCGGAAACGACCAATACATCCACAGCGTGTTCCTGGGGGATCGACGCGAGGTCACCTTGCAGGAGTTCAATTTTTCCGGAGCCTCCATTGGATGGCACCGTGATGGTATCGAGTAGGTTCATGGTGATGGGAGCTGCTTCGACATCGCCTGTTTGGGACAGCATTGTTCGCGACGTTAACGATGAATGATTCTGGCAGGAAGGCGGGCGGCAGCGCAAGCCGGGATTGGGGATGCTGCATTTCAGCATTGTGGGAACTGAGGGCTTGCGGGGTGCGGGGGAATGGTGAGGATAGGGTATGTTTTTGAGTTTCCGAACGGCGTGGATGGGTTTGTTGGGTGCGGGGTTTTTTCCGGGCGTTTTGTTAGGCGCGGAGGAGGCTGGGAAAGAGGTGCCGGCGAAGCCGTTGGTGGCGGAGGAGTTCGAGTGTTGGGATGAGGGAACGAGGATGGTGGCCGGCGGATGGACGCGGTATGGGGATGTCGGGGGATTTTCGTGGTTTTTTGTGGTGACGGAGTTGGTGGACGGGGGTGAGGGGAAGTGGAGTTTCCGGAAGATTTCGGATCTGGAGATGCCGGAGTATCTGCGGATGCGGCGGATGGATGATGAGTCGTTTTTGAAAGCCTTCGGGAAGGAACATGAGGAGACGGGAGGCGAGGAATATGATTTCTGGAATGAGAAGCGGGACGGTGCGGTGTATTATCATGACAACGAGGAGGGAGGAAATGAGTTGTATCATCAGCCTGATGTTTCGATTCCGAAGGATTTGACGATCGGGTCGGAATTCAAATCGTTCGGATTTGAGGGACGGGTGGCGGCTTATTCGAAGGAGCTGAAAGGACCATGGGGAGCTTGCGAGGCGGTGCGGCTGGATGCGTTCCAAGAGGCGAAGGAAGAGGATGGCGAGGTGTATCCGCCCTATCGGGTGGAGCAGTGGTATGGGAAGGGGCTTTCATGCGTGCTGATGAAGACCTATCTGATGGATGACGGGGAGCCGGAGGACGAGGAGGAACCAGCCGAAATGGAGGAGGAAGAGGAGCTGGGCAAGCTGGTGGAAGAGCTGCGGCTGATGCGGGTGATCCGGCCGGATGGGAAGGAGTGAGGTGCGGTTGTACGAGGTCAGACAGCCGTCGCGAGCGAGGTCCTTTATGCTCAAGCTCAACAACGGATAGACTTCGGTCATGCGGTATGCGCGATGCGGATGCAAAATGCCTCGCGAGCGCTCCCACTGCATTGTGAGGCGGACCCCCGAAGTCAGGCCACTGATGAGCTAAACCAAGCTATGGTGGCGGGTTTCGGGAAAGGGGGTAATTGATCATGGTTGATGGATGAAGGGGGCTCGAGTTTGGGAGCCATTCGACTTTGGAGGACTCGGAAAAAATCTTTCCTCTTGGGGTCAAGCAGTAGCGCAAGTGATCGATCCGGATCGACGAGGAGACGCGAATGTTTTGGAAAAGTCACAATGCTTTCTTTTTACAACGGGTGCTATCCCAATTGCCATTTCATGGATTTGAATAGGTCGGTGTCGGGGAAGCGGATGGCGTCTTCCGGGTGTTTTTCGAAGAAGAGGTAGAAGCGGTAGCCTCGTTTGCCCATGAGGAGGGAGGCTTCGCCGCGGACGCCGTTTTCGAGTTTTAGGGTGCCGAGTCTTTCGAGTTCCGTGGCGTCGCCTTTGAGTTTTTTGCGGCGCTTCTCGCGCTGGGCCCAAGTTGGGGAGCCGATTTCGAAGAGATAGACGGTGTAATCCCCGGGAATCGGGTGGTCCTTCGCGTATTGAAGGAATGCCGCTGCGTCATCGTGGACATTGCTCACCGTGGGGGACAGTGCTGCATTGATGGACGCGTAGGCTGCTTTGGAAAACAAGTAGATCGGATAGGTGGGGTCGGCATCTTCGGTCAACACCCGGTGAACCAGCGAGTTGGCATGCTCGTCCATCCAGCGGGGTTGATTTTCATCGAAAACATAGATGCAGGATGTCTCATCTGCGGTCGAGGGCCTGCGCAGCTCTTTGATCGTCGGGTGATCCGTCAAGCCGACCTCATCGGCTACTTGTTTGAACGTGTGGTAAAAATGTTCCGGGTCAACCGTACTGCATCGATCCGTCACGTCTAGCCCAGTTTCTTCAACGTATAGCTCGATTGGCCTATTTCCATAACAAAACTTAACTGTAGAATCAAAACTGATTCCATGATAGCAGTCGAAGCGGAGTTTGATGATGGTATGGAAGCGCTTGGAGTAATACGTCACATCCCAGATCCACTCGCGCACTTTCGGTAAGGTGACGATCTTTGGCCAATGAGGGCCGATCACCCAGAAGTACTCCGGAAGCTGGTCCGGGCCGAACTTTGCATGAGTTTTAATCACGATCCCTCCACAAGATTCCGGCACCTCCATCTGCTGAAGTTCCGCCACGGTTAGTTGAGCGTGTTCCACCTCTTTGGCTCCACCTCCTTGCGGGGTGACGGGTGTGAATTTGGCTTTTTTGCCGGGTTTGGTGATGGATTTCAGCCCCAACTTTGCGGTGGCGAGGGGTTTCCACGCGGTGATCCAGAAGACTTCCATTGCGAAGAGTTAGAGGTG
>SYAP01000362.1 GCA_005787565.1 Verrucomicrobiaceae bacterium | reverse complement strand
GGCGCGGGCGTTGCAGAGGAGGACGCCGTAGAGGAGTCCCCATTTGATGTTAGGGAGGGTGACGCGCCAGAAGATGCTCCAGCCGTTGGCCCCGAGGGTGACGGCGGCTTCTTCCTGATCGCTGCCTTGGGATTCCATCAGCGGGATGAGTTCGCGTGCGACGAAGGGGAAGGTGATGAAGACGGTGGCGATGATGATGCCTGGGAGGGCGAAGATGATTTGGATGTCATTGGCGGCGAGCCATGGTCCGAACCAGCCTTTTGCGCCGAAGAGGAGGACCCAGACGAGGCCTGCGATGACCGGGGAGACTGCGAACGGGAGATCGATGAGGGAGAGGAGCAATGCGCGGCCGCGGAAGCGGAATTTGGTGACGGACCATGCGGCGGCGAGTCCGAAGAGGGTATTGAGGGGGACCGAGACTGCGGCGGCGATGAGGGTGAGTTTTACGGCCGAGAGGGCCGCATCTTCATGCAGTGAGGCAAAGAAGACTTCCCAACCGCGGCGGAGGGCTTCGACGAAGACGGCCGCGAGGGGGAGGAGCAGGAAGAGTCCGAGGAATGCCACTGAAGCGGCGATCAGCAGCCGGCGGATGGGGGTGGATTCGGTAGTGACATTTCTAACAGACATTTCGTTTCAGCGGTGTTGCCAGTCGAGCCGGCGTTGGAGGAGGTTGATGAGGAAGAGGAGGGCGAAGGAGATGATGAGCATGCCTGCGGCGATGACGGCGGCTGCTTCGTAGCGGAACTGTTCGAGTTGGGAGACGATGAGGAGGGGGAGGATTTCGGTTTTCATCGGGAGATTTCCCGAGATGAAGATGACGGAACCGTACTCGCCGATGGCGCGGGCGAAGGCTAGGGTGAAGCCGGTGATGAGAGCGGGAATGAGGAGCGGGAAGACCACGCGGCGGAAGGTGGTCCATCGGTTGGCGCCGAGGGTGGCGGCGGCTTCCTCGATTTCCTTGCCGAGGTCTTCCATGACCGGTTGGAGTGTGCGGACGACGAAGGGGAAGCCGATGAAGGTGAGAGCGATGAACACGCCGGTGGAATTGTATGCGGCTTGGATTCCCCATTTCGAGAGGGCTTCGCCGATCCATCCGTTAGGCGCGTAGATGGCTGTTAGGGTGATGCCCGCGACGGCGGTGGGGAGGGCGAAGGGGAGATCGACCATTGCGTCGAGGAAGCGTTTGCCGGGGAATGAGTAGCGGACGAGGACCCATGTGACGAGGAGGCCGAAGATGGCGCTGACCAAGGCCGCGGCAGCGCTGGCGCCGAAGGTGAGTTTGGCGGCGGCGATGACCCGTGGAGAGCCTATGATTTCCATCCACTCCCGCCATCCCAGCCCTGCGGCTTTGATGAACAGGGCCGCGAGGGGGATGAGGATGATGAGGCTGAGGTAGGTGATTGAGAATCCGAGGCTCAGGCCGAATCCGGGAATGACGCGTCGTTGTTTGGGCATGGTGTGTGGTTTCAGTCGGCGTGAATGCGGTTTTCCACGGCAGTGATGGCGGCTTTGATTTCCGCGGGGTTGCGGGCGGCCTTGATGGCATCGAGCGCGCCGTTGTGGAGAATGCGTGCGACGCGTGCGAGGCCGTAGAGGTGGGAGCGGTCATCGGGCGCGCAGAGGAGGAGGAACACGGTGGTGCCTTGGCCATCAGGAGCGCCGAAGTCGACGGGGTGGAGGGTGCGGAGGAGGCAGAAGAACTGAGTGCTGATGGCGTTGGGGATGGGACGGCGAGGGTGGCAGAGGGCGACGCCGCCGGGCATGGCGGTGGAGCCGAGGGCTTCGCGGTCGAGGAGTGATGCGAGGAGGTAATCGCGGTCGTAGAGGAGTCCGGTTTGTTCGGCGAGGCAGACGAGGGCGCGGAGGACGTCGGTTTTGTTAGGGACGGCGACATCGAGGGTGATGCCATCGTCTGGCATGCGGGAGACGAGTCGGTCGATGGCGATGGGTCTGCGGAAGGTGCCATCGGCGACGAGCGAGGATTCGACGCGTTTTTCGAGCTGGCGGACGCGGCTTTTGTCGAGGGTTTGGATTTTTTGTTCCAGCCAGTCGATGACATCCTCGCGGCGGAAGTGCCATGATCCGTCGATTTCTAGGCCGGGGAGGCGTTCGCCGCGGACGAGGCCCTCGATGAAGCGGACCGACCAGCCGAGATTGGAGGCGAGTTGTCCGATGGTGAGGTAGTCGGATTTGACGAAGTCGATGGGTTTGATCTCGGTGGTCGGTTTCATGATTAGAGGAGGTTGGGGTGAGAGTTATGGTTATAGCTGATAGATGCGGTCGAAGGTGCCGCCGTCGTCGAAGTGGGTTTTCTGTGCTTTTTCCCAGCCGCCGAAGTCCGCGTCGATGGTGACGAGAGGGATGGGCGGGAGTTTGTCGTTGAACTTGGCGGCGATTTCCGGGTTACGCGGGCGGTAGAAGTGTTTGCCGGCGAGTTCCTGGGCTTCGGGTGTGTAGAGGAACTCGAGGTAGGCGCGGGCGACTTCGGTGGTGCCGTGTTCTTCCGTGTTGGTTTCGACGACGGCGACGGGTGGTTCTGCGAGGATGGAGATGGACGGATAGACGATCTCGGTTTTGCCGGGGAATTCCTTTTCAATGAGATATGCCTCATTTTCCCATGAGAGGAAGACATCGCCGATGCCGCGTTGGGCGAAGGTGGTGGTAGAACCGCGTGCGCCGGTATCAAGAACGGGGACGTTTTTGAATAGGCGGGTCATGTAGTCGATGATCTTTGCCTCATCTCCGGCGAACTCCT
>SYAP01000361.1 GCA_005787565.1 Verrucomicrobiaceae bacterium | reverse complement strand
GTTGCTGCCCATGCCGCAGGCGACGGTGGCGCAGACGACGCGGACTTCGTCGCGGAGGAAGGCTTCCTGGTTGCGGGCGCGTTCCTGGTTTTCGAGGCCGGCGTGGTAGGGGACGGAGGTGATGCCGGCGTTGCGGAGGTTGGCGGCGAGTTCTTCGGAGCGGTTGCGGGACTGGGCGTAGACGATGCCGGAGTCGTGATTTCTGGAGCGGATGAATTCGACGATGCGTGGGGCGGCGTCCTGTTTGGGTTCGACGAGGTAGTTGTGGTTGGGGCGGTTGAAACTGGCGAGGAAGCAGGCTGGGTCGCGGAGGGCGAGTTGGGTGAGAATGTCCTCGCGGACGCGCGGGGTGGCGGTGAGGGCGATGGCGGGGACTCCGGGCATGGCCTCGCGGAGTTCGCGGAGGCGGCGGTATTCCGGGCGGAAGTCGTGGCCCCACTCGCTGATGCAGTGGGCTTCATCGACGGCGAGGGCGGTGACGTTCCAGTTTCCAACGGTTGTTAGAAAGTCGCCGGACATCAGGCGTTCCGGGGCGAGGTAGACGAGTTTCACCTGACCAGCGCGGATGGCATCGAGGCGGTTGCGGTTTTCCTAGGGGTCGAGGGAGGAGTTGAGGAAGGTGGCAGAGATACCGGAGGCGGTGAGTTGATCGACCTGGTCCTTCATCAGGGCGATGAGCGGGGAGACGACGAGGGTGACTCCGGTGCGGGCGAGGGCGGGGAGTTGGTAGCAGAGGCTTTTTCCCGCGCCGGTGGGGAGGATGGCGAGTGTGTCGCGACCGGCGAGGGCGGCTTCCATGATTTCCCGCTGGAGGGGGCGGAAGGTGTCGTAGCCGAAGTGGGTTTTGAGGAGTCCGGGGAGGGAATCGTTCATGAGGGAGATGGAAAGGTGTTAGCTTGAACAGTTCAAGCGTAAAGCTGATGTGAGGGTGGGGCGCGACTGGCCGTTGGTTCACGGGGTGCGGCACCGCGTGAGATTTTTTGCGATCCTTGAATCGAGAAGGGGATTACAGGTCGATGGTCGGGGGGAAGTCCGGGCAGAGTTGGGAGGTTTGGATGGGGCCGGAGGGGGAGTGGAAGCGCATGGTGCCGTTTTCTTCGCAGAACCAGACTTCGTCGGCTCCGGCATCGAAGTAGAGGGATTTCTTTTCCTCCATTTCGGCAGGGGTGTTGGTGGGGGAGAGGACTTCGACGCAGATTTCGGGGGCTTCGGTGAAGCAGCGGGTATCGAAAGCGCGGGCGTAGCGGAAGTCGGAGAACCAGCCGACATCAGCGGCCTTGACGCCGTCCGAGGTTGAGACTGCGCATTCCGTTACGGGGCGGCCGCCGAGGCGAAGTTTGAGACGGTGTGCGATTTCGAATTGGCGGGTGCCGTGGCTTGGGCCGGGTGGAGGCGTCATGATGATGTGGCCGTGGCGATCGGTTTCGATTCGATTGGGAATTTTCGCGAGTGTGGGATCGGCAAGCAGGCGTTCCCAGGCGCGGAGGTTGAATTCCTGCTGGTCATCGCGAGGTGGCAGTTGGATCGCTAGACTCACGCGGGCAGCTTAGCGGGAAGTGGGTCGGAGCGCAAGAATCCACTTGTGCGCTGGCTTGGGGGGAGAGGGATCAGTTTTTTGGTTTGAGGTGTTTTTCGAACCAGGCGACGAGGGCGGTAGAGGCGGCTTTTTCGTCGGGGCCGGTGAAGCTGTGGCCGGCGTTGGGGAAGGTGATGAGTTGGGTGGGGACGCCGGTTTTTTGGAGGGCGGCGTGGATTTTCTGGCTGTGGCTGAGGCGGACGAGGGTGTCTTTTTCGCCGTGGATGAGGAGGCTGGGGGCGTCGTCGGGGGAGACGTGTTTGATGGGGGAGACGGAGTGGGATTGGGCGGCGGGGAAGTGGAGTGCGGGGAAGCGGGGGGCGTTGATGTATTTCGAAAGGTCGGTGGGTGGGTAGTAGGCGGTGACGGCGGCGACGCGATTGCTGACTTTTTCGACGGGGTCTGTGGCGGCGGGGTTTCCGTTGTCCGGGGTGGTGCCGAGCATGAGGGCGAGGTGACCGCCAGCGCTGCCGCCGAAGGCTCCAAGGCGATCGGGGTCGATGCCGTGGGTGGCGGCGGTGTGGCGGACGTGGCGAACGGCGCGGCGGACGTCGCTGACGGCGTCGGGGACTTTGAAGTAGGGGCTGCTGCCGTGTCTGACGAGGATGAGGGTGAAGTTTCGGTCGAGGAGCATGCCGAAGGCGTTGTGGTCTTTGGCTGCGATGGCACCGGCGAGGAGTGGTGCGGGGTCCGCCCAGCCGGAGACCCAGCCGCCGCTGACCATGAATAGGATGGCTGCGCCGTTGGGTTTGGCGGGTTTGATGACGTCGTAGGTGAGTGCCATACCGGCTTTGTGGCCGTAGATGACATCCGGGACGATGGTGGGGACGATGGTGGGGGCGGGGGTGGTTTGGGCGTGGGTGGGCCGGGCGACGAGGAGGAGGGCGGCGCAGGCTGTGATGAGGTGGAGGCAGGGGCTTTTTCTCATCGGGATGGGTGGTTTTTTGAGAAACTAGCGGGAGGCGACGACTTCGACGGTGAAGCCTTTGAGGTATCCGGTTTCGGGGATGGTGACGAGGATGGGGTGGTCGGCGCGTTGGCGGTATTCGCCGATGAGGCGGAGGGATTTTTTGGCGTCGACGGAGGCGTCTGCGAGGTTTTCGAGGAAGAGCTCGCGGGAGGCGTGGTGGGAGCAGCAGAAGGTGGAGAGGAGTCCGCGTTTATCGAGGAGTTTTAGGGAGCGGAGGTGGATTTCCTTATAGCCGCGCATGGCATCGGAGAGGGTCTTTTTGTTGCGGGTGAAGCTGGGGGGGTCGAGGATGATGAGGTCGTATTCGGGTTTGGCGTGTTTGAGGAAGTCGAAGACGTTGTGTTCGATGACGTTGATGTTGAGTCCGTTGACCTCGGCGTTGTGTCGTGCGGCGGCGCAGGCGGATTCGGAGACGTCGATGGCGGTGACGCTGGCGGCGCCGGCTTTGGCGCAGGCGAGGGCGAAGCCGCCCTGGTTGGTGAAGCAGTCGAGGACGCGTTTGCCTTGGGAGAGTTTGGCGATTTCGGCGTGGGATTCGAGTTGGTCGAGGTAGAGTCCGGTTTTTTGGCCGTCGATGAGGTCGACTTCGAAGGTGAGGCCATTGGCGTCGACGTTGAAGGGGCCGGGGTTTTCGCCGTGGATGATTTCGATTCCGGGTTCCATGCCTTCGGCGCGGCGGGAGGGGGAGTCGTTGCGGAGGACGATGCGGGAGGGGGAGAAGACGGAAATCAGGGCGTCGCGGATGAGGTCGCGGCGGAGGTCCATGGCGAAGGTGAGGGTCTGGACGGAGAGGCGGTCGCCGTAGCGGTCGACGATGAGGCCCGGGATGCCGTCGGATTCGCTCCAGACGACGCGGCAGAGGCGATCGTCGATGCCGCTGCGTTGGCGGAGTTCGAGGGCTTGGGCGATGCGGCGGGTGAAGAAGTCGAGATCGAGGTCCTGGCGGCGGCGGGAGAAGCGGCGGGCGACGATTTGGGATTGGGGGTTGTAGATGGCGGAGCCGAGGGGGCGATCGCGGAAATCCTTGAGGGTGACGACGTCGCCGGGCTTGGGGTCGCCGAAGGTTTTCTTGATTTCGGTGGCGTAAACCCACTCGTGACCGTGGAAAATGCGGGCGCGTGGAGCGATGATGAGACCGGGCATGGGACGGGGATGACGCCTGAGTGGAGGTGGAATGTCGAACCAGAATCGTGGGTTTGAGGAAAAGGATGAAGATTTCCGCTTGATCCGGGCGGGGTGAAGCCCTAGGCCAGTGCCTCCACCATGGGACAGCAAACCAAAAAGATCATCAAACGCCGCCGTCGCGCCACCTATCTGAAGCGCAAAAAGGAACAGGCGAAACTCGGCGGCCTCGTGAAGAAGCCAGTCGTCAAGAAGGCCGTCGTCGTTACCGAGGCTGCCCCAGCCAAGAAAGCGCCTGCGAAGAAAGCCGCCAAGAAGGCTCCGGCCAAGAAGGCAGCGAAGAAGGTTGCTGCGGACGAGGCGGCGGTTGACGCGGTGGAGTCCGCTGAAGCGGTGGAGGCGGTGGAAACCGCAGCACCTGAGGAGACTGAGTCTTCGGAAGCTTCGGAGTCCTGATTTACGCAATGAATTTTTCCAGACCGGGCGTTTCTTTTCGGAGGCGTCCGGTTTTTTCGTGATGTGGGAGTGGTGGGGTTGACGGGGCGGGGCGTGGGCGGCAGGTTGGTCGCGTGAATGCCACGGTGAATTTCAAGGTCGGGAACGAGACGTTGGTGAGGGTGCTGGACCCTGCGGCGGCGCATTTGCGAGGGCTGTTGGATCGTCAGGGTCGGGCGGATGGGGCGTTGCGGATTGCGGTGATCGGCGGGGGGTGTTCGGGTTTGCAATACAAGATGGATTTGGTGGATGGGCCGCGGGATCGGGACATTCTGGTGCCGAGCAACGGGGTGAATGTGGTGATTGATCCGAAGAGCGCGCTGTTTGTGACGGGGAGCGTTTTGGATTGGTCGGATGATTTGCAGCAGGGCGGGTTCAAGGTGAGCAATCCGAACGCGCTGGTGACCTGTTCGTGCGGGGAGAGTTTCGCGGCGTGATGAATGCCTATCAGGTGTTAGATTTGGAGGAGCGTCTTGACGTTTCCGATGAGGCGTTGGCGGTGGCGTTCCGTGAGGCTGGGAAGCGGCTGCATCCGGATGCGGGGGGAGGGGAGGGGGATTTCAGCGGGTTGCAACAGGCGCGGGAGATTCTGGCGAGTCCGTCGAAGCGGTTGCGGCATTGGATGGAGTTGCGGGGGATCGTGTTGGATCCGCGGGGTGCGGTATCTGCGGGATTGATGGATTTTTTCGCGGAGATCGGTGCGGCGACGCAGGCGGCGGAGGCGGTGATCCGCAAGCGGGAGGCTGCGAGGTCCGCGCTGGCGAAGGCTTTGTTAGAGAATGAGATCCAGATGGCGAGGGAGGCGGTCGAGGCGTTGCAGGGGAGGATCGGGGTGCGGATTTCCGAGGCGTGTGGTGGATTTGCGGAGTTGGAGCAGACGCCGGATGGTGAGGCGGCGGCGCGATTGGCGAGGGATCTGGCGTTTTTGGAGAAGTGGCGGGCGGCATTGCGGGCGATGTTTTCACGGTTGGTTTGAGTTGGGGTTGGGCTTCTAACAGAATCCATTAGAGTGAGAGGCGGTGCATCCAGAGATTTGCGGGATGGTTGCGGTTGCGTTTGATGAAGGCGGGGAGTTGGCGTGTTTGTTCGAAGCAGAACCGCTTTGGGAGGTCGGTGTAGATGGAGGTGGGAGCATTGGCTGCGCCTCGGCCTTTGAGTTTCGCGCCGCTGAGCGGGCTGTGATAGTAGATGCGGCGGATGCCGAGTTCGTTGACGATGAATCCGATGGTGGCGGAGAGCATGGCTTCGTCCCACCATTTGCGGGCGAGGCGGAGGTGGTTGTTCCAGTAATCGAGGACGAATGCGGCATCGATCTCGTTTCCATGGAGGCGCAGGGATTTGAGGCCCTGGCGGCGGATTTTGGCGACGTGATCGCCGACTTCGCGAAGGCGATCGTTCTGAATTTCCTCGATCAGGGCTTCGCCGCTGTTCCAATCGAGGTCGATGCGGGCCCATGCGAGGGTGCGGTGTCGGCCTTCGTGGATGGGGTGCCAACTGCATTCGAAAGGATCGTTTTCGCGGTCGGGGAATTTCCGTTCCATGATGCGGGCGTCGCTTTCGTTGAGGTTGATCTGGAGGACGATGTTCCAGCGGTCCTTGCCTTTGCGGCTGGTCTGGGTCCAACCATCGAAGAGTCCGGCGGTGAGGCGATAGGTTTCGGATTCCTCGGGCCAGAGTAGGTCGAGGTCTTCGGGGGGTGGGGATTTTTTGCCGAGGGATCCGAGCCATGCACGGAGGCGTGGTTTTTCGAGGAGGTTTCCAAGGCGGGTGTTTTTGAGTTGGGTGAGGTTGGCGTGGCGCATCGCCATCCGGAGGAGGGATACGGCATACCAGTCCTTGCCGTAGGTGAAGAGGGTGCGTCCAGCGGATAGGCAGGCGAGCAACTCCTCGGCTTCGAGTTGTTTCATGGTGTCGTGGACCAAGCCGCGGGCACGGATTGCCCGGGCGGCGTTGGATTTTGATTCGTGGTTCCAAGCGGGCTCCGCCTGACGGGCGGATGCCGGTGATTGATTGCGGATTGTGACCTTCCTCAGAGTGGGAAGGTGGCAATTCGATCAGGGCTTGGAATGCGGGACACGCATGGGTGTGAGCGTTGGACGAGCGAGGTTTAGGGTGGTGAAATAAGATATGTCAAGCGGCCGATCCGGAAATGTTATCTTGATTCGATCTTGCTGTGAGTGTGGGTGGCTGTTGGATTGGCGGCGCGATGGATTGGAATTTCAAATCGGTGGCGGTGGTGGGTGCTGGGGCGGTGGGGCTTTATTACGGGGGGAGGCTCGCGGAGGCGGGGGAGGATGTGCGTTTTCTGGTGCGTTCGGATTTCGATGTATTGAAGCGCGAGGGGTTGAAGGTGGAAAGCGTGCATGGGGATTTCGCGTTGCCCGATGTGCGGGTGGCGAGGACGCCGGAAGAGATCGGTCCGGTGGATCTGGTGGTTGTGACGTGGAAGGCGACTTCAAATCATCTGTTGGCTGAGGTGCTTCCGCCGTTATTGCATTCGGGGACGCAGGTGCTGACGTTGCAGAACGGACTGGGGAATTGTGAGAAGATCGCGGCGATTGTGGGGGCGGAGAATGTGATCGGCGGGATGTGTTTTGTGTGCATCAACCGCATGGGGAACGGAGTGGTGAGGCACACGGCGGGTGGGAGGATTTCGATTGGGGATTGGGTGCCGGATGCGCGTGGGCGGGCGCGGGTGATCGCGGAGCGTTTCAAGGCGGCGAAGATTCCTGCGGATGCGACGGATTGTTTCCAGGAAGCGCAGTGGAAGAAGTTGGTGTGGAATGTTCCGTTCAATGGGCTGGCAGTGGCGGAGGGCGGATTGACCACCGATCTTCTGTTGGCGAATCCGGAGATCGAGGGGGAAGTCCGGCGACTGATGGTGGAAGTGATTCAGGCGGCGCGTGCGCTCGGATTTGATCTGGGGGATGACTTGATTGATTACAACGTTGAGCGCACGAGGCCGATGGGGCCGTATCGGCCATCGACGATGATTGATTACCTCGAGGGGCGTGAGGTGGAGCTGGAGACGATCTGGGAGGAGCCGCTACGGCGTGGGAAGGCGGCGGGGGCTGAGATGCCGGCGATGGAAACGCTTTTGGCCCGGATGAGGAACCGGATCGCCGGATCTAACCGATTGGCCTGATCACTTTTCCACGAAGCGGCAGATGGGGCCGGTGTGATCGATCAGGAAGAGATCGCCCTGGTTGTTTTCGGCGAATGAGGAGATGAGGTTGATGCGTCCGCCTTCGGGTTGGAGTGAGCTGGTGTGGTCCTGGAGGTCGGCGGCTTTGCCATTTTGCAACTTGAAGGACCAGATGCGAGGATTCTGATAGTCGGCGAAGACGTAGCGGCCTTGCAGTTCCTTGATGGGGCCGCGGTAGACGTATCCGCCGGTGACGGAGAGGCCTTCGGTGGGTCCGTTGCCGTGTTTGTAGACGTAGACGGGTTCGACGTTTCCCTCGGGTTTGGGACCGCCGACGCCGGCTTGTGGGGTTTCGATTTCGCCTTCGCGGAGACGCCAGCCGAAGTTTGCGCCGGCACCTTCGCCTTTGGCGAGGAAGTGGATTTCCTCCCAGTGGTTCTGGCCGACATCGCCGACCCAGAAATCACCGGTTTCGCGGTCGAACGAGCAGCGCCACGGGTTCCGGAGACCGCTGATCCAGATCTCGGGTTTGGCGTCTTTGGATTTGAGGAAGGGATTGTCCTTGGGGATTTCGTATCCGGTGGCCGGGGAGACATCGATGCGTAGGATTTTTCCAAGGAGCGAGGTCATGTCTTGTGCGCGGGCTTTCGGGTCATTGGCGGCGCCGCCGTCGCCATTGCCGATGTAGAGCATGCCGTCGGGTCCGAAGTCGATCCAGCCGCCGTTGTGATTTGAGAAGTCCTGCTTGTAGCGGAGGAGGACTTCGGCGGTTTGCGGGTCGGTGGTTTTTTTGTCCTTGGAAGTGTAGCGGACGATTTTTGTGTGGCCTTCCTTGTCGGTGAAATTGACGTAGAAGCGGCCGGTTTTCAGGTAGTCCGGCGCGAAGGCGAGACCGAGCAGGCCTTCCTCGTTGTTTTTTCTGCTGACTTCGCCGCGGACGTCGAGGAATGGGGTGTCGAGCCGTTCGCCGGATTTTTCATCGATGATCCAGACTTGTCCGGCTTGCTCCATGACCCAGAGTTTTCCGTTTATCCCCTTTGGAACTCCGGCCCAAACGGGGCGTTCGAAGCCTTCTGCGACTTTCACGGATGCGATCTCGGCGGATAGGGAAAGAGGGAGAATCCATGCGGCGGAGAGCAGCGCGAGGTGTGGGCATTTGAAGTGCATGGCGGCGACCATAGCGGTGAAGGGTCTTGGCGCAACCGTCCGCTTGGGGAAATTTCCTTCCTTTGGCCTTGCCATTGCGGGGCCGTCCCCTAGGTTCGGCGTCCGTTTTTCTTTCTCCCACAGGCGGTTGGAGCCCCGGTGCCTGTGGGAAATCTTCTACGGGGCAATGCCGGAAAGAAAACGAACCAACAACACAACCCCAAACCACAACACAACATGAGTACCGTTCTAGCGGCACCCACCAATCAGGAACTCGTCGACCTCATCGACTCCAAATTTCGCGAATTCCGCGAAGGATCGATCGTAAAAGGCACCATCTTGGAAATCCGTCCGCAAGTCGTTCTGGTCGACATCGGATACAAGTCCGAGGGAGCGATTCCCTCCAACGAGTTCGAAGACGAGGAAATCGAACCCGGTGACGAGATCGAGGTTCTCCTCGAGAAACTCGAAAACGACGAGGGCATGGTTGTCCTTTCGAAAGAAAAAGCCGCCCACAAGCAGAACTGGGAGAAAATCGTCAAGGTGTTCCAAGACGGCGGTCTCGTTCGCGGCAAGGTCAAGTCCGTGGTCAAAGGTGGACTTACCGTCAACGTCGGCGTCGAAGCCTTCCTTCCCGGATCGCAGGTGGACATCATTCCGCCGAAAGACCTCAACGAATATGTCGGCAACGTTTACGAATTCAAGATCGTCAAGGTCAACGACGAGCGCAAGAACATCGTCCTTTCCCGCCGTGAAGTCATCGAAGCCGAGCGCTCCGAACTCCGCCAGACCTTCCTTCAGGGCGTCAAGATTGGCGACAAGGTCATCGGCGCCATCAAGAATCTCACCGACTTCGGTGCGTTCGTCGACCTCCAAGGCATGGACGGTTTGCTCCACATCACCGACATGTCGTGGGGCCGGATCAACCATCCTTCCGAGTTGCTTCACATCGGACAATCCGTCGAGGTCATCATCCTCGATGTGGACAAGGACAAGGAGCGCGTTTCGCTCGGTCTCAAGCAAATGTCCGACAACCCATGGGAAGACATCGAGCGCAAGTATCCGATTGGCCAGCAGGTCAAAGGCCGCGTGACCAAGCTCCTTCCTTACGGTGCGTTCATCGAAATCGAGCGCGGCGTCGAAGGCCTCGTTCACGTTTCCGAACTCAGCTGGGTCAAGCGCATCACCCGTCCGTCCGATGTTCTCGAAATGGGTCAGGAAATCACCGCGGTGGTACTCGGCATTTCCATCGACGAGCAGAAGATCTCGCTCGGTGTCCGCCAGCTCGACTCGAACCCATGGGACGAGATCGAACTCCGTTACCCGGTTGGTGCGACCATCAAGGGTCCGGTCCGCAATCTCACCGCTTACGGTGCGTTCGTGGAGCTGGAAGAAGGCATCGACGGCATGATCCACGTCTCCGACATGTCGTGGACGCGCAAGATCAACCATCCTTCCGAGGTGCTCAAGAAGAGCGACGAAGTGGAAGCGATCGTTCTCGCCATCGACAAGGCCAATCAGCGTGTTTCGCTCGGCATCAAGCAGACCGAAGACGATCCATGGAGCCTCATCGACAGCCGCTTCAAGGTCGGCGACCTCGTCAAAGGCACCGTCGCCAAGATTGCCTCGTTCGGCGCGTTCGTCTCGCTCGACGGTGACATCGACGGCCTCATCCACATTTCGCAACTCAGCGAAGACCACGTGGAGAAGGTCAAGGACGTCATCAAGGTCGGCGAGGAAGTCGAAGCCCGCGTGATCAAGGTCGACAAGGTCGAGCGCCGCATCGGTCTCTCGATCAAGGCTGTCAACTACAACGAAGAGCAGCTCAAGAAAGAGAGCGCCAGCTTCGAGAGTCTTCGTCCGTCCTCCGAGATGGTCGGCCTCGAGCAAGCGTTCAACCTTGCTTCCGCCGCCGCTTCCGAAGAGTGGAGCCCAGGTCAGGAATAATCGAATCCATCCAACGACGCGGTGGTCGAAAGCCGTCGCGGTCTATCAGAAAAGCCGGGCAAGGACACTTGTCCGGCTTTTTTGTTTTAGCGGACGAGGAAGAGGATGAATCGAGTCTCTCAGGATCTCGGAGGAGAGATGTAGTTAGTCAGCGATCGGTTCCTCCGGGGCTACGAGTTTTCAGCATTGATTCAGTGTTACATTTGCTTCATGGAGTGTCATTGAATTGCGACGCTATTCGACGCCCACGTGATCAGAAAGTTCCATCCGAATTCAAGCAGCGACTCCTTTCGCACCACGAGGTGGACCCGGGTGTGTCTGGCAAAAGCCGATTCGGAGGATGGTCGCAAGGCGTTGGCAGATCTTTGCGATGCTTATTACGAGCCGGTGGTTGCCTATCTCCGCAGCTTTTTTCGGGATGCCGAGGTGGCCAGGGAGATGAGCCATGCGTTCTTCGCTGAAATGTTAGGTGGTGGCACCATTCATGCCGCAGACCGGGAGCGCGGGCGGTTCCGTTCCTATCTGCTTGGCGCGGTGAAGCACTTTGTGGGGCACCAGCGAGAGGCTGCACGGCGGATGAAACGCGGTGGTGGATCGGTGGCTGTGTCCATGGATGAAGGGGAAGCCGCCGAAGTGCCGGACTTGCGGGTCCTTTCGCCTGATGCGGAATTTGACCGCCAATGGGCCATGACGGTGATCGCGCGCAGCATGGAGATGTTGCGGTTGGAATGCGTGGCGGAGGGGCGGGGTGCGTTTTTCAACGGCGTGAGCGGCATCTTGAACGGACATGCCAGTCATGGTGATCAGGCGAAGATTGCGGCCGCCTGCGGAATGACATTCGATGCGTTTCGAATGGCTGTCAGCCGGTTGAGAAAGCGCCTGCGTGACTGTGTGAAAGCCGAGGTCGCGGGGACGTTGGATGATCCTGCAGCAGTACAGGATGAGATGGAGGCGCTCTTTGCCGCGTTGGGCAGATGAAACTTTGTTCGGTTTCCACCAGGAACACGTCAATATACAAACATGAGCACTTCATCTTCAGACAGCCGCTGTCCCCACTGCGGCGTCGCTTTGCCGATGGAGATTCCGGATTCCCAATGTCCGCGCTGTCTGATGGCGCAGATCATCGAACCAACGGAGTTGGGAGATCGGGTGATACCTGTAACCCCATTTACACCGGAAGAACTCGCCCCGCATTTCCCCCAACTGGAGATCATCGAATGCCTTGGCCGTGGCGGGATGGGCGTGGTTTACAAGGCGCGGCAGAAATCGTTGAATCGGTTCGTTGCGTTGAAGTTGCTGGCGCCGGAGCGGTCGGAGGATCCGCAGTTTGCCGCCCGATTTGAAAAAGAAGCGCATGCTCTGGCTGCACTGAATCACCCTAACATTGTTGGCGTGTATGACTTTGGGCAAGCAGGTGGATTCTATTTCCTGCTGATGGAGTTTGTGGATGGGGTGAATTTGCGGCAGTTGCTGCTCAGCAAACGCCTTACGCCGAAGGAAGCACTCAGCATTGTGCCGCCGGTCTGCGACGCGCTGCAGTGTGCCCACGAGCATGGCATCGTGCATCGCGACATCAAGCCGGAGAACCTTCTCATGGATAAGGCGGGGACGGTGAAGATCGCGGACTTTGGGATCGCAAAAATCGTCGGCGATTCCGATCAGGCGGACGGGACGCCGCGAACGGACGGGACCATGGCGCAAGGCACACCCGACTATGCCGCTCCAGAACAGCAGAGTGGTAGCGCCGATCACCGGGCGGACATTTATTCGCTTGGTGTGGTGCTTTACGAAATGCTCACGGGTGAGCGACCTAGCGAAACCATCACGCCGCCTTCGAAGCGTGTGCATGTGGATATTCGCATTGATGAGATCGTGCTGCGTGCGTTGGAGACGAGGCCGGAGCTACGCTTTCAAACAGCGGCCGATTTCCGCACCGTGGTCGAAAGCGCGGCCGTCCGCCCGCCGACTGCGCCGCCGCGGACCACCCTGGCGGTGGCCATGACGCCGGAAGAACTGGCCGGCGCGAAGGGGCAGTTCGGCATGGCTTTCACCCGGGGAAGTCTGGTGGTCGACGGACACAACCTGACGCACCGCGGCCGGGAAGAACGGACGATTCCCCTCACGGTGATCGAGGACGTGAGCCTCGGCCACCTGCCGCGGGCGATGAACCCGATGCGGCTGGAAGTCATCTGCATCACCTATCAACAGGCCGGCGAACGGAAGCGCCTTCTCGTCGCGCCGTGGGAAAGCATCATCGGCAGTCGGGCGACCTTCAATGCGAGGGTTCGCGAGTGGCACGGGATCATCCGTGAAGCCGTCGAGCGCTCGTGCGGCCGCGCCCCGACGACCACGCCCGAAGACCAGCTCGGGCTGCCCTCGAGCGCTCCCGGGACCGTCGCCCTGATGCTCCTTCCGGCGATCCTCATCACGGTGCCCTTGCTGCTGATGTCGCTGGTCAACGTGGCCAACGGCTTGCCGACGAAGCTGAGCCTGTTCCCGGCGCTCGCACCGCTCGCCGCCTATGCGCTGATCTGGCTCTTGTCGTGGATGATCGGAAGGTTCGGCGGCAAGGATTCGCCGCGCTGGAACCACGTCGTCGCGCTTTCCAGCATCGCGTGGTTCGGCGTGCTGCCGGTCCTGTTCTACGCGGCGGACGCGGCGCGCATCGCGAACACGCACCTGCTGGGACTGATGCTGGGACTGGTGGTATTGCCTTTCGTGATCCTGATTGCCCGGCGGAAGCTGCAACGGTGGCAGAGCCAACCGGGCGGCGCGCGCTGGCTGAGGGCCTGGTCGTGGACCGGCTGCTGCCTCGCCGTGCCGGCGATCGCCTTCACGGCCTTCTTCCTCCATGCGATGGCGAACGAAAGCGGCGGCTGGCATCCCGCACCCGCCGAAGCCCTGGCCGTGCCACTGATCGCCCTTGCGGCGCTGACCCTGCCCGGTTCCGCCGCGGCCCTGTGGAACCTTGCGGGCGGTGGAAAGAAATCCTTCATCGGCATCGCGATGTCCGCCGTGTCGGCGATCACCGTCGTGGTGCTCGGCATGTCCGGCGGCATGGCGGCGCGGCCCTGGCTGCTCCAGCAAAAGCAGCAGCAGGCCTTCAAGGTCCATCTCGCACCCGAGGCGGTGGAAGGCCGCGTGGTGATCGTGCGCGTGTTCACCCCCGATCCCAACCACAACCGGGAAATGCGGATGGTGCTGGAGGGGCCGGACGACGATCCCGAACACCGCATGATCCCCAGCGGCTTCAAGCGCCAGCCGCGGCCGACCTACTTCGTCTTTCCCTGCCCCTCACCCGCCAAGCAGCCGTGGACGGACTTCGGCTCCGCGCAGCAAACGCTGGTCGCCTTCGTGCTGCCGACCGAGGCACTGGCGAAAGAAGCCTACCGCAAGCTCGGCTCCGGTCCGGTCGAATTCGGCCGCATGCGGCCGCCGGGCGCGTTCCACTTCGACCTCGATCCCGCGAAGCCGGAAACGATGACCTGCCGACTCTTCGAAGTCGCCGACGGCACGGGGCCAGCCTACACCGGCTCGCTCGTCTTTTCCGCGGACCTCGTCCGCGAAGGCCATCCGCGCTGGGTGGAGGTAAGGAGTCGCGGAGTTGTCGATTCGCACCGGAACCTCGAGTTCACGTGGGAGATTTTCACGTCCCGTCCGGCGGCGGTGACGCTCCGCCATCGCACCAAGGAAGGCGGCGGGGAAACCATGGATGTGTGCGATCAACCCGCCTGCAACACGAAGCTCTATCAGCAGATGATCAACCTGCTGCTCTACAATATCAGCGACACCCGCGTCGGCATGAGGCTGATGAACGGCCCGCAGCCGAACACCCGGGAATTCGACGGAGACTTCGACGCGATCGCCCGCGAGCTGGAGTCGCTGCATTCCGGCGGCATGCTGAAAACCGAGCGAGACTGGGACATCGAGCTGTGCCGTGTTTCCGGCAATCCGGTCATCCTGCGGGTCGAGGACCCGCCGCCGCCGATCGTGGTGGAGAAGGAAACCAAGCCGCTCGGCTCCGACGATCCGCGCTGGGTGGAGATCACCTTTGAAGGAGACAAAAAGAATCCGCCCTTCTCCATCGGCCCGCAGAAGTTGCCCGGTTTCCACCGCTTCTTTTGGCTTCTCCGCGCCTCCCGGCCGGGCTTCGTCAAGGTGACCGGCCCGCATGGTGCCCCCTTGATCGCACCCTTGGAGAAGTCCGAAGAAAGCGGACTGTACGAAACCATCTACGCGCTGGAACTGGTGCCGGTCGACGACCGCACCACCGAAGTCCGCCGCGCGCTCGGGCTGCAGAAGGATGCGATGCAGATCGCCGAACCTTACGAAGAGCTTTCCCAGCGGGTGAAGGAAAGCGCCTGCTCGACCAACCCGACCCGCGGGACGGAGAGCATGCTGCACCGCTACGGACCCGTGACCAGCCCGATGGTCAGCGCGATCGTCACCGACAAGCCATCGGAAGCCGGTGCGGCGAACACTCCGGTCACGCCGGTTCCGGAGGAACGTCTCTGGCAGTTGCTTCCCGGCGATCTTGAAGCCATGCCCGAAGTGTCCGACGGCATTTTCGGCAAGCTCACGGATGGGTCGGGACAGCCGATCGGAAATCGGGCGATTCTCTTCGTCGCGAAACCCATGCCGGAGGATGGCGGCGGCCTGGCAAAGACCGTGACCCAAGCGGATGGTTCGTTCACTGTGGAACTACCCCCGAGTGAGATCTTTCAGATCTTCATCCTGCGGGACGACGGCGGCGACAAGAACGAGGTTCCCGACCAAGCGCACGCCACCTTTGTGGGCATCCCGCGCGGCGACCGCGACAAGGGCGGGCTCAATCTCCGTTTCGACGGTCAAAAGTTGGAAGCCCGCTTCGAGCTGCTGCTTTGGGGCGAAGCCGGAAAAGGGCCGTACGACACGAAGTCAGATTCTCCGTCGGAGCACCACCCGGGCGCATCCATTGAAGGCCGCTTGCTCGACGCCCAGAGCAAGGCGGTTCCTCAACGCGTCCTGCGGGTCCTCAATCCGGTGATGGAACCCCATCACCAGCAACCCCAGGTCTTCGCCGAGACCCTGACCGCAGCCGACGGCACGTTTCACCTCACCCTGCCGGTCGGCAAGCCCTTCGTCGTGGTGGTTCCAAGCGATGGCACGAACGCGGAAGCCCGCGGCAAGCAACTCATCATCTCCTTCCAGCCCGGGCCGGAAGGGCGCACCGTCCATTTGATCCACGGGGAGATGGAAGTGAAGATCGATGGCACGAAACTGGATGCCCATTTCCGTGGAATCCGGGAGATCCCGGATTCGAGCACCCCGCCCCGGGCCCAGCCATCTACCGAAGCCCCGACGGCACCGGCCCAAGGGCAACCCGCGATCGAGAATGAATAACCCCAACCCCGAATGACCATGCACCCCCTGATCCGATCCATCGTCATTGGCGCCTGCCTCCTCGTCGCCGCCCCGGCCGGCGAGCTTGCGCCGGAACTCGCACCCCTCGCTCAAATCCACACGACCACCACCAAGACGCTTGCTTCACAACGTGCTGCGGAGCTAGCGCGACTCCGTAAGCCGTATCTCGATGCGCTTACCGCTGCGGACCTTGCCGCGACGGAAGCGGGTGATGCCAACGTGCTGCGCGAGATTGAAGCGGAGCGCGAAGCGGTGAATCGCGGCAGGTTGCGTGCTGAAATGTCGAAGGCCTTGCCACGCAAGCTTTCACCGGTCCGCCGTGCGCTGATTTCGGCCGAGCCGAAGACTCATGCGGAATTCGACAAGAAGCAAAAAGCCTTGGATACAGCCTATTTGCAGAAACTCGGCGCGTTGCAGTCGAAAGCCGCCGGAAACGCGGCCTTGGCCGAACAAATCGCGGCGGAGAAATTGCGTGTGGTTGCCGGGATTCAAGGAGTCATCACCGATCTGAAGTCGGACCTCGCCGGGACCAGGTGGCGGATTTTCGAAGGCGAAGGTTTTGAAGAGCTGCGGTTCGGTGAAGACGGCAAGGTAAACGGAAATTGGAAATACGAGATCACCGACCGGGACAAGGTGAAGGTCATCTGGGACAAGGGTTCCGCAATGAGTTTGACGCTCGGGAGAGACGGAGCTTCGCTATCGGCAGGCGACAAGACTTGGGTCCTTGATCGTGAGTGAAGGCCGGATTCACACTGTTTTGCTCCGCGGGTTTCGAAGATGTGCCGTGGATCCGGGTGATCCATTTGCCCGAGGTAACTGTGGTTTTGCTGTGAGCGCGACCGGGCGGATTTTGATCGGGACGAAGTCCGGACTAACTCCTGGAGCTCGGATCCTCTAACGCAATCTAACAATAATGCTTACTGATGGAAGGTGGGGGTGTTTTCCGGTGGTTTGCGTGATGGCCGTTGATGGGGGACTTGCAAGTTTGGGGAAATGCGGATGGGTTGATGGTTTCCGCAATCATTCCAAGTGGCCTTCGCGGAGGAAGCGGAGGGTCATTTCGATGGCTTTGGGGTGTTGTTGGATGAAGGTGTGGTCGGCGTCGATGATGCGGAAGTCGCGCATGCCGTCGATGCGGCCGCGCTCGCAGGAGACGATGCCGTCGTTGTCGGAGCCGAGGATGCGTTTGAAGAAGGGGATGGTGCCTTTGTTTCCCATGATGACGGCGCTTTCGAGGTTGGCGGGGAGGCCGGGGAGGCGGGTGGGTGCGCCGTGGGTTCCGAGGTCGCGTCCGGCGGGGCCGAGGAGGGCGTGGATGATGGGGTGTTTGGCGGACCAGTCGACGATTTCGCTGCCTTGGTTGGGAGGGGCGAGGAGGATGGAGCGTCCGGTGAGCCAGGGTGGGGAATCGGCGAGCATGGCGCGGAGCAGGATGCCGCCTAGGGAGTGTGTGACGAAGTGGACGCGATGGTTTTCGGCGAAGCGGATGATTTGGGGGCGGATGCGGTCGAGGATGGTTTGGAGGGGGAGGCGGGAGGAAGGATAGGGGAGGTTGAGGGTGCAGAAGCCTTCCTGGTGGAGGCGGCGGGCGAGCGGGTCCATGGCGCGGAATCCGCGCCAGAGGCCGTGGAGAAGGACGACGCGTTCGCCCTCGGGGTGGATGCGTTCCTTGGGCGCGTCCCATGGCAGGGGAGGGATGAGCATTTCCGCCCGTTCGCGCCATCGCAGCCGGTTTTCCATGTGGAGATGTTAGCAGGTCGGGGCTTGCAGGCAATCGCTTCCGCTTGCCAAAGGTGCGTGGGGCGGGTTGACTCTTGCCATTCATGAGCGCTGCCCCTCCGATCGTTTGCAAACCGACGCCCTGGTTTCTGCTGCGCGCGTTGGCGATGTTGCTGATGTTCGGGGTGTTTTCGGTGTTGTTTTATGTGGATGGCTCGACGGGGTATCGGAAGAAGAACGAGGTGTATTACCTGCATCAGGCGTTCCGCACGGCGAACGAGGAGTTTTCCAAGATGAATTCGGATGGGGAGCTGACGGCGGAGGCATGGAAGGAGCATGCGGCGAGCCGGAGTGTGGATTTGCCGAAGGACGCATCGATTTTGCCGGCGACGTTGAAGCCGCCGGTGCCGTGGCCGGCGGTGTTGCATGATTTCGAGAAGATGAAGCCGTTGCAGTGGAATCTGCTGTGGCGCGAGTATAGCGGAGCGAACGAGTTGGATGAGAGCCCGCCGGAGGAGCCGTATGACGCGCGGAAGATCGGGGAGCAGTGGGTGGTTTTCTGGATTTGTTTGGCGTTGTCGGTGGCTGCGGCGTTTGTGTTGTTCCGGACGTTGCGGAGGTCGATGGTGGCGGATGATGAGGGGGTGAAGAGCCAGGATGGGAGGCGGGTGGCGTATGCGGACCTGAAGGTGCTGGATTTGCGGAAGTGGGACACCAAGGGGCTGGCGTTTGCGGATTATGAGGGGGCGTCGGGCAAGGGACGTTTGCGGATCGATGGGTTGACGTATGGTGGTTTCAAGAAGGAGCAGGGGGAGCCGGCGGAGCAGTTCATGCAGCGGATCCGGGCGAATTTCTCCGGGGAAATCATCGAATACACGGCGGTGGTGGAGGAGGAAACATCAGCCGAGGAGGCAAAGGAGAACTGATTTTCAATCAATCCGCTTTTCGGGGTTGCCAAATCATCCATCACCGCGATAAGCCAAGGCCACGCCAACCCCAACCAAAGAATCTATGTCTGATAAAAGTATCGAAGACCGCGTAAAGGACATCATCGTCGATCAACTCGGCGTCAGTGCCGACCAAGTGACCACGGAAGCCAAGTTCGTCGAAGATCTCGGCGCCGACGCCCTCGACACCGTCGAGCTGGTCATGGCCTTCGAGGAAGAATTTGAGATCGAAGTTCCCGACGAGGAGGCTGAAAAGCTTCAAGCTGTGGGTGACGTCATCAGCTACATCAACAGCCAGAAGGCCTGATTGTTGTCGGCGTTCTGATTTGCCGGAAAGGGCGGGCAGCTTCACGGCGTCCGCCCTTTTCCTTGCACTCGCCCGATATGACCGGACTTTTTCAATCCCATGCATTCGCCTGACAACATCCAATATGCGTTAGAATCGACCCGGGTGCTCCGTGAGCCGGACCGCCGGATCGACACGTTTGGCGAGACGCGATTCGAGTTCCAACTGATCAGCGAGTTGATGGACCGGACGGGGGAGGTGAGGATCCGGACGGGCGAGATCGAAGCGATGCGGCCGCGGATTTTCAAGCCGGAGCCGTATCGGGAAATCGAGCTTGAGGGATTTGATCCGAGCGCGCGCGCGCGGCTGGATGCGTTGGTTGAGAAGTTCCGTTCGGAGGGACGCGATCTGGCGTTTCTCCAGTATGGCTTCAATTTCCGCAGAGGTCAGGTGCAGGAGGAGATCATCCACGATTCGATGGATGCGGTGCGCGACCGGGTGATGGAGGATATTCGCCGGACGGGGAATCCCGCGCGGGCCGTGATCGAGGGGGTGGATGACGCGTGGGAGATTTCGTTGATCAAGTTCACGTTCGACATGATCATGAGGTCCCGCGAGATCAATGCGTTCGATTTCAAGCGCAAGGGGCTTCTCTAACGACCTGTTTCTCTAACGAACCACTGAGTTTTCCGATCCATGCGATTCTGGTTATTCGTCAAGTTGGTTGCGGCGCTCGCCGTTCTTGCGGTGATGGGTTTCACCGGGATGTTGGCCTATCATGTGGCGGTCCGGCCGTTGGGCGGGGTGTTTGAGACGATCATTCCGAATCCGACGGAGGTGCTGAGCAGTCAGGACGATGCGGAGTTCGCGAAGATGTTGGATGCGGCGGAGTTGCCGGACATCGAGCCTGGGGAGAAGGCGTTTCAGAAGGCGCACGAGTTGATTGCGCTGGGGCAGTTGGTGGAGGCTCGGGAGAAGCTGACTGCGATCGTGAATCTCTATCCGGCGTCGACCTCCGCTTCGACGGCGCGGCGGATTGTGGGTGAGATGAACCTCGATGAGATTCTTTCTCCGGCGCATCCGGAGGGCAAGCAGGTGCATGTGGTCCAGCGTGGGGATTCCTATCTTGGGATTGCGGGGAAATACAAGACGTCGCTCGATTTGATGCTGCAGCTCAACGGCATGATGGAGTTGGGCAGCCTGCAACCCGGTGACGAACTGGTGGTGATGCCGTTGGAATATCGGTTGTTGATCGATACGCGGCAGAAGACGATTTCGTTGTGGGAGGGTGGACGTTTCATCCGTGATTACCCGATCGCCCATCTTTCCACCGGTGCGCCGCTGAAGGCTGGGCGGACGACGGTTTCGTCGAAAGCGGGGTATCTGGATGGGAAGCGGGTGATGCCGGAGGCGAAGGGGTATCGGGGGGCGGACAAGGTTTTGCAGCTTGCGAGCCCGGCGATCCAGATCCGACCAATCAAGGAGGCTGAAACGGCCCTGCCACGCGGTATTTATCTGGCGCCGGCGGATGTGGAGGAGTTGGCCTTGCTGACCCGGATAGGGAATGAGGTTGAGATCCGGTGATTTTGCGTTGATTTGTGGCAAAGTATCGTTTAACGATACTTTGTTGTGCCAATCAAGCATCCCATTCGGCTTTCAAGCGTGTGTCCGCTCGTATCGCACGGGCAGCTCAAGGATGCCTTGGCGGCGTATGGGAATCCTCGGATGAAGATTTCGAGGATGATGGCAGCGGGGGAAATCATTCCTTTGCGGAGGGGGCTTTATCTGCGGGGGAATGCGGTGAATCCGCTAGCTCTTGCCTCGGCAATCTACGGGCCATCGTATGTGAGTTTTGAAACGGCGCTTGCGTGGCATGGGCTGATTCCTGAGAGGGTGGAGGGGATTCAAAGCGCGGCGATCAAGCGATCGGCTGATTTTGAAACACCGGTTGGTCGATTTCGATATCGGGCGGTGCCGGCTCGGGTTTTTGCTGTCGGGATCGAGCGGGTGGATGATGAGGAAATGCCGTGGTTGCTGGCCTCGCCGACGAAGGCGATTTGCGACCGCATTTCGCTGGAGTCGTCGATTCGCTCCCAACAGGACGTTCGTGACTGGTTGGTATCGATGCGCATGGATGGGCTGCCGGAGTTGGACTGCGAACAGTTGGAGGCCTGTGCGAAGGAATACCGAAGGCCCGCAGTCCGGCATTTGGCGCGGTATGTTCAGAAACACCTAGCCACGCCATGATTCGTCCAGCGCTCACCGGATTGATTGACCGATATCAGCCGCAAACCACAAGCGACTATCAGAATGCCGTGCGGGAGGTTGTCCAGGAGATCGCATTGCTCGGACTTTGGCGAACTCCGTTCTACGAACACGCGGCGTTTTATGGGGGACGCGCGTTGAGGATTTTCCATGGTTTGCAGAGGTTTTCGGAGGATCTGGATTTCTCGCTGTTGCGGCCTGTGCCGGGATTCTCGCTGAAGGCTTATCTTGGGCCGGTGGCCGAAGAGTTGGCTGCCTGGGGATTTAAACTTCTCGCCGAGCCGGTCGAGAAGAGCGGGTCCACGGCTGTCGAATCCGCTTTCTTGAAAGGCAGTACGGTGATCAATCTGCTGCAGGTTGGAGCACCGCCGGAGATTGCCAAGCGGTTGCCGGGGCGCCAGTTGATCCGCATCAAGCTGGAGATCGATACCGATCCGCCAGCTGGGGCGGCCACGGAGTCATTGACCCGACTGGTGCCAACGCCACATCAGGTCAGGGTGTATGATCCAGCGAGTTTGTTTGCCGGTAAGCTGCATGCGGTGCTTTGCCGAAATTGGAAGAACCGCGTGAAGGGTAGGGATTTCTACGATCTGGTTTGGTATGTTGGGCGGCGCATTCCTGTTAACTTGGCGCATTTGGAAGCGAGGATGAGGCAGTCCGGGGATTGGAGTGGAGGGGATCGATTGGCCACGGATTCTCTCAGGGAACGGTTGGAGGAACGTTTTGCAAATGTCCGGATTGATCAGGCGAGTGAGGACGTCTTGCCGTTTCTCAAGGATCGAGATGATGTGCGGCTTTGGTCGGGGGAGTTCTTCCGGGGATTGATTCCTTTGATTCAGGTGAACGAAGGCTGATTTTGCGTTCGGGTTGGGGCATCTCCGCACTTGCATCCCGCAGCGTGAATCACGAACCTCCGGCCATGCAGCTTCTTGAATTTGAAAAGCCCGCCGCCGAGCTTGAACGCGAGCTTGAGAAGGTCCGGGCAAAAGCCGCCTCACAGAACATCGACATGTCCGATGAGATCGCCATGATGGAGGCCAAGCTCGCGGAGACTCGTGCCGCGATCTACCAAAACCTTACCCCGTGGCAGCGTGTTCAGATCGCCCGCCACACGAACCGCCCGTTCATGCTCGATTACGTCAGCCTTGCCTTTTCCGATTTCTGCGAACTCCACGGAGACCGCCACTTCGGTGACGATGCTTCAATGCCGGGTGGGCTGGCGCGGATTGGTGGCAAGCGCTGTGTGGTGATCGGCCATCAGAAGGGCCGCGACACGAAGGAGAACCTGAAGCGCAATTTCGGCAGTGCCCATCCGGAGGGATACCGCAAGGCGCTCCGGTTGATGAAGCTGGCGGAGAAGTTCAAGTTGCCGGTGATTGCGATGATCGACACGCCCGGGGCATTTCCGGGGATCGGTGCGGAGGAGCGGAACATCGCCGAGGCGATCGCTTTCAACCTGCGGGAGATGATGCTGTTGAAGGTGCCTGTGATCGCGATTGTGATTGGTGAGGGTGGATCGGGTGGGGCACTGGGGATCGGTGTGGCGGACCGGGTGCTGATGATGGAAAACTCTTATTATTCGGTGATCAGCCCGGAAGGGTGCGCGGCGATTCTTTGGAAGCACCGCAAGCATGCGCCGGAGGCTGCGGAGGCGATGAAGCTGGCCGCGCCGGATCTCAAGAAGCTCGATCTGATCGACGACGTGATTCCTGAGCCGACCGGTGGTGCGCACCACGATCATCTAACGGCCGCAAATTCCTTCCGCGATGTCGTGCTGCGGCACTTGGAAGAGCTTGCCGCGATGAGCACGGAGCGTTTGTTAGAAGCACGCTATCAGAAGTTCCGCAACTTCGGCGAGTGGATCGGGAAATAGGCGATTCGGCGTTCGTTTCCCGGTTTTCGTTTTCCATCACTCTTCGGTTGCCCGGAGGCGGACGAAGCGGCGGGTACCAGCGAGATTCACGCTGACCACGCCGGGGGTGCCAGCGGGGATGGGGTTGGCACCGGTGCTGACGTTTCCTGCGGTGGCAGGGACCCAGCTTCCTGGGGCTAGGCTGTCAGAAACTTCGACAAGCAAGGGACCTGCGGTGCCGCCCGCGGGAAATTCCATGAGTGCGACCGGGGCGGGGCCGCCGGTGATGATTCTGGGCAGGTGCTGGCGGATGGAAGTGGATGGTGGAAGTCCCATGGCCCAGACCATGCCGTGTGGTTCTCCAGGGCGGATGGGTGAGCCAAAGGCGGGCGCACCGAGGCTGTATTGTGCGACCCAGGCGAGGTAGTTGGTTTTCGGGATCACGAGATTTCCCGATGCTTTCAAGGTGCCTGAGACGTCGACGGTCACTTGGGTTCCATTTAGTTCCTGAGTGTCGGTGAAATCGAGTGGGAGCACGACGACTGCGGTCCAAGTGCGGGTGGTGGTGGTGGCGAGGCCGGGAATTTCTGTGAGAGTGATGGTGCCGGTGCCTTGGCCGGGGCCGGTGACCGGAGTGTTGGAGAAGTTTTCGTTGAGTGGGGTGCCGAGAGCGACGCCGGAAATGGCTCCTTGGTTGATGGTGAATTCGTGCAGGGCGGCATCGAACTCGCCGGTGGTCGTTGTCACCGGAGCTGGAGGATTGGGGGTGGAGGGTTCGCCTGAAACTCCGGTGGTAATGAGGTTCACGTATGCCGCTGGTATGAAGGAAAATCCCAACGAGAAATTCATATTGCTGAGCGCCACGTTTCCGCCCTCGAAGGTGAGCTCGGAGGCTTTTCCTGTGGAGGGGTTGACGTTCAGTTTCACGTTCATTGTTCCCGTTGCGGTGGGATTTTCCCTGTCGCTGAATCCGGCTGCGCCGATGGTCACGGTAAAGCGGTTGAAGCCCGTCTGAGTCACCAACGTGAGCGGGCCGCTGACTTCTGCGGCCGAGAGGGGCAACAGGAGGGCGCATAGATACCCAAGGGGGGAAAGCAATTTCATGCGCGAGGCTAGGCAGGGTCCCTCCATTAGGGAGAGGGCGGCATGTTGATTTCTAACAGATCTGTACACACCATCTGGTATGTTCAGATTCCCTGAATGCCCAGAAATCCAAACAAAGTCGACTATTCCGGTGGTTTCCCTGAAGGTTTTGAGG
>SYAP01000360.1 GCA_005787565.1 Verrucomicrobiaceae bacterium | reverse complement strand
GAAGGTGGATGATGCGGAAGGGGTGTGGGGTGGAGGATTTGAATTCGTCCAAGAGTGCTGGCGAGTTATCGGTTGAGCCGTCGATGACGACGCAGACGGGGCAATTCTGTTGGAGCACGTTGGCGATGGTGCTGCGGAGAATAGGGCCGGTGTTGTAGCTGGGGATTAGAACGAGTGGTCGGACCTCGGGCATGTGGGGTTGATTGAGAAGTGGGAAGCGGGAAGTTGGAAGAAGAGAATTTGGGAGATTGGGTTTGAATTGGAAGTGGGGAGCGCGGATCGGCGCAGTGGCTACGAGTGGCAGGGGCGAGTGAGATGGGTAGTGATTTCTCCGACTTGGGCAGTCGGGATGTTCTTCTCCGGGGTGTTAGTTTTTCCAGCGGTAGTGGCCGGTGTGGGGGAATTTGAAGAGGGCGTCTTCCTCTCGGGTGCCTTGGCCGATGTTGTGGATGATGAGGGGGGTGCCGTTTGGGGATTTTTTGTCGGAGACGATGACGATGTGTGGGAGGTGGGGTGGGACGGTGCAGGTGACGAGGTCGCCGGGGAGGAAGCGGGCGGGGTCTTTTTGGAGGGGGAGGGAGTAGCCGCTGCGTTTGAAGTAGGTTTGGAGGTTGGGGACGCGGCGGTGGTCGATGTTGCGGTCCGGCCGGGTGAGGCCCCAGCGTTTGGGGTAGGCGGAGAAGTTGGCGCGCATGTCTTCGTGGACGAGGCGCTGGAGGTCTTTCTGGTGGGCGGTGCGGAGGGCGCGGATGATGACGTCGGTGCAGACGCCGCGGTCTTTGGGGACATCGCCGCCGGGGTAAGTGAGGGAGACGTAGGCGGGGTCGTAGGAGGTGGTGACGCCGATTTGCGAGCGTGCGGCTTTGACAATGGCCGGGCCTGGATCGGCGAAGGCGGTGAGGGATGTTAGAAGGGCGGCGATGAGGGTGAGGATGAAGAAGCGCATGGGTGGGCGGGTTACTTTTTTAGGGGGCGGTGCGGGTGGTGCTGAGGCGGACGAAGCGGTTGGGGTTTGAGGCGGGGATGGTGGCGGTGACCTGGTTGCCTTCGGTTTGTAGGGTGACGTCGTGGGTGTTCCATGGGCCGGTGAGGGTGTCGGTCCATTCGACGGTGTAGGTGATGTCGGTGGCGTCGGGGTTTTTGGTGTAGGAGAATTGGAGGGATGGTCCGGATCTGATGAGGGTGGCGGGGGAAGGGGTGGAGATGTTAGGGTTGGAGAGGGTGGCGTATTCGATGAGGTTGGGGATGCCGTCTTTGTCGGGGTCCGCGAGGTCGGCGGCGTCGCCGGTGGGGGAGGTGGTGGAGAAGTGATGTTTGCGCCAGGAGGCCGGGTGGGAGAGGAGGGTGAGGATGCCGTTGTGGATTTGTGAGTCATCCCAGAACATTCCGGTTGGGAGGGAGGGGAGGGTGACGGATTGGAAGGAACCGGTGAAGGTGTTGGCCTGGAAGAGGGTGAAGGATTGGCCGAAGGTGAGGTTGCCGGAGAGTTTGGAGATGATGAGGTTTCCGCCGCGTTGGAGGTTTCCGGTGACGATGAGGCGGTCGGCGGAGTTGGTGACGGGTGAGAGTTCGAGGCGGAGGGTGGAGCCTGGGTTGAGGGTGAGGGATTGGAGGATGTTGAGGGTGCCGATGGCATCGCCGGGGGAGAGGGTTCCGCCGTTCTGAACGGTGGTGGAGCCGCTGGGTGAGCCGTTTCCGGAGAGGGTTCCACCGGAGGCGACGGTGATGGCGCCGGAGCCGTGTGAGGAGTTGATGGAGAGGGTTCCTGCCTCGATGCGGGTGGGGCCGGAGTAGGTGTTAGGTCCGTTGAGTCTGAGGGTTCCGGTGCCGACTTTGGTGAGGGAGAGGGTTTTGGAGGAGCTGTTGTTGATGGAGCCGTTGAAGTTGGTGTGGGTGTTGAGGTGGCCGATGCGGAGGGTGGTGTTTCCGGTGGCGGTGAGTCCGCCGCGGAAGAGTGAGCCATCGACGCCGCTGAGTGCGCCGAGGTCGAGGGTGTAGTCGCCATTTCCTGCTACGACGAGGCCTTGGAGGCTGCCTTGTGGGGATGCGATGTGGTAGGAGGTGTTAGGGCTGGTGGCGGTGGCGGAGTTGAGGCCGATGGAGGCGGTGGAGGAGTTGTGGGTGAGGGTGCCGTTGTGTGCGGTGAAGTTTCCGCTGATGGTGAGCGCGCCGGTGTTGGTGATGTTGACGGGGCCGGAGAGCGAGCCGGAGAGGGTGGCGCTGGAGTTGTTGTTCCAGGTGGTTCCGGGTTGGGTGGTGATGGTGCCTGCGCCGAGGTTTCCGGAGCCGTTGGTGGTGAGGGTGCCGGCGTTGAGGGTGATGGCGCCGGAGAGGCCGGTGTGGTTGGCGAGGGTGAGGGAGCCGGAGCCGTTTTTTGTTAGGGCGAAGGTGGTGGCGGAGCCGAGGGTGAGATTTCCGAGGGAGAAGTTGCCATCGCCCTGGAAGGTGAGGGTGCGGGTGTTTCCGGCGTTGGCGGTGAGGGGGCCGAGGTTGAGGGTGCCGGCATCGGACTGGAAGATGTAGTTGGAGCCGCCGACGTTGATGGTGATTTGTCCGGAGATGGAGTTTTCGCCGCTGAGGTTGCGGATGGCGGGGGAGTTGCCGGTGCGGGCGGCGAGGGTGCTGGCGGCGTTGGTGGCGAGGTCGCCTTGGGAGCCATCGAGTTCGAGGGTGGATGAGCCGGCGTTGTTGTTGCGGATGGCGATGGTGGTGAGGCCGGTGAGGGCATCGGGGTGGGCGGCGCGGGTGATGCCGTTGGCGAGGGTGCCGCTGTTGGTGTCGATGTTGAGGGTGCCGGTGATGTTGTTGTTTCCTGATAGAACGAGCGTGCCGGAGCCGAGTTTGTTGAGGCCGTTGGTGGAGGTGAGGGGGACGTCGATGTTGGCGGAGGATGAGTTGACGGTGATGTTGGGTCCGCCGGTGTTGGAGAGGGAGAGCGCGCCGATGCCGTTGGCGGTGATGGTCCAGCTTTGGTTGCCGGAGGTGTCGCCAAAGGTGAGGTTGCCGATGGAGCGTGATTGATCGAGGGTGACGGTGCGGTTTGCGGAGATGTTGAGGGTGGAGAAGTTGGCGGTGTTGCCGTTGCCGTTCGCGGGGAAGTTGGACTGCCAGTTTACGGGATCGCTCCAATCGCCATCGGCATCGGCGGTCCAGGTGCCGTTGCCGAGGACGGAGGGGAGGAGGATGGAGAAGGATCCGAGCGAGGTGGTGCCATGGGAGTCGGTGGCGATGATGACGACCTGTTGGGTTCCGGAATCGCCGAGGGTGGGGGTGCCGCCGAGGGTTCCGTTAGAGGCGATGGTGAGCCATGCGGGTCCATCGACTTTGGAGAAGGTGAGGGTGTCGCCGGCATCGGGGTCGGTGGCGTGGGTGGCGAGGTTTCCGGTGAAGGGGACGCCCTGGGTGGCGTTCATTTGCGGGAGGGCTGTTAGAGAGGGCGGGTTGTTGCCCATGAGGGTGGCGATTTTGGCATCGGGGAGGGCGTTTGCGAGGAAGACGACGTCGTCCATCATGCCGTCGAAGTATGGGTCGGCGGAGTAGCGGCTGCGGCCGAGGTAGTTGGTTTCCGATCCGACGGCGGAGGGGTTGTGGGACATGGAGTTGTTGGTGGCGGAGAGGGTTCCGTTGACGAAGAGTTTTCCGGTGTTTCCGCTGATGGTGACGGCGACGTGGGTCCATTGGCCGACGGGGATTGCGGATGAGTGGGCGAGTGCTTGGTCTGAATTGTTGACGCGGATGGTGAAGTTGAGTTTGCCGTTTCCATCTGAGGGGGTGAGGAAGAGGTAATCTGAGGTGGAGTCGCCGAGATCGAAGATGCGTTGCCAGTTGGCGCCGCCGTCCCATTTGATCCATGCGCCGAAGGTGAAGTCGTTGCTATCGGCGATGCGTGGCGGGAGGAGGACGTGGTCGCGGGTGGTGGAGCTGCCGCTGAGGGAGAGTGAGCGTGCGTTTTGGCCGTCGGCGCATTTGGCGGCGCCGCGCATCATGCCGGTGTGGCCGTATGCGCCGTTGTCGCGCGCGTTGTTTTCGAAGCGGTAGAGGGCGGAGGGTGTGACGGAGGTGTTAGGGATGACCTGGGAGTAGGAGAGGTTTGAGAATTTATCGCGGTAGTTTTCGCCGGCGGCGGTGGGCCAGCCATCGTTCCAGGTGACGCGGCGGACGTCCTCGACCCAGTTGTAGATGGAGTAGCGTTCGATCCACGGGGTTCCTTCGAGCATGTCGATCATGGCCTGGACGGTTGCGGCCTGTTGGGCGAAGGAGGGGTCCGGGACGCCGGTGGTCCAGTCGGCGCCGTTGTTGAATTCGGTGACCCAGATGGGTTTGCCCGTGCGGTCGTAGATTTCCTTGAGGAAGTTGTACATCTGGTTGGCTGCGCCGGCGGGGTCGTTGGCGTTGGAGAAGCCCCAGTAGTAGTGGACGGCGACGAAATCGACGCGGTAGTTGTTGGCGTTTGCCTGGTCCATGAAGCTGTAGAGCCAGTTGCGGCCGCCATCGGTGGGGCAGGGTGATCCGACGCGGAGTCCGGTGGCGAGGAGGTCCGGCCATGCGGAGATGGAGGTGCCGACGGACATGTTTGCTTGGTCAGCGTGGTCGGGTTCGTTGTAGCCTAACAGGTGGTTGATGCCGCGCGACTGCCAGTTTTGGGAGAGGCTGGGCCAGTATTGGTTTTGGCGGATGGCGACGTATTCGCGGTCGAGGGATGAGTTTTGGTCGAGGTTCCAGTTGTACCACCAGCGTGAGTTGAGGTTGTTTCCGACGTTTCCTGCGAGGCCTTTTTTGCTGACCCAGCGCCATGGGAAGACGCGGACGAAGCTGATGGTGCGGTCGAGGACGCTGGTTAGGGCGCTGATTTCGAGGTCGCCGTCCTGTGCGATGTAGTTTCGGCTGTGGCCGGTTCCGTTCGCATTGGTGGCGAAGGTGACCATGTATCCGCGTTTGAGTTTGAAGGAGCGGATGTTGTTGGAGTGGACGCCGAGTTGGGAGTCGCCGTAGGCGGTGTATTGGTTGAGGTTGGCGGAGGTTCCGGTGAAGTATCTGCCTGTGAAGACCTGGAGTGGTGAGAAGTTCGCGGGTTGGGAGATGACGACGGAGCCTTCGCCGAACTGGACGATGCGGCAGTTGGTGTTGAGGGCGGCGGGAGCGCCGTTGACGCGGAGTTGGGAGAGGTAGGTGGATTGGACGACGGATGGGACGACGGAGGTGAAGCGGATGAAGGCTTCGGTGGAGTTCATGTGGATGGTGCAGCCGGAGATGACGTTTGAGGATGCGGTGAGGCGGAGTTCGCTGCGCCCGGTCATGGTGACGGTGGTGTTGGCGAGGGAGGAGTGGAGCTGATAGTCGCCATCGGGGATGGAGATGGTTTGACCGTGGGCGAGGAGCGAGGTCGCGACGGTTGCGAGGAGGATGAAGAGAAGGCGCATGGGTTGGGTTTTCCGCGATCGAGGGGAATTTGGGATAGGGCGTGTGTGAGGTCAAGTTGCCCGTTTGGGGTAAGGCGGCGTCATTTCCGGAAGGATGCCGCGTGACAAGGTTGGTAGGGGTCGATTAGGACTGCGCCGCACCATGAATCCACCGAACGAGACCAGCCATGAATCCGTTAAGCGATCATCGGGCAAGCGGAAGCGGCGGGTGTTGAAGCGGACGACGTCCGAGCATGGGTTCGGGAAGCGGCGAATGAGTTTGCCGGTGTTGATGTATACGATCATTTTGCCGGCGTTGTTGGCGGTGGGGGTGGTGAGCGGTTTGGTGGTGATGTATCGGCAGGGGTTTTTCCGGAAGGCACCGGAGGTGGTGGGTCCGAATTTGCCGAGGTTGGTGGTAACTGAGGAGAAGGAGGCTCGGGCGGAGGATTGGAAGGGTGCGTTGCCGATGGATGCGGTGAATGGATTCGTGAAGGCGACATCGCACGAGGAGCGGTTGAAGTGGGTGAGGCAGCCGGAGAAGGTGGATGGGGTGATGCGGGAGTTTTTTGAGAAGGGTCCCGGGGCGAAGGAGGAGGTGGAGTCGGTGAATGCGCTGGCGCTGGAGGATGAGTTTTCGACGTTCTTCACGGGGAAGGAAGCGAGGTTGGGACGTTATGCGGTGGTTTTTGGAGGGGGCGGCAAGCGGCTTCTGACGGTGACTCAGACGGAACTGGGTGCGCGGGTGGATTTTCCGAGTTACGCGAGGCTTTGCAGCGAGCCGTGGGATGATGTTCTAACAGGAAAAGTGCTGGCTGCGACGGTGCGGGTGTTCGCCGGGGAGGGCAGCTACTACAACGGTATCTATCAGGACGAGGTGGAATGGCGGGGGATTGACGCGCTTTCGCCGGATGTGGAGCCGATGATGCGGTATTATGCGGCGCGGGGGAACGAGGAGTTGATGAAGCAGCTGGACGAATTGTTTTCGGCGGGGCCTTCGCGGCGGGTGATTTTCGAGATCCGCGGGACGCCGGAGGGGGTGAAGAACCGGCAATGGGAGATTGTGCGGTTGGTGATGAACGATTGGGTGGAGTAGGAAGGTTGAAGGTTGAAGGTTGAAGGTTGAAGGTGGAAGGTTGAAGGACTTTTTGAAGGGAAACGCGGAGGCGCGGAGGCGCGGAGGTCGCGGAGTTGGGGGGAGTGCCGAGTGAGAAGTGAGAAGTTTTTGTGGAGATCTTTCGGGTTTTAGTGGATTTTTTGGGTGTTAGGGTTGTGTGATGTTGAGGAGGTGGTCGGCTGAGTTGGCGCGGAGTTCCGGGGCGTACATGGCTTCGGCGGTGGCGGGGAGGGCTTTGAAGGTTCCGGGGGTTTCGGCGCGGAGTTGGTAGCGGAGGGTGTGGGTGCCGCGGGGGAGTGAGCGGATGAAGAAGTCGACGGATTGATCGCGAGGTTCCATGTAGGCGGAGAGGGTGGGGCCGCTGATGTATCCGCTGAGGGCATCGAGAGCTTCGAAGCCGGCGGCTTTGGCGTCCGAGAAGAGGAGGTATTCGTAGTCGTTTTTGGATTCTAGGATGAGTTCGACTTCGATGCGGTCGCCGGATTTGACGGTGGCACCATCTTCGAGGGGCTCGCGGCGGACGCGCTCGACCTGTTGTTTGACGATGAGTCCGGTGGAGTCCGGGACTTCGGTTTCGTGGTCGAGGGGGATGAGTTTGGTGATGCGGCGTGAGACTTTGACTTCGAGGCCGGCGGCGCGGAGTTTGTCTTCGAGGGTGAAGATTTCGAGGTATGCGTTGGCGTAGACGGCGCCTTTGCCGGTGCGCTTGATGGTGATCTGGTGTTTGCCGGTGGTGACGTCGTTTCCGGTGAGGGTGACGGTTCCATCGAAGGAGAAGAGGTTTTCGCGGTTGATCGAGATCTTGCGTTTGGATTGGCCGCCGATGAGGACTTCGACTTCCATTTCGGGTGCGTCCTCGCCGGTGGCTTTGAACCAGGTGGCGATGGCGTCGATGGCGAAGGCGGTGTCGCGGGTGGAGTCCCAGTAGGTGGCGTGTTTGCGGTTGTTGACGAGGTATTTGACGAGGCCGCGGGTGTCGGCGTCGTTGGGTTTCACGGCGGCGAGGAGTTTGAGATACCAGGCGTGGGCTTCGACCTCGCTGCCGTACCAGAACCACCAATAGCCGTTGTTTCCGAGGTCGAGGTAGGCGGTTTGGTTTTCGTCGTCGCGTTTGAGGAACTGGGAGATCATTTTCATGGTTTCGTCGCGGCGGGCGGCGTCTTCCTTGCGGTGGTGTTCGAGGCCCAACAGGCAGAGGGCGTAGACGGGGAGGGTGGTGCGGTCGCGATGGAGGAAGGCGAGCATGGGTTCGGAATCGCGTGCGGCCATGCCGAGGACGAGGCGGACGAAGGCATCGAGGGAATCGGCGTGGCGTTTTTCCGGGAGGTTGTTGTTAGGAATCTTGCGTTTGGCGGCGCGGAGGGCTTCGTGATCGACCCAGCGCTGGAGGGCTTCGGTTTCCTTTTTCTCGGAGGCGGCGAGCCAGGCGAGGCCTTTCTGGATGAGGTCGTCTGGGACGTTCGCGCCGTTGTTTTTGGCGGTGATGAGGCCGTGGACGACGACGGCGGTGGTGTGGGGGTAGGAGTATTCGCGGAAGCCGGAGAACCAGCCCCAGCCGCCATCGGCGTTTTGCATGGCGCGGAGTTTTTCGATGCCGGCATCGACCATGTTAGAGAGTTCGAGTTCGTCGAAGACGGGGTTTTGCTGCCATTGTTTCCATTGGGCAGTGCGGGTTGCGGAGTCGCCGAGTTCCTGGGGGTTGAGGTTGTTGCGCTTGGCTTTGACCTCGGCGAGGTTGATGCCCATGTCCTTGAGGAGCTTTTGTGCGGTGACGGCGGGGACGAAGCGGTTGAGTGTTTGTTCGGTGCAGCCGTGGGGGTATGCGGCGAGGTAGGGGATGGCATCGACGACGGCGCCGGCGATGGTTGGGGAGAAGCGGACGGTGAGTTTGGATTGTTCCGGGCGGCGTTGTTCCGGGACGTCGATTTCGATGATGGATTCGTTTTGTTCGGGGGCGATGACGCGGCTCCATGCGTCCTGGCGGAGCATGCCGTGGACGAGGACGGGGAGGGTGCGTTCGACGGCGTCGCCATCGTCGCCGGAATCGGCTTTCATGCGGAAGGTGGCGTTGCCTTCGCGGGCAGCCTTGACCTTCCAATCGACGCGGGCTTCGGAGCGGGCGGGGATTTCGATGGTGCGTGGTTCGACATCGACGGGTTGGAGGTTGTCGCCATCGAGTTCGATGGAGACGCTGACGGATTTGGGTGTGTCGTGGTCGTTGTGGACGACTGCTGTTAGAAGGGTTTCATCGCGTTCGACGAGGAAGCGCGGGGCCTGGAGGCGGACGAGGAGTTCCTTGGAGGTGATGATTTCGGCGGAGCCTTCGCCGACGCGGGTGCCTGAGGCGAGGGTCCAGACGCGGGCTTTCCAGGTGGTGAGGTTGTCGGGGAATTCGATGGGGACATCGGCGGTGCCATCGGCATTGGTGGTGATGGCGCCGGACCATTTGAGGAGGTCGGCGAAGTCCTTGCGGAGGAGGATGGGGTTGTTCGCGCCGGCGCCAGCGGGAGGAATGCCGGGAGCGGATTTCTCCATCATGGGAGTGGCGAGGGCTGCGGGGGCGGCGTCCGCGAAGCGGTTTGCGCCGCGTGCGAAGAAGAGTCCGCCGCCGCCGTCGGAGGCAACGCCTTCCGATTCCATGAGTGCGTCATCGCCGAAGCGGCCGAGGGGTTGCATGGGGGTGGCCTTGGGGCGGGTGAGGGTGCCGACGGCGTGGGGGAGGGAATCGCCGAGGGTGTGGGGCTGATAGAAGTTCTTCCAGTTCCAGAAGTTTTCGACGATGGGGGCGACGTTTGATCCGCCGGTGATGGCTTCGAGGGATTTGTCGTAGATGGCGAGGATGGCGGTGCCTTGGATGGGTTTTCCATCGGCATCGCGGAGGGTGATGCGGAGGGACGATGTTTCGCGGGGTTTGACGCGGTTTTTGGCGGGTTCGAGGGTGACTTCGATGGCTTTGCTGACGGGCGGGAGGAGGATCTGGCGGACGGCGGTGTGGACCTGAGCGCCGTGGACGGAGAGGCCTTCGAGGAACATGTTAGGCATGTCGCGGAGGTCGAGGGGGATTTCGATTTCAGAGGATTTTCCATCGAGCTGGATGCGTTTCGCCTCGCGGCCCGCGGCACCGGCGATGTGGAGGAAGAGCCAGACGTGTGCGTTTTCGCGGTCGCTGTTGACGCGGAGTTTCACGGACTCGGTGGGGGAGTATTCGGTTTTGTCCGGGATGAGTTCGAGGGGGCCGAAGGTCCAGTTGGCGGGGTCTGATTTTCCTTTGCTGTGGATGTTGAGGAGGGTTGCGCCTTCGACGGGTTCGCCGTTGTTGAAGGTGAGCGTGGCGGCGAGGCGGTATTGGCCGGTGGCTGGGGCGGGGAAGGCTTGGGTGGCTTTGCCATCGGCATCGGTTTCGACGGGCCAGCGCTGGATTTCCTTTTCCTGGATCTTGCCGCCATCGCCGCGGGAGATCTGATAGAGGATGAAGGAGCCGGTGGCTTTGGTGACGGGTTTTCCGGCGAGGGTGGAGGCTGAGAGGGTGGCTTCGATGGCATCGCCGGAGTGGGCGTGGCCGCGGTTGGTCCAGACGGCGACTTCGAAGGGTTTGCGTGCGGCGATGACGGTGCCGGTGCCGTTTTCCTCGCGGCGTGAGGCATCGGTGACGCGGGCCTCGATGGAGTATTGGGCGTCCATATCGCCGTGGATTTGTTTGGCGAGGGCGGTATCGATGGTGATTTTTGCGGTGCCATCGGGGCCGATGGGGAGGGTTTGTTCGAGGACGATTTCCTCCGGAGTCCAGCGGTCGCCCTGCCACCATGGAGGATTTGGCGGGATGCAGCCCCAGCGATTCCAGGTGGGGTGCCATGATGCCTGGGAGCCGATCCACCATGCGCCTTTTCCGTAGAGCCAGTCCCAGCGGTAGGCGGGGAACCAGCGTTCGGTTAGGGATTCGCGGGTGACGGTGACCTCGACGGTGGCGTTTCTAACAGGAGCACCATGGAAGTAGGTGGCCTTGACAGTGGCGGTGAAGGAGTCGCCGAGTTTGACGGGTTCGGCGGGGGCTTCGACGGTGACTTCGTATTCGGGTTTGCGGAATTCCTCGACCTGGAAGGTGAGGTGGGCGGAGATGATGTTGGAGATCTGATAGACGGCGCGCCAGGTGCCGAGGGGTGCGTCTTTGGGGATGATGGCGGAGGTTTCGATGGTGCCGAGGTCGTCGGTGGTAAGGTTTTCGATTTTGAGTGCTTCCTCGCCGCGGCCGTTGAAGAGGGTGAGGGTGCCGTTTTGGAGGGCGTATTTGGTTTCGTTGGGTTCGAAGTATCCGGTTTCGCGGAGCATGAACTTGAGGTGGATGGTGTCGCCGGGTTTGTAGAGCGGGCGATCGGAGATGCCGTAGGTGATGCTGCGGTTGGCGTTTTGGAGTTGAGGTTCCTGCGGGGTGAGGTGTGAGAAGCCGTGGAAGGCGGGGGCCATGCCTTTGGGGCGGGCGATGGCGGTCCATTGGAATTGGGGGTCGGCGTCGGCGGGTTTGATGAGGATGCGGCCATCGGCATCGGTGGTGCGTTTGAACTCCTTGACGTGGACGTTCATGCGGCGTGCGAGGGGGACTTTGGGTTCGAGGTGTTCGGTGCGGTAGCCGAAGAAGGAGATTTCGGTGTTTGGGATGGGAGCGCCGGTGGTGGCATCGGCGACCCACCATTGGATGTTTCCGCCGACATCGCGGCGGACGAGGACGGACTCGACGATCCAGACGACGGTGTGGAATTCGTTGCCGTTGTCCATTTTGGCGGTGATCCACCAGGCGCCGGCTTGATCCAGCGGGACTTCGGCGTTGGTGCGGGTGTCGCGGTGTTTCTCGTGGGGTGTTAGAGGCATTTCCCAGGTGGCGGTGGGTTTGCCGATGAACTTCGAGCGGTTTTGTTGGATGAGGCGGTTGGCGAAGTAGTCGAGCTGGAGGCGGTCCCAGGTGAGTTCGCGGGGGTTGGATTTGAGGTGATCGGTGCAGTCCTTGAGAAGGGCATCGAGATCGATGGGTGAGGCGGTGAGGGTGACTTTGGAGGCGTTGCGGAAGATGAGGGGGATTTGGGGTTTGGTGCCGGATGGGACGTGGGTTGCGGTTTCGAAGCGGCCCCAGTTGCCGGTGATTTGTTGGAGGAGGTCCTTGCGGGAGTTGTTGTCGCCGGGGCCGTGGAGTTTGATGGTGGTTTCGAGATTTTCGCGGGCCTTGTCGTATTGGCGGCGGTTGAGGAAGACTTCGGTGAGGGCATCGCCGGCAGTTCCTCCGACGGATTTGTCTGTTAGGATGGATTGATAGAGGGCGATGAAGTGGTGGGCGACGGGGAGCGTGAAGCGGCGGATGCCATCGGAGGTTTTGGCGAGGGATTCGTCGTTGGCGAGGGTGTCGATTTCGAGGATGCCTTTGGCGGATTCCGGGTCGCGGTTTTGCCACCAGGAGAAGGAGGAGAGGGTCTCGGTGCCGAACTGTGATTGGGAGAAGCGGGCGAGTTCGAGGGTGATGGCGGGTTGTTTGGATGGGTCGAGGCGGGCTTGTTCGGCGAGGGCGAAGCGCCAGCGTTCGCCGTCGTTTTTGGAGGCTTCCCATGAGGCGGGGACTTCGTAGAGGAGCGGGCCGGTCGGGGTCCATGGAGCGCCTTCGGTTCCGCCTTCGGGTCCGGGTTCGGACCATTCGGGGAGGGTGTCGAGCGAGGTGAGGGTTTGGAGTTTCCAGACGTCGGTGTTTTTCAGGGTGTTGGCGAGGTGGTTCCAGATGATGACGCGGGTGGGATCGTCCAGGGCGGCGGCGAGGGCGGCGCGGTGGAGTTGGAGTGAGCGGACGCGGTCGCGGAAGTCGGTGGTGACGGATTCGCCTGCGCTGGCGGTGGCGTTCGGGTCGTTTGGATCGAACCATGTGCGGCCGAATTGGGCGCGTGGGTCGCGGGAGAATTCTCCGGCGATGATGCGGCCGGCGTGTGGGGCGTTGGCGTAGGCGGTGGCGGCGCTGAGGAGGAGGTGAGGGTTTTCCGCGTGAGCGGTGATGGAGGTTTCGACGAGGGCGTCGAACTCGCTCCATGCGTTGAGGCGGCCGAGGGCGTTGATGGATTTTTCGAGGTCCTGGCCGGATTGGTTGTCCGAGATGGGCATGAGTTTCTGCTGGTAGTGGGTGACGGCTTCGCGCCAGAGGCCGCGTTTGATGAGGCTTTCGTGCTCCTTGCGGAGGGGAGCGGCATCCTGGGCGAAGAGCGCGGAGGGAAGGATGGCGAGGAGAATCAAGCGGAGCATGGCCTTCATGTGGAGGAATGACACACGAAATGGAGGAAGCTTAGAAGAAAGTTTGTTGCGGGATTGGTTTCATTCCGGCCTTGCCGGGGGCGGGGGTGGGGGGTAAACGCGCGTCGTCATGGCCAAGAAACCGGTAGTTTTGATCATTCGCGATGGCTGGGGGCACAATCCCGGCGGGAAGGAAACCGCAATTCAGGATGGGAATGCGGTGTTGTTGGCGAAGAAGCCGTTTCACGACGAGGTTTTGGCGGGGTATCCGAAGAGTTTTCTGAGTGCCTCGGGGATGGATGTGGGATTGCCGGACGGGCAGATGGGCAACTCGGAGGTGGGGCATTTGAATTTGGGCGCGGGGAGGATCGTTTATCAGGATCTGACGCGGATCAACAAGGCGATCGTGGATGGTGAGATCAGCGGGAATGCGGTTTTCAAGGTGGCGATGGAGAAGGCGAAGGCGGGGAGATTGCATTTTGTGGGATTGGTTTCCGATGGTGGTGTGCACAGCCATCAGGATCAGTTGATCGCGTTGGTGCGGTTGGCGAAGGAGGCGGGGGTGGATGACATTTTCATTCATGCGATCACGGACGGGCGGGATACTTCTCCGAGTGGTGGTGCCGGTTATTTGGCGAAGGTGGAGGATGAGGTGGCGAAGTGCGGTGCGCGGGTGGCGACGGTGGTGGGCCGGTATTTCGCGATGGATCGGGACAAGCGGTGGGATCGTGTGAAGCTGGCGTGGGATGCGATCGTGCATGGGAAGGGTGAGCGGCGCGACATTCTGGCGAGTGAGGCGGTTGCGGATTACTATCGTTTGGACAAGACGGACGAGTTCATGCCGGCGATGGTTTTCACGGAGGTGGGCAAGCAGCGGGTGCGTGACGGGGATGTGGTGTTGTTTTTCAACTTCCGAGCGGATCGTGCGCGCGAGCTTTCGGAGGCGTTTCTCTATCAGGACTTCGACGGTTTCGACCGTGGGGTGGTGCCGAAGGTTGAGTATGTGACGCTGACGGAGTATGACGAGAAGTACGGGTGCCCGGCGATTTTCGCGCCGGACAAGCTGGTGGAGGTGTTAGGCGAGGTGGTTGCGGCCGCGGGCAAGACGCAGATGCGGATTGCGGAGACGGAGAAGTATCCGCACGTGACGTATTTCTTCAATGGTGGTGAGGAGCAGCCGAATGCGGGGGAGGACCGGTTCATCATTCCATCGCCGAAGGATGTGGCGACGTATGATTTCAAGCCGGAGATGAGCGCGCCGCAGGTGACGGATACAGTGGTGAGCAAGCTGAAGGATTATGATCTGGTGATTTTGAATTTCGCGAATCCGGACATGGTGGGGCACACGGGTGTGGTGGAGGCGGCGATCAAGGCGGTGGAGACGATCGATGCGTGTGTGAAGGCGGTGGTGGAGGAGACGTTGCGGTTGGGTGGGAAGCTGTTGATCACGGCGGACCACGGGAACTGCGAGTTCATGCGGAATGCGGATGGCTCGCCGAACACGGCGCATACGACGAATCTGGTGGAGATCCTGTATGTGGCGGGTGATGCGGCAGGGTATTCGATGCGGAACGGGATACTGGCGGATGTGGCTCCGACGTTGTTGGAGATGATGGGTTTGGCGAAGCCCGCGCCGATGACTGGGACGAGCCTGTTGGTGAAGGCGTGAGCGGGCGGGTCTCTTTTCGTGAGATTTCTTGGCGGGTTTCGTGGGCGGGAGAGGTGATCTTCGGCTTGGAATCGCCGCGTGGACGGGAGAAAGTCCGGGCATGTTTCTCGGACTTGATTCCTCCACGCAATCCATCACGGCTGTTGTCATCGACCCCTCGGCGGGGTTGATTGTCAGTCAGGTTTCGGTCAATTTCGGGGCGGATCTGCCGCATTACGGGTGCCCGAGCGGGTTCATTCCGGGTGGGGAGAGGGGCGAGGTGCATTCGGATCCGCGGATGTGGCTGGAGGCGCTGGAGATGCTGTTAGGGAGGTTGGCGGAGCGGGTGGATGTTTCGGCGATCCGGATGATCGCGGGTTCCGGGCAGCAGCATGGGTCGGTGTATCTGGACGGGACGTTTGATGAGAGGTTGGCGGGGTTGGCGGTGGACGTGCCGTTGGCGGAGCAACTGGCACCGGCTCTAACAAGGTCGACGGCGCCGATCTGGATGGATACTTCGACGGGTGAGGAGTGTTCGGAGATCACGGCGGCGGCGGGAGGTGCGGCGGAGGTTTGCCGGCGGTCTGGATCGGTGGCGATCGAGCGATTTACGGGGCCGCAGATCCGGCGTTTCTGGAAGCAGGATCCGGAGGGGTATGGGCGAACGGCGCGGATTCATTTGGTGAGTTCGTTCATTGGATCGGTGATGGCCGGGAAATCGGTTCCGATTGATTTCGGGGATGGTGCGGGGATGAATCTGATGAATTTGGAAACGCGGGGGTGGGATCCGGTTTTGTTAGAGGCGACCGCGCCGGGGCTCGGGGATCGTTTGTTAGATCCAGCGGCGGCGACGGAGGTGCAGGGGAAGGTTTCGTCGTGGTTGGTTCGGAAGTATGGATTCTCGGCGGACTGCGAGGTGGCGTTGTTTACGGGTGACAATCCGGCGTCGTTGGTGGGGATGGGTGCGACGGCGGCGGGGAATGTGGTGATTTCGTTAGGGACGAGTGACACGTTTTTCGCGGCGATGCCGGGGCCGAAGACGGATCCGCAGGGGTTCGGGCATGTTTTCGGGAATCCGGCGGGCGGGTTCATGTCGCTGATTTGTTTCCGGAACGGGTCGTTGGCGCGGGAAGCGATGCGGGATGCGTTGGGTGTTGATTGGTCGGCGTTCGAGCAGGAAGCGTTGGCGGCGAGCGCGGGATACGCGGGGAGGAATCTGATGTTGCCGTTTTACGGGCCGGAGATCACGCCGCGGCGGGATTTTGACGGGCCGGTGGAGGCTTTTGAGGAGAGTGCGACGGCGGAGTTGCGGGTGAGGGCTTTGTTAGAGGGGCAGTTCCTGAACATGCGTTTGCACTCTCGGTGGATGGAGACAGATACGGACGGGATCCGTTTGACGGGTGGGGCATCCAAGAACAACGGGATCGCGCAGTTGGTGGCGGATGTTTTCCAAGCACCGGTGGAGCGGTTGGAGGTGAGCAATTCGGCGGCGCTGGGAGCGGCGTTGATAGCGGCTGGGGCGGCGGGGAATGATCTGGCAGGGATGCAGGCGGTGTTTTGCAAGGCATCCGAGGGAGCGGCGTTACAGCCGGACCGGGCGAAGGCGGCGATCTATCAGGATGCGGAGAGGCGGTTCGCCGATTTGTTGGGATGATTTGTTAGATCGAGGGGGCTAAATCAGAGCGAGGATTTGGGCGAGGTGTTCTTCGGGTTTCACCTTGGGCAGGACGGCTTTGATTTTCTGATCCGGGGTGATGATGAAGGTGGAACGTTCGGTGCCCATGTAGGTTTTTCCGTACATGCTTTTTTCGACCCAGACGCCGTATGCGGTGACGATTTTCTGGTCCTCGTCGCTGAGGATGGGGAATGGGAGGCTGTGTTTGCGGATGAATTTTTCGTGGCTTTTGATGGGATCGATGCTGACGCCGAGGATGGTGGCTTTGGATGAGAGATCGGCCCAGGAGTCGCGGAGGGCGCAGGCTTGTTTGGTGCAGCCGGGGGTGTCGTCTTTGGGGTAGAAATAGAGGATGAGAGTGCGGCCTTTGAAGTCGGAGAGTTTAACTGGGGTTGCGGTCGTGTAATCGCCGCCGATGGCGTTGGCTGTGAAGGTTGGGGCTTTGGATCCGGTTTTGGGGTAGGAGCTCATGGTGTGGTAGTGGGTGATATCTTAGCGATTGGCAGGAGGCGAAGACCGTTACCCCAGATTACAGGCATGTAGTCATTCAAGTTTTTTCTTTTGGGAAGCGTGTTTTTAGGAGTCTTCAAATGCGGTTTTTCGTTGGCTTGGAGGGGAGGGGGAACAAGGGGCCGGGGCGAGAATGG
>SYAP01000026.1 GCA_005787565.1 Verrucomicrobiaceae bacterium | reverse complement strand
TTGTAGCCGTCCATCGCGTGCGACGCGGAGTTTGGCATGATCTTTTTGATAGATCTGGTGGAGGGAGTTGATGGGGGCGAGGAGTAAGGGATCGGTAGCGGAGTTCTCGGTGAGGGTATAGGTGGCATCGCCGGGAGGAAGCTCGGGGATGACAGGGGGCTGATAGGTTTTTCCAAATCTTTGGTAGGAGCGGGTGAGGTGATCGATGTGGACGGGAGTCCAGAAGATCATGAGATGATAGGTCATGCCGTCGTTGCCGAGGAAGCTGTGGATGCCGGGGAACAAGGAGAAGTCGGCGTTTGACCAGAGTTTGACTTCGCCTTTTGGAAGGTTGTCATCTTTCTGGCCGAGGATGCGATATCTAACAAGACTGCGGACGGAGCCATCCGGGAAGGTGTAGATGGAAGCTCCCATGCTGACATGGCGCATGGCGAGGCGGCTTTCACGAAGGGCGCGGAGTTGTTCCTTGGTGGCGTCGTCTAACGGAAGCGGTGGTGCTGCGTCTTCGGTTGGTGGCGCTAGCGGGATGGGTGTGATGCGCTGGACGGTGACGTTGCGCTTGCCGTCGTGATGGGTGTGCGATTCGAGGATTTTCTCGGGCGGGACTTCGAAGCCGTCTTTGGGCGGAGAGGGCGGCGGCGGAGTGCCGTCCGGGATTTTTCCGAGGAGACGGGGCTCAACAGCACTTGTAGCCTCAAATTCCCGAGAGCGCTCATTAGCCTCTTGGGCGACGGCCAACGATAGCGAGATAAGAAATACAGGAAGGATTTTCATCAGTGTATGCGGGTGGCGTCCTTCCGGTGGACGGGGAGTTAGAAAGTCGCCAGCAGACGACCGCGATGGCCTTTGGCCACTCTCCCCGGAGGCAGGCGGCTTGGACATACACCACCGCCTCCCCGGCCTTTCGGTCGGTTTGGCGGCATCGTTGCGGTCGATGCCGACCGCTGCTGGTTCAGGATTTCTAAGTCCCTGTCCGCTGAAACGGACGCGTTAGAATTACAGAGTTACATGGTTGTTCAAGGTCTATCTTCACAAAAGACTACCTCCACAAAGCTTCCAGCGAAAACCAAGCCCGCACTACCTCAACCGCCTCAACTCACCCGGCGTCATCCCCGTCACCCGCTTCACAAACCTGCTCAACTCATCCCCACCCGCAAACCCGCACTGCTCCGCAACCCGCTCCAACGTCCAATCCGTCCGCCTCAACATCTCCCCTAACCGCTCGCACCTCACCCGATCAATCTCCTGCTTCAGCGTCCGCCCCAACGTCGCATGAAACCGCTGCCTCACCTGTTCCCGCGACGCCCCGATATGCCGGCACAACGTCGCCGAATCCACAGGCTCCCCCAACGGCCGCTGACGAATGAAATTCATCGCGCGCGTCACCACCGGATCCGCCAGCTCCACCCGCCCCGTCGACTCACGCACCGTGATCCCCGGCGGCCCGATCATGATCCGCGTATCCGCCGCCACCACCCTTCCCTCCATCATCCCATGCAACAACTCCGCCGCCGCATGCCCGATCCGCTTCCCCGGGAAACGGATGCTGCTCAACGCCGGCGTCGTCGTATGGCAATAAACAATGTCATCACTCACCCCCATCACCGGCACATCCTCCGGCACCCTCATCCCCGCCTGCTTCAACGCACGGATCGCCGTCACCCCGGAAATGTCATCCTTCGCAAACAACCCGCACGGCTTCGGCAATCCCGCCATCTGCCGCCACGCCATCTGCGCGATCTGCCTGGCCCGCACCTTCGGTGGAAACGACGACGAAGGAATCTCTAACACCCGGCACTCATGACCATGCTCCGCCAACCTCCCACGGAACCCATCCAACCGCTCCCTCGAATACGTCCGCAACGGATCATGCAAAAACGCGAACTCCCGCAAGCCCAGACCTAACAGATGATCCGCCGCCATCGCCCCCGCCATCCCGTTGTCCAACGTCACCCGCGGAAAAACCGGTCCCTTCCCCGGTTGCTCCGAACTCAGATTCACCACCTTGATCCCCCGCTTCTTCCACGCCGCCGCCTCCTCCGCCGTATACCGGAACACCAACAACCCATCCCCATCCCACCGCTCATCGATCACCACCGGTGGCAAATCCCCGCCACTCGGCTGCACGAACTCCATCTCAAACGAGTGTCCCTCACGCAAAAAATCCAACACCCCGCCATACAACCGGTTCCCGAATCCCTGCGCCCAATCCACCAACCGCACACCAATCCGCCACGTCCGCTGCAGTTCCGTTCGACGACTTCGACTCACTTCCCCAATAGGCGGAATCCCCCGTCACATGGCAAGGCTCAACCCTACGGAAAAATGACATCCTCGTTTCCACACCTTGCACTTTTGCCAGTAAAAATGCCATTCCTGCAATGGAACAACCCTCACTCCTTCCCCTACCCTCACCGTGATCGCCATTCAAATCCCTCCCCATGAACTCAAACATCCTCGCCAACTCTCCTCTCGCCCTCCTCGCCGGTGCCACCTTCTTCGCAGGCTCCGCCAACGCCGCAAACCTCGTCACCAACGGCAGCTTCGAAACAGGAACCTCCGGCGTCAACAACCCAACCGACGTCTCCGGTTGGACCGGCGTCGGCCGCCTCTACAATCACCCCTACAACGGCCTCGCCGGCATCAAACTCGCGGACACCAGCGGCGCACAATCCACCGCCGCAACCGGAAACTTCAACTCCCTCCTCTACGGCTACAACGACGATGTCGCCTCACCCATCGGCGCGAAATTCCACGGCCTCGGCGGCGGCACCCAAACCATCACCAACGCAACCCTCAACACCGTCGTCTCCAATGACGACCTCGACAACGGCGCAGCCGTCTTCGCATTCAGCGCCTGGCTCACCTCATACGTCAGCGACAACAACATCCCAGCCCTCCGCCTCCGCTTCTTCAACGGCGATAACGGCACCGGAACCCTCCTCGGCACCGAATTCAGACTCGACCGCGGAACCACCACCAACCAGATCACCACCGCCCAACTCCTCGCCACCGGAAACATCCTCAACGGCCCGGAAAACAGCTCCACAGACCCCGACTACTGGGCCCTCTACGAAATCAAATCCTCCCTCCCCGCCGGAACACGCTCCGCCATCATCGACTTCGTGAACGGCACCGGCCACGCCGCCCAAGGCTCCAACGACTGGTACGTCGATGCCATCGTCCTCGATGTCCTCCCCGTCCCATCCTACGTCTGTACCGGCGCCGCCTCCTCCGAATGGAGCACCGCCACCATCACCTCTCCCAAAAACTGGGAACTCTCCACCGCACCCGGAACCGGCGTCGACTTCGTAAACCTCTCCCCCGCCCGCTTCACCGAGTCCGGCACCCGCACCATCGCCATCAACGGCACCGATGTCACCCCCACCTCCACCCGCTTCGAACACACCACCGGCAACTACACCATCACCGGAACCAACGGAATCGCCGGATCCGCCACCACCTCTCTAACAGGCACCGGAACCCTCACCCTCTCCAACCCGAACACCACCACCGGTGCCACCCGCCTCGACGCCGGATCACTCGTCATCGACCACCCGCTCGCCCTCCAGAACAGCACCCTCACCGGCTTCTTCGGCTCCAGCACCCACACCTTCGGCACCATCACCGAAACCACCCTAGGCGGCCTCTCCGGCTCCGCGGACTTCGCCCTCACCAACACCTCCTCCGCCCCAGTCGCCCTCACCATCGGCAACAACAACAGCAGCCGGATCTATCAGGGCGAACTCTCGGGCGCGGGCTCCCTAACAAAAATCGGCACCGGCATCCAGACCCTCACCTTCTCCAGCACCTACACCGGCGGAACCACCGTCGCCGCCGGAATCCTCATCGCCCGCGTCGCAGACGCCTTCGGCACCGGCACCGTCACCTCCACCGGCGGCATCATCGAATTCGAAACCGGAACCGGCGAAGCAACCATCGCAAACGACTTCGTCCTCCCCGCCGGCACCGGCGCCATCCGCATGTTCCCCACCTTCGGCTCCGGCCGCACCGCTCCCGCCCCCGGCTCCACCGTCCGCCTGACAGGTAAAATCAGCGGCGGCGACCTTGCACGCCTCTTCTACATCAGCGACACCGGACTCTCCGGCGAACACGACAACGCCACCATCCTCGACAACTCCGAAAACGACTTCATCGGCACCGTCTTCATCAACCGCGCCACCATCGCCTTCACCAGCGACGAGGCCCTCGGAGATCCCGAGAACGACATCACCCACTTCTCCGAGAACCTCAACGGTCGCCTCCGCTTCGATGCCGACAACATCACCATCAATCCCCTCCGCACCGTCAACCTACCAGCACCGGCCAACATCCGTCCCTTCGATACCCAAGCCTTCACCGGCACCATCGCAGGCCCCATCACCGGCACCGGACTCATGTCAAAACTCGGCACCGGAACCCTCATTCTCACCTCCCCCGACAGCACCTTCACCGGACCCATCAATCTAACTGAAGGAACCCTCGATCTCCAGGGCACCCTTCCCACCTCCATCTCCAGCACCACCGTCGCCGCCACCGCCACCCTCACCGGTGATGGCACCCTCCCACGCCCCGTCACCCTCACCGGTGGCACCATCGCACCCGGCTCCGGCGTCGGCACACTCAACGGCATCACCGCACTCAACTTCAGCGCCGATGGCAAATACACCTTCGACCTCTCCGATTGGAACGGCACCGCCGGCACAGGCTACGACACCCTCAATGTCGACACCCTCGCCATCACCTCCGGCACCGCCGGCCCATTCGTCATCACCATCACTCCACAGTCCTTGGCAAACTTCACCGACACCCAAAAATCCTTCGTCCTCGTCTCCACCGCCAACGGCATCACCGGCTTCACCGAAGACGCCTTCACCATCGACGCCTCCGCCCTCCCCGCCGCCACCCTCGGCTGGTCCATCCAGCTCCAAGGCAACAACCTCGTCCTCGGCCACGGCCTCCCCGCCGGAACACCCTTCCAGCTCTGGGCCGCCGACAAAGGCCTGACAGGAGACGACACCCTCTTCAATGCCGACCCCGATGCCGACGGCATCCCTAACGGCATCGAATTCGTCATCGGCGGCGAGCCAAACCCCGCCAACCCCAACGCCAACTCCAACACCCTCCTCCCATCCATCGAAATCGATGAAACAAGCCTCCGCTTCAGCTTCCATCGCTCCGATGAATCCGCCGGCCTCAACCCCGTCTGCGAATACTCCACCACCCTGACCGGCTGGACCCCCGCCCAAGCCGGCGTCGATGGCGTCACCATCGAGGAAACACCCAACATCAACGGCGGGGACGACGTCGTCGTCATCATCCCCATCACCCTCGCCAGCCCGGACGGCAAACTCTTCGCCCGCCTCGCCGTCACCGAATAATCCATCATCCAAACCCTCTCCCCCTTCGTGCGGTCATCCGGTTCCGGGATGCCGCATTTTTTCTTCCAACAACCCAACATGGCAAAATTGTCACATTTCATGGCAATCATGCCATAGCCCACCCAACCATCGCCCCATCATGCTGGCCCATGGCCATCCGCCGAATTCGCCAAACCCGCCCCTTCATTCTCTTCCCGCTCCTCCTCCTCGGCGCGGTCATCGCCCTCGCCTGGAACCCTCCATCCCCCGCCCCACCACCCCCTGGCTTCACCAACCGCCGCGCCATCGTCTTCGGCATCGATGGCCTCCGCTCGGATGCCCTCAAGCTCGCCGTCGAAAACGGCACCGCACCGAACATCGCCGCCCTCATCCGCCATGGAGCCGTCACCTGGAACGCCTACGCCGGTGGAAACCTCGGCACACCCACCCAACAAGCCACCAACAGCGGTCCCGGCTGGGCCAGCGTTCTAACAGGCGTCTGGACCAACAAACACGGCGTCACCAACAACGCCTTCACCGGCCGCAACTTCACAGACTACCCTCACTTCTTCAAACCCCTCAAAGCCCTCGACCCCTCCACCACCACCTCATCCCTCGTCAGCTGGCCGGAAATCAACAACTTCATCGTCGAGGGCTCCGGCGGCGCCACCATCTGCGACTGCCACACCTACACCAACGGATCCTACGACAACCGAGACGCCCAACTCACCACCAAAGCCGTCGAACTCATCAACACCGGCCTCCTGGACGTCATGTTCCACTACCTCGGCGCGGTCGACATCGCCGGCCACACCTACGGCTTCAGCCCCACCGTCCCCGAATACATGCAAGCCATCACCGCCGCCGACACCCGCGTCGGCCTCGTCCTCAACGCCGTCCGCAACCTCCCCGACTTCGATCCCGCCGAATGGCTCTTCGTTCTAACAACCGACCACGGCGGCATCGGATTCGGCCACGGCGGCCAATCCAACGAAGAACGCATCATCCCCTTCATCGCCTCCGGCGGAAACGTCCCGAAAGGCATCATCACCCGCGAAGTCATCGGCCAAGTCGCCGTCCCCGCCACCGTCTTCCGCCACCTCGGCCGCGGCATCCCCGCAGACTGGGGCTGGGAATCAGACGCATTCCAAATCGGCGCGAAACTCCACGCCTCCACCGCCGCCCAAGCCGTCCTCCTCGCATGGTCCCTCCCACCCGCAGGCATCGAAGGCCTAACAGGCTACACCATCGCCCGCAACGGCACACCCATCGCCACCCTCCCTCCGGAAACCACCCATTTCACCGATCCATCACCAGCATCGCCCGGAACCACCCTCACATATTCCCTAACACTCGACGGCTCCAACGAGAATCCCCTAACCGCCACCACCCCCGCCCCCGGCACCCCCACCCCCGGCGATCCCCCCGTCCTCCACCTCTCCTTCGACGACAACCTCCTCGACTCATCCGGCCGCAACAACCACGCCACACCCGAAGGAACCCCATCCTTCAGCTCCGGAAAATCAGGAAACGCCCTCGTCCTCAACGCCTCCAGCACCGCCCGCCTCGGCTCCACCACCACCGGCGCACCCTCCGATCTCCTCTTCGGCGCAAACTCCGACTTCACCATCTCCCTCTGGTTCAAAGCCAACTCCCCATGGACCACCGACCCCTCCATCCTCTCTAACAAAAATTGGGACAGCGGCGCCAACCAGGGCTGGATCATCGCCGGCGAAAACAACGGCAACGACTGGCAATGGAACCTCAAGGGCAACCTCCTCGCCCGCCGCGACTTCGATCCCTCCAACGCAAACATCGCCGGCTCCACCTGGCGCCACATCCTCATCACCCACGACCGCGACGGCCTCGCCACCTTCCACCACGACGGCCAAATCATCGGCACCTCCTCCATCGCCAACGCCGGAAACATCGACACCACCTTTCCCATCCGCATCGGCCGCGATGGCAACAACGGCTACCCATGGAACCAAGGCGCAACCATCGACGAACTCAAAATCTGGCGCCGCCTCCTCACCCCCGCCGAAATCACCGCGGAATCCGGCTCCTCATCCCCTCTAACAGCCTATCAGGCATGGATCGCCGACCAAGCCTCCCTCCACTCCTCGCCATCCACCCTCCTCAACCCCGCCGATGACCCCGATGCCGACGGCGCGGACAACCTCCTCGAATACGCATGCGGCACCTCCCCCTTCCGCCCCAACTCCATCCCCCACATCCGCATCGAGTCCTCACCCACCGGAAAAACCCTCCGCATCACCCAACGCGACGGCGGCACCGGCATCCACGGCACCTCACCCCACTACCTCGCCTCAGGCCTCCGCTACACCATCCAACAATCCCCAAACCTCCAAACCCCCTGGTCCTCCATCCAAGGCACCGCCACCCAGAACGACAACACCTCCCGCGCCCTCGGAAACGGCCTCCACGAAGTCGCCATCGACCTCCCCACCTCCTCCCACGCCTTCTTCCGCCTCCAAGTCGAATTCGACACCCCCTGACATTCCCGCCCCACACTCTGGCAATATCGCCAGCCATTCTGGGAAAATCCCCATAGCCCCCACCCGCTAACTCCATTTCAATCAACCATCGCATGAATCCGTCCCTCCCTTCCCTCTCCATCCTCGCCGGCGCCACCTTCTTCGCCGGTGCCGCCAACGCCGCACACGTCATCACCAACTCCTCGTTCAACAACGACTCCGGATCCGCGATCACCGGCACCAACGGCACCCGCACCATCTCCGGCTGGGGCAGCATCCACCTCTACAACCACACCTACAACGGCACCCAAGGCCCCAAACTCGGCGGCATCTCCAACATCCCCGACTACGGCGTCAACGACAACATCACCATCGCCGAAGCCAGCGGCCTCAACGGCACCTACAAAGGACTCGGCGCCCCAAGCCAGACCGTCAACCTCTCCTCCGTCCTCGACTCTGGAACCCTCGCCGCCATCGCTCTCGGCAACGGAACCTTCTCCTTCTCCTCTTGGATGACCGGCTACACCAACGATAACAACATCGTCGCCACCCGCCTCCGCTTCTTCAGCGGCACCAGCGGATCAGGCACAAACCTCGGAACCTTCACCCTCGACCGTGGCGTCACCACCAACCAAATCACCACCGCAGACATCCTCGTCAATCCCGGCGGCCCTAACAACGCCACCTCCACCACCGACCCGGACTTCTGGGCCCTCTACGAAGTCATCAACACCGTCCCCACCGGTGCCGTCTCCATCACCGTCGACTTCGTCGCAGGCACTGGCCATATCGCAGGTGGTGCAAATGACTGGTATGCCGACCACGTCGTCGTCGACATCATCCCCGAGCCCACCTCCGCACTCCTCGGCAGCCTCGGCGCCCTCGCACTCCTCCGCCGCCGCCGCTTCTGATCCCGGCGTTTTTCTCCTTCCCTACCGCCCCGCCCGCGTCACGCTGGCGGGGCCATTTTTTATGAATCCGGAGGACCCACAGGAACTCAAAAACGCCCGCGCCCTCTGGCTCAACCACCGCTTCGATGAGGCCCTCGCCGCATTCGATGCCGTCCTCCTCTCACACCCGGACCACCCGCTCGCCCTAATCGATGCCGCCCGTGCCTTCGGCGGCCTCTACCAAATCGCCAAAGCGGAAAATCTCATCGACCGCTTTCTAACAGCATCAGGAAACACCCCATCCGCCCTCGCCCTCGCCGGCCAAACCTACCGCATGATCCACCGCGGCGCGAAAGCCCTCAACACCTTCGAGTCCTCCGTCGCCCTCGCCCCACCCGACCCCGCCACCGGCCTCGAACACGCCATGCTCCTCGATCGCGCCGGCAAACTCACCGAAGCCGACACCGCACTCGCCAACCTCCTCGATCGCCACCCGGACTTTCCCGAAGCTCGCTTCTTCCACTCCCACGTCGCCATCCGCCGCGGCGATCTAACAGCCGCCTCCCAGGCCCTCGAAACCCTCGCCTCGAACGACTCCCTCCACCCCTACCTCCGCACCCGCGCCTGCTACGCCCTCGCCGAAGCCGCCCACCGCGCTAACCACCCCGCCGATGCCATCCGCCACGCCATCCGCGCCAAATCCTTCGGCAAACCCGACGCCCCGCAACTCGAACACATCGCCTCACTTATCAACCAGCAAGGCGACCAACTCGCCCGCTCCTTCAACCGCTCCACCCTAACTACCTGGCAGCAAGAAACCCACCCGCCCGTCGCCCTCCTCACCGGCAGCCCCCGCTCAGGCACCACCTTGTTGGAGAAAATCCTCGATGCCCACCCATCCCTCCGCTCCTCCGACGAACACGACCTCTTCGCCCGCTTCCTCGCACCGCAAATCCTCCAACCACCCGGCCAAGCCGGCACCGGAGACGCCGGAAAACGCCTGACCGCCGCCGACCCATCACTCGTCTCTTCCCTCAGAAACACCTACTTCCAGGGCATGGAGGAACTCCTCGGCGAACCCCTCGCCAGCCGCGTCATGCTCGATAAAAACCCCTCCCTAACAGACCTCATCCCCGCCTGGCTCCGCGTCCTCCCCCACTCCAAAATCCTCATCATGCTCCGCGATCCTCGCGATGTCGTCCTCAGCTGCTTCCTCAACCACTTCCCCCTCAACGCCTACACCGTCAGCTTCCTCACCCTCAAACAAACCGCCCGCCGCTACGCCCGCGAAATGGAATCCTGGCTCCGCATCCGCGACCAACTCCCCGCCTCACAATGGCGCGAAGTCCGCTACGAAGACTGCGTCCACGACCTCCGCACCACCGCCGGCCACACCCTCGATTGGCTCGGCCTCGATTGGTCCGACGACGTCGCCAACTACCGCTCCACCCTCGCCCGCCGCCTCACCAACTCCCCAACCTACGCCGACGTCCAAGCCCCCCTCCACACCCGCGCCATCGGCAAATGGCAACGCTACACCGATTTTCTAACACCCGTCCGCGGCATCCTCGCCCCCTACATCCGCCACTTCGGCTATCAACCCTGAACGTGACATTCCAAACCCCTTCCCATGGAAAAATGCCAGCACTTCCGGCATTCCTGCCATGGCGCCAAATCCCCATCCGCCCGAAGATCCTCCCCCACCCACTTCCATGCCGCGCCTCCTTCTAACAACCTTCCTCGCCCTCACCGCGAACACTCTCCTCGCCCACCCCGATGGCCCGGACCCCATCCTCGCCTACGACTTCAACCGCGAGGCCATCCAAACGGACACCCTCAAACCACGCTTCGGCCCACCCCTCAACCTCGCCGCACCTCCCCTCGACGAACCTGCCGGAAAACCCGGCCTCCGCTTCTCTAACATCCCTTCCGCCCACCTCGTCCAGGCCGATCCGGAAACCCTCGCCAAATCCCTCCCCACCCGCGAGTTCACCATCGCCGCCTGGTTCTCCATCGACTCCGCTCAAAACTACGGCGCCCTCTTCTCATCCCACGAAGACAACGGAAACGCCGAAACCGGACTCGTCCTCGGCTACGACAACTCCCGCCCCATCCTCTCCCTCGCCACCACCGGCACCGACGATGGCGATGGCCGCATGGTCACCCTCCGCGGCGAAAAACCCTGGAAAACAGGACAAATCCACCAACTCGTCGCAACCTACGACGGCACCACCACCACCCTCTACCTCGATGGCGAAGTCGCCGCCACCTCCGCCGAACCCACCGGAGACATCCACTGGCCCGCCGACCCTCGCCGCATCGCCATCGGCGGTTACCTCGATCGCGACGAAAACTTTCCCCACAACGGCCGCCTCATCAGCCTCCGCCTCTTCAACACCTGCGCCACCCAACAATGGGTCACCCACGACCTCGAACACGGCGAGGAACTCCGCCGCTTCCCCATCGACGAACCCCCACCCGTCGTCCCCGCCATCGTCGTCCATCCCTACCTCCAATGGATCACCACCACCGAAGCCACCATCCGCTGGGAAACCAACTTCCCCTGCGTCGGGCAGGTCCGCTGGGGCCTCAGCCATCAAACCGACACCCTCATCGACGAATCCGAACCCCGCACCCATCACGAAATCAAACTCACCGGCCTCGAACCGGAAATGCTCTACTACTACCAAACCCTCTCCACCGCCTCCGGCGAAAAAGTTCTCCCCACCCATCAAGGCACCCTTCTCGAAACACCCGTCTCAACCCTCCAAACCGCCAACAACCCCAACACTCCCTTCGCCTTCGTCGTCCTCTCAGACGTCCAAACCGGCGGCTCCGTCCCCGAATCCATCGCCAACGCCGCTTGGGAACTCAGACCCAACTTCACCGTCATCGCCGGCGACCTCGTCGATAACGGAAACGTCAAATCCCAATGGACCGACGAGTTCTTCAAACCCCTCAAACCACTCATCGAACGCGTCCCCTTCTACCCCGTCCTCGGCAACCACGACCTCGATGCCCGCCACTACTACGACTACATGTCACTCCCGAACCCGGAATACTTCTACACCTTCTCCTTCGGAAACACCCAGTTCTTCATGCTCGATACCAACCGCGACGTTCGCCCCGGCACCGAACAATACCAATGGCTCGATCGCGAACTCGCCGCCTCCACCGCCACCTGGAAAGTCTGCGTCCACCACCAACCACCCTTCTCCTCGGACGACGACTACGGCAACGACTGGAAACGCCCCATCCGCCAAGCCACCCTCGGCGATGAAAAATCCAAACCCCTCGTCGCACTCTACGATCAATACAACGTCGACCTAGTCTGGTCCGGCCACATCCACTCCTACGAACGCACCTGGCAAATCCGCAACGGACAAACCGTTGAAAAAAACGGAACCCTATACATGATCACCGGCGGCTCCGGCGGACCCCTCGAACGCCACGGCCCATTCCGACCCGGATTCCAACGCACCATCAAACGCGGCCACCACTTCTGCTACGTCGCCGTCAATGGCGGACAGTTCGAAATCCAAGCCTACGACCTCGATGGCCGCCTCTTCGACCACGTCAAACTCTCAAAAGAACAACCACCCGCACCCGCCCAGCAACCCGACTCTCCCGAGCCATGAAATCGAACACCCACCAAGTCGCCATCATCGGCAGCGGCATCGTCGGCCTCGCCCACGCATGGGCCGCCGCCAAAACCGGTGCACAAGTCACCGTCTTCGAACGCACCGACAAGGCACGCGGCGCTTCTGTTAGAAACTTCGGCATGTTCTGGCCCGTCGGTCAACCCGCGGACCTCTACCCCGTCGCCCTCCGCAGCGGCGAGCTCTGGCGCGAGTTCGCCACCGCCATGAAAACCACCGCACGCCCCTGCGGCTCCGTCCACGTCGTCGACCACGATGACGAAGCCGCCGTCCTCGAGGAATTCGTCAAACTTGGCGGCGACCTCGGCTACGAATGCGAACTCTGGAACCGCGCCACCGTCGAATCACGCTGCCCCGGCGTCCGCCCCGGCATCGCCAAAGCCGGACTCTTCAGCCCCACCGAAACCAACATCGACCCCCGCGAATCCATCGCCACCCTCCCAGCCTTCCTAACGGAAAAATTCGGCGTCCGCTTCCGCTGGAAAACCGCCGTCACCGAAGTCACCACCGGCCTGCTCCGCACCGCCGATGGCACCAAGCACAACTTCGACGACATCTTCATCTGCTCCGGCCACGACTTCGAATCCCTCTTCCCCGCCGTCTTCACCACCGTCCCCATGAAGCCATGCAAACTCCAGATGCTCCGCACCGTCCCCCAACCCGGCGGCTGGAAACTCGGACCCATGCTCGCATCCGGCCTCACCCTCCGCCACTACGCCAACTTCGAGATCTGCCCCTCACTCAACGCCGTCAAACAACGCATCGCCACCGAATCCCCGGAACTCGACCGCTACGGCATCCACGTCATGGCCTCGCAAGACCGCAACGGCGGCATCGTCCTCGGCGACTCACACGAATACGCCAACGACATCGAAATCTTCGACAAGGCCGAAATCGACGACCTCATCCTCCGCGAACTCCGCCGCCTCTTCGACTTCCCCGATTGGACCATCGCCGAACGCTGGCACGGCATCTACGCCAAATACCCCGACCACCCCGAGTTCCGCGCCGAACCCCTGCCAAACGTCCACATCGCCACCGGCATGGGCGGCTCCGGCATGACCATGTCCTTCGGCCTCGCTGAAATGTTTCTTGGAAAGCAACTTTTTTCGTCATAACAACCGCCATGTCCTTCACCGCCAACGGCCGCACCTACCCGCTCCCCTCCAATCCCATCGCTGTCATCTGCCTCGATGGCTGCGCCGATGAATACCTCTCCACCGCCATCGCCCGCGGAAAAATGCCTCGCCTCGCCTCCATGGCACGCGATGGCTGGCGCGGCATCGTCCGCGGAGCCCTCCCATCCTTCACCAACGTCAACAACACCTCCATCGTCACCGGCGTCACCCCGCAAACCCACGGCATCTGCGGAAACTTCTTCCTCAACCCCGAAACCGGCACCGAAGTCATGATGAACGGCCCGGAATTCCGCCGCTGCGGCACCCTTCTAACAGCCGCCGCCGACGCCGGCCGCAAGGTCGCCTTCATCACCGCCAAGGAAAAACTCCGCACCGTCCTCGGCGATGGCGTCGTCGAACGCGGCGGCATCGTCTTCTCCTCCGAGAAAGTCGACGAAGCCAAAAAAGCTACCCACGGCATCGACAACGCCATGGAAATCATCGGCAAACCCCGCCCCGAAATCTACTCCGGCGATGCCTCGATCTACGTCCTCGAAGCCGGTGCCGCCCTCGCCGAACAAGGCGTCGCCGATTTCCTCTACCTCTCCACCACCGACTTCATGCAACACAAGTTCGGCCCGGAAGCCCCGGAAATCCTCGATTTCCACGAGAAAATCGACACCGCCATCGGCCGCTTGTTAGATGCCGGTTGCACCGTCGCCCTCACCGCCGACCACGGCATGAACGCCAAAAACGACTCGAACGGAAATCCAAAAGTCATCTTCGTCGAGTCCATCCTCCGCGAAAAATTCGGCGATGCCCTCCGCGTCATCTGCCCCATCACCGATCCCTACGTCGTCCACCACGGCGCCCTCGGCTCGCTCGTCATGGTCCACCTCGACAACCCCTCCATCCGCTCCGAAGTCGCCGAATTCCTCTTCGCCCAGGACGGCATCACCGAGGTCCTCACCCGCGAACAAGCCGTCCTCAAACTCGAACTCGCCCCAGACCGCATCGGCGACCTCGTCGTCCTCTCCGGCCGCGATGTCGTCGTCGGCAAATCCCCCGAGCACCACGATCTATCCGTCTTGAAAGGCGGCCTCCGCTCCCACGGCGGACGCTACGAGGAACTCGTCCCCCTCGTCATCTCCAAGCCACTCACCCCCGCCCTCAAACCCATCGCAGAAGGCGACCCACGCAATTTCGACGTCTTCCTCTTCGCCTGCTCGGTCTGATCTAACAAAACATGGGCACCCCCTCCATCCCTCGCCGCCATTTCATCGCCACCACCCTGGCAGGCACCGCCGCGCTCGCCTCCACCAGCGCGCAAACCTCACAACCCGGCAAACCCCTCACCGTCCTCCACCTCACCGACGCCCACATCCGCCCGGAACACGACGCACCCAAACGCTGCGCCGCCATCCTCCAAGGCATCCTCAAACGCCACCCGGAAATCGGCCTCGTCATCAACACCGGAGACAGCATCTACGCCGCCGATTACAACCACATCACCCGCGAGCGCGTCCTGGAACAGTGGAAAATCTGGGACGATGTCGTCATGGCCGCCCTCAAGCGACTCCCCGTCATCCACGCCATCGGCAACCACGACCCATGGTGGGCCGGCCCCAAGGACGATGAAATGCATGGCATCCCCTACGTCTGCAAACGCCTCGGAATCGAAACCTCACACACCACCCACCGCCACGGCGGCTGGGAAATGATCGCGATCGACAACCACAACGGCGCACTCGGCGAGACCCAACAGAATTGGCTCTTCGACCACCTCGATTCCCTCCCATCCACCGCACCCGTCCTCCTCGCATCCCACCTCCCCATCTTCTCCCTCGCCGGCGATTACGACGGCGGAAACATGCGCAACGCCAAAGCCGTCGTCGACAAACTCGCCGCCCGCAAAGCCCCCGTCATCTGCCTCAGCGGTCACATCCACATCCAAAGCAGCGAGTCCCTCTGGAACATCAACTTCCACTGCAACGGCGCACTCAGCGGATCATGGTGGGAACCCGGCGACGCCGGCGATGGCAGCTACAAACGCACCCCCGCAGGCTACGCCCTCCTCCGCCTCTGGCCGGACGGCAAAAGCCAATCCGTCTATCTCCCGCTCCCCGGTTAGAACCTCGTCCCCCTGACAATCACTCCGGCTCCACCGCCTGCAATTGGAAAAACCGCTTGTCCTCGGCAGGTCCCGCCACTTGCAGCAGGAAGTCCCCAAGGCTGTTTCCAACCGTCACCCCCGGGCTCTCGGATGTTAGAAAAGACCAGCCGGCCAGCGTCGTGCTCGTCGCCGCCTTCAGCTTCAAGGTCAGCGTGTTGTTCTCCGCATTGCGCGTCAGCACCGTATCGCCCGGTCCCGGACCACCTCCACCCAGATTCGCCATGATGTAATTCACCGCATCCAACTGGCTCTCCAAAGGATCGGTCTGCGTCTGGTTCACCTCCGCCCCGTCATTCACCAAATCACCATCACTGTCCGCCTCGTTCGGATTTGTGAAATACACGAGCAGCTCCTGATAGTTCGTCAGCCCGTCACTGTCGTCATCGGCGGTATCCTGCGCGAAACCTCCCGTGATCGTCACCGTCTCCGCAACCGTTAGACTGAAGGTCTCCGCCTCCGCATCAAACGGCGCTCCCCAACCCGTGAACACATGCCCCAGATTCGGCGACGCTTCTATCAATGCGCTTTCCCCAACCTCATAAAGCCCCGTTCCGAACACCAGACCCATCGTCGGATTCGCGTTCTCCACACTCACAAACGCCTTGTTCGCCGCAGCCAGATCCGCCGTCACCGCCAACGACGCCCGACCCCGCTCATGCAACTCGATCACCTCATTCGCACTCAGCGACCGACCCCACACCGCCACCTCGTCAAGCATCCCGTCAAACACCCGGGTCCCCGTCCGCGCCGCACCGAAGTTCAGCGCCGTGAAATCCATGTTCGCAGTCGCCGTCGAAACCGTCGGCCCCACCTTCACCCCGTTGATGTAAACACTCAGCGTCGTGTTCGCACCGCTCGGCTCGAACACATGAACCACATGATGCCACAACCCGTTTGTTAGAGAGCCAGCATTCTGCGCTCCGGATGTCCCCCCGATCCACGAAATGAACGTGCTCCCGTTCGCATCGTTCGTCCCGAAGGAAACATCGAAATTCCCCGTATCCGCCGGCTCGAAAACATAGTCGCGCAGGACATCATTGACCGCACCGATGTTGTCCGCATCAGGCTGTAAATAAAACCAGGCGGAGATCGCAAAACTCGACCCAAGCGTCGCCGCACTCAGCGTCGGCACATTGAACCATCCGCTGCCAGCCGTCGCAGACGTGTCATCCTTCGCCACATTCAGCGCATTCCCCACCAACAACACCGACCGATCCGTCCCGGTCACGGCATCCGCACCGGCATAAGCCACATCACCCGCAAACCCCGCACCGCTTCCCGCAATCGCCGGAGTCACATCATAAGTCGTGCCGCTCCCATAACGCCCGTTGTGCGTCGCCCCGCCACCCACCTGGTTGGCAATTCCGGCGGTGCCCGCAGCTTCAAAATTATAATAAGCCAACAACCCGCTGCCCAAATCGGCATGCGCGGAGGCAAACGGGAGCATCGCACCCAAAGCCATCAGGGAAATTCGTTTCGATATCATGATCGGTCTTGTTTGGTTTAATTGAAAACTCTCAACGCACCCGCCGGCGCATCAGCGCCAATAGCCCGAACCCACCTAACAACGCTGCCCCAGGTTCCGGAATCGCGATCCCGGAAAGCCCCCGCTGATAGAGACTCGTCGCATTCACACCACCCACACCATTGTTGATCTCGCTCGCCGTGAGTGCCCGATCCCAGATCGCAAGCTCCTCGATCATCCCGTCCCAGTCCCGATCACCTGTCGGATCCGGGCTGTTGCGCTCACGGCCAAACAACAGGTTCGTGAACGATGCCGTCGCACTGCCATTCGTGTGCGTCCCGATCACGCTGCCATCGATGTAAAGCGTCAGGCTTCCGAATGAATAGACCATCGCCGCGTGATGCCAACTCCCCGTCGAAACACTGTTGGCGGTAATCGATGCATTGGTCACCCCGTTGACGTAGCCAAGGAAATTGTAATTCGCCGATGGCGCGGTAATGGTGCCTGAAAGCGCATTCGTCCCCAGCGAAACGGTGAAATTGTTCCCGGACTCCAACAGATGATACCGATTGCTTGTATTTGTCGCTCCAGGTGTAAGCGCGAACCAAAGAGAGATGGTGAACTCATCCCCAACCGTCGCGGAGGAAATCGTCGTGCTGATGAAGTTCTGCCGGGCATCCACCAAATTCAGCACCCCTCCAAGGGACGACGAAAGCACCGGCCGATTGCTCAGCCCGTCACCTCCGTTGAACGCCGCATTCCCCGTAAATCCCGGACCCGAAACGTTGGCTCCGGTTCCCGTGCTGCCGCTGAACGTCGCATCGAACGTTCCCGGATCCGCCTGGTTCTCCAACCCCGCAGATCCCGTCTCGTCGAAGTTGTAATAGGCGATCAGATTCGTCGACAACGCCCCCTCGGCCAGCGGCATTACAATGGAGATTAAACTGATGGGAATGAGGAGTTTCATGGGAATAACTTTTCGTTGGATGATCTCTCGGGGGCTCATGGCTGCTCACCCAACAGAATGTAGCTGTTCACACTCTCGGATGGCGCGGGGAAGGTGACGTTCCAACCATCAACGGTGGGAACAATCGAAACGGCCGGATCGCTCAAATCAATCGCTTCCCAGATCGACTGATCTTCGGAACCCATCAGGCTCATCAATAGCGTCACCGCACCCGTCTCCGGATTCAGACTGATCCGCGGCGTGGTCAAGGCGATCGCTCCCGCCGAACTCGGCGAAAGATTCTCCCGCACAAATTCCACCAACAACGCGTCGCTCACCGTCGGACTCGTGCTGGTGATGTTGACCTCATCCCCATCCGGAATCTCATCCCCATCCGTATCCGCGAGGTTGGGATTGGTCTGATAGATGATGATCTCTTGAAAGTTTGTCAGCCCGTCATCATCCGGATCTGCTAGATCCTCGGTGAAAAATGCCGTCGCCGTCGCATCGGCACTCGCCGTAAAGGTGAAGGACCCCGGCTGCCCCACAAAACTCCCATCCCAGCTCTCGAAAACATACCCCGGGCTCGGCGTAACCGAGATCGGAACCTCGGCATTCTGATTGTAAAGCCCGCTGCCACTCACCGTTCCCGAAGTGGGCGGACTCGCACTCAGCGCCACATTGATTTTCACCGAGGTCAATGAATCCCCGGCAATACCCCTTGCATAAACTTCCTGAGCTTCACTCAACGTCAACGCGCGGTTCCAAATCGCCACCTCATCAATCGAACCGTTGAACCACCGACCATCTGCACCCCGATAAGTCCCGATATGAAATCCCTCCGCCGCAACCACTGTCGTGTTCACCGGAATGACCAGATTGTATTCTTGAACCCCGTTCAGAAATCCAATCAGCGACCCGGCCTCCGTCGCCGTCGCAGGAGTAAAAACCGTTAGAATGTGATGCCACGTGTTGGTCGTGGACGCGTCCGGAACTTGCTCGGACGCACTCACATCGGCCGTCGGCGCCGTGTTGTCGCAGAACAACTGGAATGCCGTCGAAGTCGTCGGCGAACCCTCGCGCAATCCATAGGACATCGTGTATCCCCCGGTGGTCGGATTGCCCACGGACTCATAAACCATCTGACGCGCCGACCCAGACGATGCCACCGTCGTCCGGAACCACGCGGACACCGCCCACGGCTGATTCACATTCACATTCGATGTCACATCCAGATAATCGCCATTCCCATCCAACAACAACGCCCCGGTCCCAACCCTGGGCGTCCCGCCGGTGCTCGCATTGCCTAACAGGCTGCCATTGTATGCGGCCCCACCCGTCGCCGATGCATGATTGGCAACTCCACCTTCAAAATCCCAATAAGCAACCAGGTTGTCGGTAACCGCCGATTGCCCGGGCAGGACAATCGCGGAGGTGATCAATGCGAGTGTGGCGATTTTCTTCATGACGTTCGGTAAAATGAGGTTGCTGGTGGTTTGCTTGATTGTTGGTTCCCGAAACCTCTCAGCGCACAAAATCCCTCTCATGCGTTCTATCGGTTTCATAAATGGCTCAATCGGGTTTCGAATTCAATCCAAAAGTTTCTTTCTGGCAACTTTGTCACCAGCTAGCACGGCTTTCATCGACGATTCCATGGGTTCAAGAGGATATTCATGGCTCAATCTCAAAACGAATGAACCACGGTGCGGGCAGTGGCATCGGAAGCGAAAAAAGAAAGTCTCCGGAAAACACATCCCCCGCCAAAGCCGCACTCGGGCCAATTCTCGACCAATCTTCAAGATCACCCGCACCCTCCGCAAACAACCTCACACTCAACGTCCCCTCCGCCGGATGACGAAACGCCATCGGCACCGAAAGCGCCCCCGGCGAAATCAGTTCACGGATGTAATCATAAAGCGCCGAGTCATCCGTCTGCGGATGCGTCCCCACCGTCCGCTCCAACCACGCCGGAACAAAATCCCCATCCAGATCCACCAGCGCGTCCTCACCATCCTCGGGATCAAGACCATTCAATGTCTCCCACCAGTCCTCAAGCGTATCCCCATCCGTATCCGCCGCGCTGATCTCCGTCGGCAACGCGGTCGGAACACCCTCATGATACAACGCCTCAATCTCTTCCGCCCCCAACGCCCGCGACCACAACGCAACCTCATCCACCATCCCGTCAAAATTCCGACCCGTCCCCTCGCGATGCCCACCGATGATCAACCCCGCCGTCTCAGCCGCCGGGCCCGGCACCGGAATCGCATGCACCGCAACCTCCCCGCCATCGACATACAACCGCAAGCTCGCACTGTCGAAAGTCATCGCCACATGCGCCCATCGATCCGTGAAAATCGTCCGGTCCAGCTCACACACGAACGGCCCCTGCGCCAACGGCGTCGGCTGCGCCGTACTCGCCGCTCCCGCCGGCTGCAACGTCACCGTGAACAACTCCAAATTGACCTTGCTAGCATCCGTAGCCGACGCCCGGAACCCCGCCGAAAGCACATACCCGGCCGATGGACTGCCACCCAGCGCCGACTCTAACAAAAAGTGCCGCTCCGCACTGCCATGCGCCGGCAGCGTCGTCGGCTTGCACCACAGGGAAAACGTATGCGCAGCACCATTGTCATGCAGCGGATTCCTCCCCGCGCGCTCCGGCAGCGGCGGCGTGTCATCCAACGTCTGCCGCCCGATCCTCAGATACTGCTGCCCGCTCCGCGAAAACGAAACCGCACCTCCGCGCAACCCGCCATCCTCCACCAACGCCGCTCCATTCACCGCCGTCGCATCGAACCGGCTGCCCAACACCGACCGATTCTCCAAATCCCCGTCGAACGACCACCACGCCCGCAGATCCCTCCCCAATCCCTCACCTTCCTTCGGCGTCAGCTCGTCATACGGAATCGTCACCTCCCGCTGGATCGTCCCGTTCGCCAGATAGAACCGCGCCGTCATTACCGCCGGATTCGTCCGCGCATCCGCTGTTAGAGTCAGAAATTGCCGCGGCTCCTGCGACGACCACTCAAGGTTCGGATGCGTCACATCAAGACTCGGAATCACCGAAGCATGCGAGGGCGATGTCACGAAATCATGCAGATCATAACCAATCCGCTGCCGGTGGATCAGATGCCGCGAAACATGGATGTCCCCGCCTAACAGAACCACCCCGGGGATTTTCTTCTCCCGGATGAAATCATACAACGCATCCCGCTCATGCTGATAGGTGAACATGTCGTCGCTCTCCCCGTTCTTCTTGTCCACCCAGACCTGCCCCATCGCCAACACCTTGAACGGAGCCTTCGAATCTTCCAGCGCCTGCCGGATCCAGTTCCACTGCTCGGGCCCGAAACACGTCCTCTTCGCCGCATCCACCGGCGACTCCTCCGTCTGCGACCACCACCGCGGATCCAGCAGAAAAATCTCCATCGTCCCCAGATCCACCTTGTGATAGACCCCCTCAACACCCGTCCCATACTGGTCATGCGCCCGGTATTCGACAAACGCCTTGCGCGTGTTCTCCCTCCGATCCGCCGCATTCACGCCGTTGCCGTTGTTCAACCCGAAGTCATGGTCATCCCAGGTGCCAACCGTCGATGTGCCCCGGATCAGCGATCTCATGAACGGCGTCTCCAGAAACGCCTGCTGCTTGTCACGGCTCGTCGCCAGATCCTGCACATCAACGTAAGGCGTATCCCCGCCCAGCACCAACTGATCAATCCCTAACAGACCGATCCGCTCCCACACCGGCTCCGAGCTGCTGTTCGCGCAGGAAACGAACGCCGCCGTCACCACACCCTTCGTCCCCGTCGGGATCCGCGTCTTGAATTTCAACCCGTCCGCAGGCCCCACGATCTCCACCGGCGTTCCTCCTGTTAGGTCCTCGACCTTGTAGGTGTATTCCGTCGCCGCCTGAAGCCCGGTGATGTGGAACTTCGCCACATAGTCCTCCGCATCATCGCTCGTCGCCTCGCTCGTCCCCACCACCTGCGCGTTGGCATCCAGCACCGTCAGCCGCAACGGCTTCTCCACCGCTCCGGGCCGGTAAAGGAAATGCGCCTCGGTCGTCTTCACCGTCCCCACCATCGGTCCCGTCTGCGCCCCAAGCGGCAACACGGCGGTGGCGAATGTTAGATAAAACAGCGGTGCTCGGAAGAATGGATGCGGCATCATTTCAATGGGTAAGGGTGGTGATCGGTTCTTGTTGCAAAAGTCTTCCCCGGTAAGGCGGGTGAGGCGGCAAGGGCGGCGCGGCATGATTCCAATCCGGAAAATACGAACGCATCTTCCAGCTCCCCGGCGTCCCGGGAACCACCTCGGGATACCGCTCCCCACGCTCGCGCATCCGCAACACGCTCCGGTCCGTAAACGCCTCCATCAGCGCTGTTAGGTCCGCCGCTTCCTGGTCGCTGAGCTTCAGATCACCCAGATCCACCCGGTTCACCGTCTCCGGATAATCGGTCGCCCCCCATCGCTCCGGCTCCACATCCCGCCTGTTGTAGAAATCCACCACCTCCCGCAACGTCGCCACCGACCCGTTGTGAAAATACGGTGCCGTCAACGCCACATTGCGCAATCCCGGCGCCCGGAACTGCCCCATCTCCCCCTCCGCCAACGTGTGCCCGCCCAACCCCGGATCCTTCTCCCCCCGCGATGGCACCCCAAGATTGTCATAACCGAAATCACTCAACAACGCCTGCGGCCACGACGTCTCGTGCAGGAAATGACAATCCGCACACTTCCCCTGATTCCGAAAAACCTCCAACCCGCGCCTCTCCTGCTCGCTCAATGCCGATTCATCACCCGCCAAAAAATCATCGATCCGCGCGTCAAACGGCCGGAACATCGGCTCCTTCAAAAATTCCACCAAGGCCCGGTAAACCCGCTGTGCCACCCGCCCATCATCCGCCCACTCCGAATCCGTTAGACCGCCCCTCAGCCGCCCCGCATACCCGGCCTTCCGCACCCGCTCCGCCAACTCCGCCTCATCCCGCAAATTCATCTCCGCACCATCGAAAAACGGCCTCCTCACCTGCTCATGCAACGTCCGCGCACTCCCATCCTGAAACATCCCACCCTGCCACACCCACTCCTGATTCCCCGCCTCATCTAACAAATCCTCCTGATCCATGTTCGGAATCAACGCCGCATACATCAAGCTCGGCGCATTCCGCCTCCCCACCCGCCCCGCCACCGCCCCCGGCGATACCGCACGCGGATCCGCAAACGCCGCCTCCGGCACATGACAACTGGTGCACGACATCCCCGGCGGATTCGAAAGCGACGCATCCTCCAAAACCTCCCGACCCACCGCCGCCAATAACGCCTGCTCCCGCTCCTCCTCCACCTCACCCGCCGCCACAAAACCCGCCAGCACCCAAGGCGCGGCAGCGTTCAAAATGCGGCGGATTTCATTCAACATGACAACCAATACGCAACACACCTAGACAAAGTTTCCCGAAAGGCAACAAAAATCTTCAAGAGAAACCCAATCCATCCAAAGCGTTTCCCAAAATGAAACAATATCGTTTCCAAGAAACCTTTTTTCTTGGTAACCTCGCCCGCCATCCAATGCAGACCCGGCACCGTCCGGCCACGCCACCATGACCGAAACCCACCACCGGCAAAGCTTCGCCCACGCGAGGGTCAAAACCCTCCTCGCCGTGATGTTCTGCTACCTCTTCTACTACACCGGCCGCCAGAATTTCGGCTTCGCCATCCCCGGAATCTCCGAGGAATTCGGCCTCTCCAAAGCCCAACTCGGCTGGTGCAGCACCGCCCTCCTCTGGGCATACGCCATCGGCCAAGCCATCAACGGCCAACTCGCGGACCGCTTCGGCGGCCGCAAACTCATGACCCTCGGCGGCCTCCTCTCCTTCGTCATGAACTGGATCACCAGCTTCGCCGGCGGCCTCGCAGGCGTCCTCGTCCCCTGGGCCGGAAACGGCTTCGTCCAGTCCATGGGCTGGGCTCCCGGCAGCCGCATCCTCTCCAACTGGTGGGACCGCATCCACCGCGGCCGCGTCTACGGCTGGTACGTCTTCGCCGCCGGTATGTCCTCCGTCGTCACCTTCGGCCTCGCCGCCATCGCCGTCGACCACGGCTGGCGCTGGATCTTCCGCGGCCCCGTCTTCCTCATGCTGTTAGGCTCACTCGTCTTCTGGCTCGTCGTCCGCGAACGCCCCTCCCACTCCGGCTTCCCCGACCTCCCCGAAGAACCGGAATCCGCCCGCGAAAAACTCCACCCCGAACGCCACCTCACCTGGTGGGAACGCTACAAATGCGGCTTCGCCTGCACCCCATTCCTCTTCGGCTGCGCCGCCATCGGCTTCCAAAACCTCGCACGATACGGCCTCCTCGTCTGGGTCCCCGTCCACTTCCTCGGCGACGATTGGAAAAACTCCCCCCAAAAATGGATCTCCATCGCCCTCCCCATCGGCATGGCCCTCGGCGCCGTCTCCGCCGGATGGATCTCCGACCGCATCTTCGCCGGCAAACGAGCCCTCCCCGTCATCATCTTCCTCTCCATCGCCGCCTTCTGCGCCAGCGGCATGGCCTTCCTCGACCGCACCTCACTCCTCGCCATCCCGCTCCTCTTTCTAACAGGCTTCTTCGTCTACGGCCCCCAATCCGCCTTCTGGGCACTCTGCCCGGACCTGTTAGGAAAACGCCTTGCAGGCACCGGCACCGGAATGATGAACTTCTTCGCCTACCTCTTCGCCGGCCTCGGCGAGCCGCTCATCGGCTACCTCATCGAGACCAACGACTCCACCCACATGGTCTTCCCCGTCGTCGCCGCCTCCTGCGCGCTCGGAGCCATCCTCATGTCCTTCATCAGAAAATCCGCATGAACACCGAACGCACCGGCGGACGCGCACTCGCCGCCATCTTCTCCGGCCACGGCCACCCCTTCGACCTCCGCGAATTCCCCATCCCAGCTCCCGCCCAGGGCGAAATCCTCGTCGATGTCTCATGCAGCACCATCTGTGGCAGCGACCTCCACACCTGGCACGGCCGCCGCCAGGAACCCACCCCATGCATCCTCGGCCACGAAATCGTCGGCCGCATCACCGCCTTCGGCCCCGGCGCACCCCGCATCGACCTCCGCGGCGAACCCCTCACCGAAGGCGACCGCATCACCTGGACCCTCGCCGCCTCCTGCGGCCTTTGCTTCTTCTGCCGGCGCGGGCTCCCGCAAAAATGCGAACACCTCTTCAAATACGGCCACAGCTCCATCGCCCCCGGCCGCGAGTTCAGCGGCGGCTTCGCCGAATGTTGCATCCTCACCCCCGGCACCGGCATCGTGAAATTGCCCGAGTCCCTTTCCGACGCCATGGCCGCCCCCGCAAACTGCGCCGTCGCCACCGTCGCCGCCGCCTTCCGCCTCGCCGGCCCCATCGAAGGAACCACCGTCGCCATCCTCGGCTGCGGCGTCCTCGGCCTCACCGCCGCCGCCATGGCCCGCGCCCTCGGCGCAGCGGAAGTCATCGCCTGCGATCTCGATCCCCACCGCGCCAATCCCGCCACCCGCTTCGGCGCAGGACACTTCTGCCAACCCGCCAACCTCATCACCGACTCCCGCTCCCGAACCAACGGCCGCGGTGCCGATGTCACCATGGAATTCTCCGGCTCCGCCGCCGCCGTCGCAAACGCCTTCGCCGCCACCCGCACCGGCGGCGTCTCCGTCATCGCCGGAACCACCACCCCCGGCGGCTCCATCACCATCGACCCCAACGAACTCGTCCGCCGCATGCTCAACATCCGCGGCCTCCACAACTACGCACCCCAAGACCTCGTCTCCGCTGTCGACTTCCTCTCCACCTCCGCCACCACCTTCCCCTTCCACTCCCTCGGCGGCGATGGCTTCCCCCTCCCTGAAATCACCCGCGCATTCGAATCCGCCACCTCCAGCCCCGGCCGCCGCGTCTCCATCACCCCTTGAAGCATGCAAACCCCACTTCATCTCCCCTCCTACATCGCCGGACAACCCGTCACCACCGGCCGCACCCTCGAAGTCCGCTACCCATGGGACGGCTCCCTAACAGGAACCACCGCCCTCATCGACCGCGAACACCTCGAAACCGCCATCACCTCCGCCCTCGCATTCCCTAACGAATCCCTCACCCGCCGCGACCGCCACGACATCCTCCGCAAAGCCGCCACACTCCTCGCCGAACGCCGCGACGAATTCGCCGCACTCATCACCCGCGAAACCGGCCTCGCCATCCGCGAAGCCAAATACGAGACATCCCGTAGCTCCGACGTCCTCGACTTCGCCGCCATGGAAGCCCTCCGCGACGACGGCCGCATCTTCTCCTGCGACATCTCACCCATCGGCAAACCCCGCAAAATCTTCACCTCCCGCTACCCCGTCAAACTCGTCGCCGCCATCACCCCCTTCAACCACCCACTCAACCAGGTCGTCCACAAACTCGCACCCGCCATCGCCGCCGGCGCACCCGTCCTCCTCAAACCCTCCGACCGCACCCCTCTAACAGCACTCAAGTTCGCCGAACTCCTCTATCAGGCCGGCCTCCCCGGCCCCATGCTCAGCCTTTTCCTCGGCGGCATCGACGACATCGTCACCCCCATGATCACCGACGACCGCGTCGAAATCGTCACCTTCACCGGCTCCGTCGAAATCGGGAAATCCATCGCCCGCACCTGCGGCTACAAACGCCTCTGCCTCGAACTCGGCGGCAACTCCCCGCTCATCGTCCTCAACGCTGCCGATCTCGACCTCGCCAGCCCCGACATGGCGTCAGGACCGATCAACCTGAAGGCGGTGCGCGAGGCGGCGGACCGTTCCGCGATCCGCTCCGCGCTGGCGCAGGCACAGGGCAATATCTCGGGCACCGCCCGCCTGCTCGGCATCAGCCGC
>SYAP01000359.1 GCA_005787565.1 Verrucomicrobiaceae bacterium | reverse complement strand
TTTGGGGTTGGGGGTGGGGGCTTTTGTGTTTGGGGGGGGTGGTTGGTCGGCGTTTTACCGGGCGATGACGTTGTTGGTGGTGGGTTCGCCGTGTGCGTTGGTGATTTCGATTCCGTCGGCGATTTTGGCGGGGATTGCGGCCGGGGCGCGGCGGGGGATTTTGTTCCGGGGAGGGATCGCGCTGGAGACGTTGGCGACGATCCGGCGTTTGGCGGTGGACAAGACGGGCACTCTAACAGAGGGGAAGCTGGCGCTGGTGGGGATCGAGGTATCGGAGGCGGGGACGGAGGATGAGATTCTGGCGGTGGCGGCGGGATTGTCGCGGCAGTCGACGCATCCGTTGTCGCGGGCGATCGCGGCGGAGTATTTGAGGAGGCATGGGAGTGATGCGGTGGGGGCGGAGAATGTGGTTTCGTTGGCGGGGCAGGGTTTGCGCGGGGTGGTGGGTGGGGTTGAGGCGGGGCAGGGGAAGCGTGCGATGTTTGAGGGTGGTGGGTGGATGCAGGGTTTGCCGGATCCGGAGCCTGGATTGACGGAGGTGATGGTCTCGCATGGAGGGCGGCAGGGGCGGATTTTGTTGCGGGACGGGTTGCGGCCTGAGGCGGGGCCGTTGGTTGCGGAGTTGCGGAGGCGGGGGATTTTGGTGACGATGTTGACGGGGGATCGGCCGCAGGCGGCGGAGTTGGTTTCGAAGGAGTTGAAGTTGGATGAGGTGCGGGCGGGTTTGACGCCGGAGGACAAGGTGAGTGCGATCCGGGAGTGGCGGGCTGCGGGGGAGGTGGTGGCGATGGTGGGGGATGGGGTGAATGATGCGCCGAGTTTGGCGGCGGCGGATGTTTCGGTGGGGATGGGGTTGAGGGGATCGGATGCGGTGTTGGAGCAGGCGGATGTGATTTTGACGCGGGACAAGTTGGAGGGTGTGGTGGATGCGATCGAGCTTTCGCGGAGGTGCCGGTGGATCATCCGGCAGAATTTGGGGATTTCGCTGGGGGTGGTGGTTTTGTTGGGGATTTCAGCTTTGGCGTCGTGGATTCCGTTGCCGATCGGGGTTTTGGGGCATGAGGGGTCGACGGTGGTGGTGGTGTTGAACAGTTTGCGGTTGTTGTTTTTCCGGAAGTGAGGGGAGGTTGAGTTGAGGGCATGAAAAACCCCCGGTGCGGTGTGGCCGCGACCGGGGGTGGGGAGAGAGAGGGGTTAGGCTTTTCGGATCACATGCTGCGCGAGGCGCGCTGGATGCCTTCGGCGACGCCGCGTGCGATGGCATCGCGATACCATGCTGACTTCATGCGGTTGCGTTCGCCGGTGTTGCTGACGAATCCGCCTTCGACGAGGATGGATGGGATGGTGCAGTGGCGGATGACGTAGTAGCGTGCGAATTTGGCACCGCGGTCGACGGCGCGGACGCGTTTGAGCATGCCTTGTTGGACGTATTGGGCGAGGCGTTTGCTGTGGGCGCCGTGGTAGAAGGTTTCTAGGCCGCTGACCTGTTGTTTCCATGTGTAGTTGTAGTGGACGCTGACGAAGATGGCACCTTTGTAGCGGTTGGCGGTGCTGACGCGATGGGGGAGGGAGATGAAGTAGTCGCTGCGGCGGGTCATGACCGTGCGGAAGCCCATGGCTTTGAGGTGGGATTCGAGGCGGACGGAGGTGTCGAGCGCGAGGTGTTTTTCGTAGACGCGGCCCCATTGGCCGCCTTTGTCGTGGCCGCCGTGTCCGGGGTCGATGATGACGGTGCGGAAGCCGGCTTGGGCGGTGGTACCGAAAACGAGCAGTGCGCCGAGAGTGAGGAGTTTGATGAGGTGTTTCATGGCGTGCAGGAAATGGGAAACATTACGGGAATATTAAATGTTTAAAAAATGTAAAGATTTATCGAGGGATTGGTGAAAAAATTGGAGGGTTGGTTCATTCGTAGATGAAAGCGGGCCGGTCGGAGAGTTTTCGTTCCTGTCTGCGGGCGGCGGCTGCGGCGGCGGGGTCGTAGGGGATGCTGTTGGAGACGGAGACGGTGCCGTTGGGAGCGGTGATGAGCTGAGGGTCGCCGCGAGGGCCGCGTTCGTGGATTTTGCGGTCGGCGAGTTTGCCATCGGTATCGACCTGGGCGTGGACCCACATGGTGGGGGTGGCGAGGTAGAGGATGTGCATGCGCTGGCGGTTATCGACGGTGACCATGGGCTTGCGGAGGAGGAGGGCATCGCCGAGGGAGAAGGTGTTGACTGGCATTCCGGTGCGGCCTTCGATGACTTGGGCGTAGATTTGTGAGGTTTGTCCGCCGGAGAAGGTGAGGACGCGGAATTCGCGGGTTTGTCCGGGGCGGCCGGGGATTCCGACTTTTTGGGTCCAGTAGGTGCGGCCGGGGTTGAGGTTGAAGAGGACGCGGTTGGTGGAGGTTCCTTCGACGGTTTGGTTGGGGAGGCGGACGATGGCGGTGACGGAGAAGTTTCCTGGGTCGGCGAGTTGGAAGATGCCGGCGAGGTTGACCTGGCGGCCCATGGTTTGTCCGGCTTTGATGACGACGGTTCCGAAGACGGGGCGGCCGATGGAGGTGACGGCTTCGCCGTTGCTGCGTTTGACGATGAAGTCGAGCCACTGGCTGCGGGCGTCGCCGCGGAAGGTGATGTCGCGGCCGGCGTGGTTGGTGATGGTGACGGTGGCCATGACGGGTTCACCGGCGACGTATTGGGATTTGGAGAGACGGAGGTTTGCCACCAACTGCGCTTGGGCAGGGATCGCGATTGCGATGAGGGTGAGCAGGATTTTTAGGGAGCGCGAAATCATTCCTCCGCAGAGATAGGCATTGGGGGTGCCGACGTCAACCCTATGGATCGCTTCAAACGCGGGAAAAGGCGGTGATTTGTCGGCTTGCCAGTGGGAGGGGTGGTGGGCAGCCTTGCGACATGGAGAGCCATGAATGGAATGAGCATACGGAGGAAGGGAAGCGGTATTTCCGTGCGACGCATCATGCGGGTGGTTGGACGATTTTGACGACGTTGAAGACGGATCCGGATTGGCAGCGGTTGGAGGCTGGGGAGGTTCCGGAGGAGGTTTGGCGGGCGTTGCGGGATGTGGTTTGGCGGAAGTATCAGCGGAAGCGTTGTCCGTGGGAGCGGGTGGCGGAGTTGGACAAGATTCTGGGTGAGGAGCCTGCGCCCGAAAGTCGGCTGTGATTTGAGACGTTTGATGTTGAACCCCTGATTGATGTGATGAGAGCGACCTTGATGTTTTTTGCGTTGTGCGGCTGTGTTTTCGGACAGGAGCCGTCGATTGAGAGGCTTGATCCGGCGCTGGATGCGTTGATTGCGCCGGGGACGGCGATTGAGAATCTGGGTGGGGGCTATCAGTGGGTGGAGGGGCCGGTGTGGGACAAGGCGAACGGGCAGCTTTTGTTTTCGGACATTCCTAACAATGTGATTCATGCTTGGGAGCCGGAGAAGGGATTCCGGGTTTTCATGAAGCCGGCGGGTTTCACGGGGTTGGCGGAGTATGGGCGTGAGCCGGGGTCCAACGGTCTGACGTTTGACGGGAAGGGGCGGTTGATGTTGTGCGAGCACGGGGACCGGCGGGTTTCGATTCTAACACCGGGTGGGGGGAAGATGACGGTGGCGGACCGGTATGAGGGCAAGCGGTTGAACAGTCCGAACGATCTGGTGGTGCATTCATCGGGTGCGGTGTTTTTCACGGATCCGATTTATGGATTGCCGAAGGGTGAGAATGATCCAATGCGGGAATTGGATTTCTGCGGGGTCTATCAGGTGACGGTGGAGGGTGAGGTGAAGCTGGTGGAGAGGGGCATCGAGCGGCCTAACGGAATTGCGTTGTCGCCGGATGAGAGGGTTTTGTATGTGGCGAACTCGCATGGTCCGCGGGCGGTGATTTTCTCGATTCCGGTGGATGCGGATGGCGGGACGGGGAAGGCGGAGGTGTTTTTCGATACGAAGGGGCTGGGTGGCAAAGGTGCGCCGGACGGGTTGAAGGTGGATGCGGCGGGGAATCTTTGGGCGACGGGGCCGGGCGGGTTGCTGGTGATTTCCAAGGAGGGGAAGCTGTTAGGTAGGGTTTTGACGCACCGTGCTACGGCGAATGTCGCGTTCGGGGGAGCTGACGGGAAGTCGGTGTTTCTAACAGCGCATGACCGGATTCTGAGATTTTCGAGGAAATGAAGGTTTTCTTGGTGTTGGTTGGCGGGTTGTTGGTGATGCCTTTGTCCGCAACGGCGAAGGCGAAGACGATCCGGCTTGAGGCCGGGGCGGTGGAGCGGAGGGATTCGCTGGTGGAGCTGGATGAGAAGGTGGTGGGGGCGTTGCCAGCGGTTTATCAGACGAGCGGGGGTGATGTTTTGCAGGTGCAGCGGTCGGCGGGCGGGGTTGGGCATGTGGTGTTGCCGGAATTGGCGGCTGGTGAGTCGGTGATGTTGGAGCCGGTGGACATGAAATTGGCGGAAATGGTGGCGGCGGAGCGGGAGGGGTCGCGGATTGTTTTCAGAAAGAGCGGTTCGGTGGATCCGCGCGAGCTGTTGATCTATCAGGCGGAGGCTGGGGATTTGCCGTCGCCGGAGATTGATGAGCTTTACCGGCGGGGTGGGTATTTGCATCCGTTGGTGACGCCGGGGGGTAAGGTGGTGAGTGCTGATTGTCCGCCGGGGCATGTGCATCATCATGGGGTATGGTTCGCGTGGACGAGCACGGAGTTCCAGGGGCGGAAGCCGGATTTCTGGAACATGGGGACGGGGTCGGCTAGGGTGGAGTTTGTTTCGTTGGATCGATTTTCGGGTGGGACGGTTTTTGGGGAGTTGGTGGGGCGGCACCGGTATGTGGATCTTGGGGTGAAACCGCCGGTGACGGCGTTGAATGAGCAGTGGCGGTTGCGGGTGCTGCCGCCGGGTGGGGGTGAGGTGGAGGTGAACCGGTTTGATCTGGTCGTGCGGCAGGAGTGTGCGACGGAGGATGTTTTGAAATTGCCGACCTATCATTATGGCGGGCTGGGATATCGGGGGAACCAGGCTTGGAACGGAGCGGAGAATCTAACGATTTTGACTTCCGAGGGTCTAACGGACCGGGTGAAGGCGAACACTTCGCGGGCGAGGTGGTGTTATGTGGGTGGGAAGGTGGATGGGAAGGCTTGTGGGGTGGTGATTTTGTGTCATTCGAAGAATTTTCGGTTTCCGCAGCCGATTCGTGTGCATCCGGAGGAGCCGTTTTTCTGTTTCGCGCCGTCGCAGTTGGGTGAGTGGACGATTGAGCCGGGGAAGGAATATGTTTCGAGTTACCGGTTTCTGGTGATGGATGGGGAGCCGGATCGGGAGGTGATCGAGCGGCATTGGCGGGATTATGTGGAGCCGGTGAAAATGGTGGTGGAGTGAGTTGGGCGGGTTGGGGATTGCGCGGGCGGGTTGGGGATTGCGTGGGCGGGTTGGGGATTGCGTGGGCGGGTGTGGTGACTAGGGTTGGGGCATGCGTTTTTCTGGTTTCGCGATGATGGTTGTGGGGATGGTTTTTCCGCTGCATGCGGATGAAGGGATGTGGTTGTTCAGCAAGCCGCCGGTGGAGCAGGTGAAGGAGCGTCATGATTTCGAGATCACGCCGGAGTGGTTGGAGCATTTGCGGAAGTCTTCGGTGCGATTTGGTGGTGGGTCGGGTTCGTTTGTTTCGCCGGACGGGTTGATTCTGACGAATCATCATGTGGGAGCGGGGACGATCGAGCGGTTGAGCACGACTGAGAAGGATTACCTGAAGGATGGATTTTATGCGGAGAATCTGGAGGATGAGCTGCCGTGTCCGGGGATGGAGTTGAATGTGCTGATGTCGATCACGGATGTGACGGAGCGGGTGAATGCGGCGGTGGGGGATGATCTAACAGCGGATGAGGCGGTGGCTGCGCGGAGGGAAGTGATCGCGGAGATCGAGAGGGAAGCAGGGAAGGAAAGCGGATTGAACTGCGAGGTGGTGGCGATGTATCGTGGAGGGCAATATCATCTCTATCAGTTCCAGCGTTACAGCGAGGTGAAGCTGGTGTTCGCGCCGGATGCGAGGGCGGCGGCGTTCGGGGGTGATCCGGACAATTTCGAGTATCCGAGGTATTGTTTGGATTTCTGTTTTTTCCGGGCCTATCAGGACGGGAAGCCGGCGAAGACGCCGCATTTTTTGAAGTGGAAGGAGGCTGGGGCGGAGGAGGGGGAGTTGACGTTTGTTTCCGGGCATCCGGGGCGGACGAATCGTTCGATGACGTTGGCGCAGATGGAGTCGATGCGTGACCGGCAGTTTCCGCAGGGGTTGGAGCGGATGTATCGGGTGGAGGCGTTGTTGCGGGCGTGGTCGGATCGGGATCTGGAGAATGCGCGGCGAGCGAAGCAATCGCTGGTGGGGACGCAGAACGGGCGGAAGGCCTCGCAGGCGAGGTTGGATGGATTGTTGGATCCGGCGTTCATGGATCGCAAGCGGGAGTCGGAGAAGGCGTTGCGCGGGGTGATGCGTGCGGATGAGCGGTGGCGTGCGGCGGACGAGGCGCATGACGAGATCGCGAGGTTGTTAGGGGAAGGCGCGGAGATTTCCGTTAGAGAGCGGATGTGGGAGGGTGGTGAGGCGTTCGGGACGCGGTTTTTTGGGATGGCGCGGACGTTGGTGCGGGTGGCGGAGGAGTCCGGGAAGCCGGATGGGGAGCGTTTGCCGGAGTATCAGGAGTCGGGTCGGGATTCGTTAGAGCACGGGTTGTTTTCGGAGCGTCCGATCCATTTGGATTTCGAGACGTTGTGGTTGGGGGATTCGCTGACGGTGATGTGCGGGAAGCTGGGTGTGGATGATCCGTTGGTGAAGAAGGTGCTGGATGGGAAGAGTCCGCGGGAGCGGGCGGTGGAGTGGGTGCAGGGGACGGAGTTGGGCGATGTGAAGGTGAGGCGGCGGCTGTATGAGGGTGGGATGGAGGCGATCCGGGAGTCGGGTGATCCGTTGATCCGGTTGGCGTTGTTGGTGGATGGGGAGGCGAGGAAGTGGCGGGAGAAGGGGGATGCGATTTCCGAGGGGATTTCGCAGGCGCACCGGAAAATTGCGGAGGCGCGGTTTGCGATGGAGGGGGATGCGGTTTATCCGGATGCGAATTTCACGTTGCGGCTTTCGTATGGGTTGGTGAGGGGGTATCCGGCTCCGGATGGGGTGGCGGCGTTCACGACGTTTCAGGGGATGCAGGAGCGCCATGAGGGGCAGAAGGGGATTGCGCCGTTCGATCTATCAGATGAGTGGAAGGAGAAGGCCGGGGCGATTGATGCCGGGGTGCGTCTGAATTTTGTGAGTGATCACGACATTACCGGAGGGAACTCGGGGAGTCCGATGGTGAATCGTGATGGGGAGCTGGTGGGGCTGATTTTCGACAGCAATGCGCCGGGTTTGGTGTCCGACTTCGGGTATAATGGCGGGCGTGGCCGGGCGGTTTCGGTGCATCCGGCCGGGATGTTGGCGGTGATGCGGTCGGTCTATCAGACGGAGCGATTGCTCAAGGAGCTGGGGTTTTGAGCGGGCTGAGGCCGATGGTTTCGGCGAGGGCGGAGAAAGATTCGTCGGTGAGGACGGGGTGTGAATTTTCGCGCCAGTTGGCGGGTGGGACGGGGAGTTGGATCCAGCTGCGGCAGCCGCCGAAGCGTGGGGTGTATTGGATTTCCCAAGGTTCGGCGAGTTGGCGGATGCGGACGAGGGCGATGTGGATGCTGCCGGAGGCCATGCCTTTTCCTTCCCAGTCGAAGCGGTCGCGGACGGTGGCTTCGGTGTAGAGGTGGAGGGGTTCGAGGGCGGCGATTTTGGGCCAATCGGTGACGGTGATGGCCCACTCGGCTTCGGCGTGGTGGGTGATGCGGACGATGTCGCCGTCCTGCCATTCGGGTTTTACGGCGACTTGGCCTTCGCGGACGTGGTCTGCTTGGGCGTGGAAGTGGGTGGGGAAGAGGAAGAAGGATTCGTGGGCGAAGGAGAATCCTTGGCGGCCTTCGTGGATGCCGCCTTTGCGGAGGAGGATGGACTGGCGGCCTGAGGCGAGGGCGTCACAGACGACTTGCCATTCCTTGAAGCCGATTGGGGGTTGGCTCATGGGATTTTATGGGCGGCGGGTCAGCCGAGGTCGTCGGCGGTGACGGAGGTTTGCTCGCGTGCGCCGAGGATGCGTGCTTGGAGGATGACGCGTTCGGCGGAGGTGTCGAAGCGGAAGCTGTGGCAGTTCGGGCAGAGTGCGGCACCGGTTCCCACGATGGAGTCGCAGCCTTCGCACACCTTGTATCCGCCGGGGTTGGCGGCGATTTTGGCGGCGGTTGCCGCGCGGGGATTGATGGGAGTGGATTCCGCCATGGGGAGGGAGGGTGGTGGGAGATACGAAAAAAAGCGGCACCGGTGGGCCGGTCCGCTTGTTTTCTGGATTCCGGCGATCCGGTGTAGCCGGGATCAGGCGATGGAGGCAAGGGCCTTGGCGGTCTTGCTCTTGAGGTTCGCGGCCTTGTTGGGGTGGATGAGGTTGCGCTTGGCAGCTTTGTCGACCACGGAGGAGAAGGCGCTGGCGGCTTTGGCGGCGGCGTCTTTGTCGCCGGAGGCGATGGCTGCGAGGGCTTTTTTGCGGATCGTTTTCATCCGGCTTTTTTCGGCGCGGTTGCGCTCGGTCCGGACTTCGGTCTGACGGACGCGTTTGAGGGCGGATTTGTGGTTTGCCATGGTCGTGAAGAAGAGTTGCCGTTTGGTGGCGGGGCGCGGAACATAGGGAACGGGGCGGTCGAGTCAAGCTCGGGTTTTTCGAAAAATTGGCGGGGATGGGGACTGGTGGATGGAATTGACGTGAAACATCGGGATTGGAATGGCGTATGGGGACGGCGGATGCAGCGGAATTTTCTTCCATGGATGGCTTTTCTTGCCGGCGCGTTGCCCGTTTTCGGGCAGGCACCGAGCGGTGTGGCCATTTATGAGAAGCATTGTGCATCGTGCCATGGGGCGAATGGTGAGGGGGTGGAGGATGAGTGTGAGGATCCGTTGCAGGGGGATCGGTCGTTGGCGTCGTTGACGCGGTATATTGAGAAGCGGATGCCGGAGGAGGATCCGCATTTGGTGGTGGGTGAGGATGCGAAGGCGGTGGCGGAGTATATTTACGGGGCGTTTTATTCGCCTGCGGCGCGGGCGGGTCAGGTTGCGGAGGTGAGGCCGGCGTTCGCGCGGTTGACGAACCGGCAGTTCCGGGAGTCGGTTGCGGATTTGTTAGGGAGTTTCAGCGGGGTGAGTCATCCGGGTGAGGGCAAGGGGTTGCAGGCGCGGTATTTCCAGTCCGACGGGATGAACAAGAAGGCGAAGCAGGTGTTGGAGCGGGAGGATCGGGCGTTGTCGTTTGATTTCGGGGAGGGGCCGCCGGTGGAGGGGATTGCGGCGGATCAGTTTTCGATCGAGTGGCAGGGGTCGTTGATTGCGCCGGCGACGGGTTGGTATGAGTTCAAGCTGAGCACGCCGAATGGCGCGCGGTTTTATCTGAACATGGAGGCGGAGGAGGGGGATGGGAATCATCGTGATGACAGCGGGGCGAAGCGGCAGACGGCGTTGATTGATTCGTGGGTGAGTTCGGGGGCGGAGGTTCGGGAGTCGGTCGCGCGGGTTTTTCTGTTAGGTGGTCGGGCGTATCCGTTCAAGTTGGACTATTTCAAGTATAAGGAGGCACAGGGGATGGTGAGGTTGGATTGGAAGATGCCGCGCGGGGAGTGGGCGGTGATGGCTGCGCCGTATTTGTCGCCGGCGTGGGCGGGGCGGGTGGCGGTGGTTTCGACGAATTTTCCGCCGGATGATGCGAGTGAGGGTTATGAGCGTGGGACTGAGATTTCGAAGGCGTGGCATGAGGCGAGCACGCAGGCGGCGTTGGAGGTATCGGGTGAGGTGGTTGCGCGGTTGCACAAATTGAGCGGGGTGCCGGAGGGTGATCCGGACCGGGTGAACCGGCTGAAGGGTTTTGTTGGGACGTTTGCGGAGCGTGCGTTCCGGCGTCCGTTAGGGGATGCGGAGCGGCGGGTTTATGTGGAGCATCCGTTTGCGGATGGGATGGAGGCGGATCAGGCGGTGAAGCGTGCGGTGATCTCGATTTTGAAGTCGCCGAGGTTTCTTTATCCGGAGCTTGGTGGGGAGGCGTCCGATTTCACGGTGGCCACGCGGTTGGCGTTGGGGCTTTGGGATTCGTTGCCGGACCAGGCATTGATTGATGCGGCGAAGGCGGGGCAGCTGCGCAATGCGGAACAGGTTCGGGCGCAGGCGTGGCGGCTGATGTCCGATCCGCGGGCGCGGGCGAAGGTGAATGATTTCTTTTTCCGGTGGCTGAAGCTGGATGTTGAGGGGGATTTGCGGAAGAATCCCGAGTCGTTTCCGGGGTTTGATGCGGCGATGGTAGCGGATTTGCGGAGGTCGCTGGAGTTGTTTGTGGATCGGGTGGTGTGGAGTGAGGCGTCCGATTACCGGGAGTTGATCCAGGCGGATTATTTGCTGCTCAACGAACGGCTTTCGAATTTCTACGGGTTGCCTTTTCCGGGAGGTGAGGGATTTCAGGTTGTGAAATGTGATCCCGCGCAGCGATCCGGGGTGCTGACGCATCCCTATCTGTTAGCGCGGCTGGCGCATCATGACACGACCTCGCCGATCCATCGTGGTGTGTTTCTGACCCGGCATGTGCTGGGAGGGGTGCTGAAGGCACCGCCTGAGGCGATTGCGTTTGAGAACCAGCATTTCGAGCCTGGGTTGACGACGCGGGAGAAGGTGGCGGAGTTGACGCGCAACGCGTCTTGCATGACGTGTCACGAGACGATCAATCCGCTGGGGTTTTCGTTGGAGAATTTCGATGCGGTCGGGCGGTTCCGGACGACGGAGGGGGAGAAGCCGGTGAATGCCGAGGCCGATTATCTAACAATCGAAGGGGATGTGATCCGGTTGCGTGGGCCGCGGGATGTGGCGGGGCATGCGGTGACCTCCGAGGCGGCGCGGCGCGGGTTCATCCGGCAGTTGTTCCAATTCATTGTGAAACAGAATCCGGCGGTGTATGGTCCGGGGACGATTGAAAATCTCGATGGGTCGTTCATCCAATCCGGCCACCATCTTAGGAATCTCATTGTGGAACTCAACACTTTGGCCGTGTTGCGCGGCATGAAGCCTTAACTGAAATCAACCATGAATCTCACCACGCGCCGCCGTTTTCTCCGCCAGCTGGGTTTGTCCGCTGCCGCGCTGCCGTTTTTGCCGACCTTGCCATCGCTGGCTGCGAATGCGCCCGGGGCGAAGACGCAGCGGATCATTTTCATGTTCACGCCGAACGGGACGATTCCGCCTGAGTTTTGGCCTGATGAGGTTGGAAGTGATTTCAAGCTGAAGCGGATCCTTGCGCCGCTCGAGGCTTACAAGAGCCGGTTGATGACGCTGAAAGGCGTGTGCAACAAGGTTCGGGGTGATGGTGACGGGCACATGCGCGGGATCAGTTGCCTGTTGACGGCGGACGAGCTGCTTCCGGGGAACATCCAGGGTGGGAGTGACAAGCCGGCGGGGTGGGCGCGGAACATTTCGATCGATCAGGAGATCCGTAATTTCCTTCAGGCTCGGCCGGAGACCGCGACGCGCTTCGGTTCGCTGGAGCTTGGTGTCGCCGTTCCCAACCGGGCTGATCCGTGGACCCGCAAGGCGTACGCGGGCTCGAACCAGCCGTTGGCTCCGGTGAGTGATCCGTATGCGCTGTTTGAGAAGCTTTACGGGTCCACGAAGGACCGGGAGAATCTTGGGAGCGTTCTTGATGAGGTGCGCGATGATTTGAAGCAGATTGCGGCGCATGTTGATCCGGAAGAGCGTGCCTTGTTAGAGCAGCATGCGACTTTCGTGCGTGAGCTGGAGAAGGATCTGCAAAGCTCGGGCACGCAGAATCTACTGTTCCCGCCGCCGGCGTTGCAGCCCGGGGTTTCTTTGGACAATGATGGGATTCCGAAGATCAGCGAGATGCAGATCGATCTTCTTGTTAGTGCGT
>SYAP01000358.1 GCA_005787565.1 Verrucomicrobiaceae bacterium | reverse complement strand
GAGGTGCCGGCGTGGCCGGCGCCGTAGGCGTCGTGTTCGTATTCGGAGCGGAGGATGAATCCGTTGAGACCTTTGTAGGTGCGGATGGTGTGGATTTGGTCGGCGCGGCCGGTGAGCATTTTGTGGACGTATCCCTGGTGGGCGACGTCGAAGACGAATTTGTCTTTGGGTGTGGAGAAGACGCGGTGGAGGGCGATGGTGAGTTCGGTGACGCCGAGGTTGGGGCCGAGGTGGCCGCCGGTTTTGGAGAGGGAGGTGATGAGGGAGTGGCGCACTTCCGCCGCGAGTGCGGGGAGTTGTTCATCGGTGAGGCGTTTGACGTCTTCCGGCGAGTGGATCGCGGAGAGGAGAGGGCCAAGGGCTGGGGGCTCAGAAGAGGCGGATGTCGTCATCGTCGTCAGTGTCGTCCGGAGAGGCGTTGGGTGAGAGGGGTGGCTGGGGAGTGTGGTGGGGAAGGGCGTTGGTTTCCAGTCCGATTTCTCCGGAGTTGCGGAGGGTGATCATTTGGATGCGTTCGCGTGCGGTGCCGAGGAGGGATTCGCAGCGTTTGAGGAGGACGTTGCCTTTTTCGTAGTAGTTGACGAGTTCGTGGAGGGGGAGGTCTCCGCTTTCCATGGCCTCGACGAGGGTTTCGAGGTCGTGGAGGGTGTCTTCGAAGGAGGGTTGGGCGGGGGTTGGGGTGTCCTCGCCGGTGGTTGCTGGCTTTTGGCGTGGCATGGGAGGATCAGCGTGAGGGGGCGTCGATGGACTGGGCGGGGCGGTCGGTGTAGAAGGCGACGGAGACGCTGAGGAGTGGGACGCGGTATTGGTAGCGGCGGGTGATTTCCTGGATTTTCTGGTCTTTGTCGAAGATGGCGACGCCGGGAGGGTTGGTGGCCATGGAGACGTTTCCATCGAGGACGAGGGAGGTGAAGTCGCGGTAGCGGGTGGCGATTTCGGTGACGTTTCCGGAGCCGTAGGAGGATGGGGTGATGAGGATGCCGGCGATGGGGGTTTGGAAGTCGCTGGCGTGGGTTTCGAGGGTTGAGAAGCCGTCGCGGGTGGGTGGGATCCAGATGCTGATGCGGTCGGCATACCATGCGACGGCCCAAGGTTGGTCCGCGAAGACGATTTGTTTTTCTTCGACGAGTGCTTTGAGTCCTGCGCGTTGGTTGTTGAGGACCGGGGCGTAGTAAGGTGGCCAGTGTGGGACGCCCCCGCGGTCGCGGAACTCGAGGCCGAGGCGGACTTTTTGCGGGAGGGAGAGGATGAGCGGGAGGGCGCAGATGAAGATGATGACGATGTGGTGAACGTTTCGCAGCATGGGTGTGGCGGCGACGAACTCGAGGCGGCTCCAGAGGATGGAGACGAAGGCGAGGCCGTATGCGGTCATGATGGGAGCGAAGACGAGGTGGATCTGGTTGGGATCGAGTGCGTCAGTGGTAATGCCGAAGAAGGCGAGGCCGACGGCGGCGGAGGCCCACATGAGGAGGATGGCCCAGCGGAAGGTGGCGATGGCGGGTCGTTTGAAGGGGTGGAGTAGGGAGAGGAAGAAGAGCGGGGCGATGATGATGCCGGCGAGGAGCGGGATGATGTCTGTGGCCTGGAGGAGGGTGGTGCGGAGGATTTTGGAGATGAGGCCTTCGAGGACGAGGGGTTCGGCTTCGAGGTCGGTGGTGCGCATGACGACCATTTCGGAGCCGGAGGCGAGGCCGTTGTAGAGGGTGAGGAAAGCGGTGCCGAAGGGTGAGCCGGAGACGGTATTGTTCCTGAGCATGACGAATGCGGCAGGGATGAGGAGCATGGCGAGGATGGAGACGCCGACGATGCCGCGGGGGCGGAAGACGATGGCGGCGAAGATGATGTAGCCGAGTGCGATCCAGACCGTCATCCAATGGGTGAGGGCGAGGAGGGTGAAGAAGACAGCGGCGAGGAGCGCTGGGGTCATGGCGATGCGACCTTCGGTGGAGGCCTCGATGGCGCGGTAGACGAAGTAGATGCCGCAGGAGAAGAGGAGGAGCATCAGCATTTGGGGGAGTCCGCTGAGGGAGTAGTTCCAGAAGACTTCGCAGAAGAGCATGAGGATGGCGCAGACGCCGGCGATTTTGGCATCGAAGATTCGGGAGATGAGGAGGTAGTTGACCCCGATGGCCATGAGGAAGAAGAGGGTACAGACGGTGGCGACGACGCGGTCGAGGGGGAAGACCATTTCGTTTTCGCCCATTTGCCAGCCTTCGGGATCGTCCGCGCCGATGACTTTGAAGACGGCGGCGAGGAGGAGCGGGTTGAGGGGTGAGTGGTAGGTGTCTTCGAATTTTTCGAAGGAGATGGCGGTGTTTTTAGCGGTTTTAGCCTGGTAGTAGGCGACGGGGCGGATGAATTTGGTGGTGAAGCCGTTGCCGCGGGCGATTTCGCGGCCGATTTGGGCTTGGTCCATGGCCTGCGGGGAGTTGAGGCCTTTGAAGAGGGTGAAGAGGTTTCCGAGGGTGAGGAGGATGAGGACGAGGAAGAAGAGGCTGCGGCGGACGAGGATGCCGGTGTCCAGCGATTGTGAATTGGAGCTCATGATGGGAGGATGAAGGCGGCTAGGTCACAGTCCCATTTCACTGAGCTTGCGTTGGAGGGTCCGGCGGCTGAGCCCGAGAAGCTCGGCCGCTTGGGTCCGGTTTCCATGGGACATCGCAAGCGCCTGTTGGATGGCGTTCGTTTCGAGCGCATGCAAGTTCAATTCGGGCGGAGCGGCAAGGGTGTTTTGCGGAAAGGATGGGATGGAGGCTGGGGTGGTGCGGGTTTGGCGGAGGAATGTGGGGAGGTGGCGAACGTCGATGACGGGGTCGTTGGACATGACGACGCCGTGTTCGATGGCGGTGCGGAGTTCGCGGACGTTGCCGGGCCATGGGTATGAGGAGAGGAGTTGGAGGGAGGGGTCGGTGAGGGGTTTGACGGGGCGGTTGTTTTCTTTGGCGAACTCGGTGAGGAAGCGGTTGGCGAGGAGGACGATGTCCTCTGGGCGGTTGCGGAGGGGGGGCATGTCGATTTTGACGACGTTGAGGCGGAAGTAGAGGTCTTCGCGGAATTTGCCTTCGTCGACGAGTTGGCGGAGGTTTTTGTTGGTGGCGGCGATGACGCGGACGTCGACTTTGACGGGGGTGTTGGAGCCGACGCGTTCGAGGGTGCGTTCGGAGAGGATTCGGAGGAGTTTGACTTGGGTGTTGGCGTCGATTTCGCCGATTTCGTCGAGGAAGAGTGTGCCGCCGTCGGCTTGTTCGACGCGGCCGATGCGGCGTTGGCTGGCGCCGGTGAAGGCTCCTTTTTCGTGGCCGAAGAGTTCGCTTTCGAGGAGTTGTGGGGAGAGTGCGGCGCAGTGGACGGTGACGAGTTTGGCGGCAGGGCGGCCGGAGAGGTGGTGGAGGGTGTTGGCGACGACTTCTTTGCCGGTTCCGGATTCGCCTTCGATGAGGATGGTGGCGCGGGTGGGTGCGACTTGGCGGATGAGGTCCATGACGTGGACCATGGCTGGGGATTTGCCGATGAGATTTTCGATCTTGTGGGACTGTCGGACTTGTTGGGTGAGTTGTTGGTTTTCGGATTCGAGGCGTTTGCTGCGGAGGGCGCGCTTGAGGAGCATTTCGACCTCGTCGAGGTTGAGGGGTTTGGTGACGAAGTGCCAGGCGCCACGGCGCATGGCTTCGACGGCGGTGTCGACGGAGCCATAGGCGGTCATCATGATGGCGACGGGGGGCTGCGGGAGGGCGAGTGCGGCATCCAGCAGGTCCATGCCGGAGTCGCCAGCGAGGCGGAGGTCGGTGAGGAGGAGGTCGATGGGTTCGGACTTGAGGATGGTGAGGGCTTCGTTGTTTCCGGCGGCGGTGTAGACGTCGAATTCCTCTTCGAGGGCGCTGCGGAGGCCTTCGCGTGTGGAGCGTTCGTCTTCGACGATGAGGAGGGTGGGGAGCATGGGGTGCGGGATGGAAGCCGGGGTTTGTTAGGTTTTTCAGTCGAGGTCGATGACGGGATCCGGTTCCGGAGCGGCGAGGAGGCGGACAGAGCGTTCGGAACGTGGGAGGCGGAGGAGGACGCGTGTGCCGTGGTTTTCCTGGCTTTCGATTTCGATTTCGCCGCCGTGTTCGCGAAGGATTCTGCGGACGATGAGGAGGCCGAGGCCGGTGCCGGAGGATTTGGTTGTGTGGTAGGGTTCGAAGAGCGCGCCCATGTGTTCGGGCGAGATGCCGACGCCATCGTCTTCGACGGAGACGCGGAATTCGTAGTCGGTCGAGCGGGTGCGGATGGTGATGCGTCCGCCTTTTCCGGGGAGTGCCTGATAGGCGTTGCGGATGAGGTTGTAGAAGACTTGTTGGAATTGGCCGGGGTCGATGTGGGCGGGGGGGAGGTTTTGGGATAGATCGAGTTCGACGGAGATTTGGCGAGCCTGAAGCTCGGGCTCCAACAGGCGAAGGCTTTCGTGGAGGGGAGCGTGGAGGTCGTGGCGTTCGCGGCGCGGGAGTGTGGGGCGGACGGCTTGGAGGAATTGTTTGAGGATGGTATCGAGGCGCTGGATTTCGCCGCGTGCGGTGGCGAGGTTGGATTCGAGGGGCGCGCGGTCTCCGGGGGGAAGTTTGCGGAGTTTCCGGCCGAGGAGTTGGAGGTGGATGTCGAGAGAGTTGAGTGGGTTTCCGATTTCGTGGGCAACTCCGGCGGCGAGAAGCGTGAGGGCGTTGAGGCGTTCGGATTCGATGGTCTCCTGTTCTTCTGCACGGCTGCGTGTGATGTCGCGGATGAGGACGACGAATCCGAGGGGTTCGCCGGCGGTTTCCTCGTCGATGGGGGCGAGGTAGAAGTTGAGGAAGAGGTGCTCGGGGTAGAGGACTTCGATGTCGCGGCTGACGGTGCGGCCGGGTTTTCCGAGGGTTTCCCAGTCGAGTCCGCGGACTTGTGAGGCGAGGGGTTCGCCGAGGGCGCGTTCGGGGTCGAGCCCGAAGAAGCGGCAGGCGGCTTGGTTGACGAAGCCGATGTTTCCTTTGGGATCGAGGAGGATGACGCCTTCGCGGAGGGCTTCGAAGACTTTTTCGAGGAAGCCTTTTTCGCGGATGAGGCGTGTGACGATTTGCTGGATTTCGCCGGGTTCGACGCGGTCCAGTCTTGCGACGAGTTTTTCTAGGAAGCCGGATTTCACTGAAAGGTTGCCAGTTGGGGGTTTTCAGTGTTTTGGGGTGGGATGACTGACGTGATGATGGTGATCTCGACGTTTCCCGATATCGAAACGGCGCGACAAATTGGCACAGTCCTGATCGAAAGGCAACTGGCGGCCTGTGTGAATTTGGTGTTGGGGGTTGAGTCGATCTATCGGTGGCAGGGGGCGGTTGAGCGGAGTGAGGAGGTGCTCGCGATTTTCAAAACACGCGGGGATTTGGCGGGGGATTTGGAAGGTGTGCTTCAAGAGCTGCACCCTTACGATGTGCCTGAAATCATAAGGATTTGGCCCGGTAGTGTATCAATACCGTATGCGAAATGGGTGATGGAAGAGGTGAGGACTCAGTAGCGTGGCACTTTGGTATCGACGACGTTTGACCATTCTTCAATGCCGCCGCGCATTGAAAATGCAGAGGAAAAGCCTTTTGAGCGGAGAAACGCAGCAGCTCGAAGCGAGCGCATTCCATGGTGGCAATAGACGATGAGGCCTCTGGATGGATCGCGGGTGAGCTCTTCCAAGGATTGAGGAAATTTACCAAGCGGAAACCACTCATGATTCGGAAGCTGGCAGATTTCGATTTCATCGGCCTCCCGACAGTCGATCAAACGCGGGCGATCAGTTTCCGGGAGGTGAAGCCATGCCGCAACCGATTGCGGACTGACTTCAAGAGTTTCCGTAGGATCGGGCAAAAGGGATTGGGAGGGATTCATTCGACGATCACCGGGGTGCCCACCTCAACGTTTTCGAAGAATTTCTCCGCCATGTGGTGTGGCATCCTGACGCAGCCATGGGAGGCCGGATAGCCGGGCAAATAGCCGGTGTGCATCCCGATGGCACCGTTGAAGCGCATAAAATTCGGCATCGGGGCGTTTACGAAGTAGGCGTTCGGAGGAACCTTGTCCACGCGTATGTCCACGCTTTCATCGATGGTTTGACCTGTGGTCTTGTCTTTAAAGACACCATAGAGCGTGGATTTGTGGTCCTTGCTTTTTTGAGAAATCCTGTAGTTGCCGGGCGGCGTTCCGGAATCCTCCTTGCCGCTGGAAATACGAGACACCCCAACCAACACACCACCTTTGTAGAAAGATGCTTTTTGCTGGGAGCGGTTGATTCGGATCAAAGGACTTCCTGAAACTCCATCCCCATCCCAGTAGGAGACATCGTCATGAATCGCCGGGGCCGGGTGGTGGGGACCGCCTGACGTCTGGTGCTGAATCGGACCACCCACCCCGGCAAGGTAATCAGAGCCGGGCTCTTGGGTGTTGAAACAAGAAGTCAGCCCCAATGCCAGCGGGAAAATCAGCAATCGTTGAACTTTCATTTTTACGGAGAAACCTGCACGCAGTCGGGCATCAGGTCAAGTTCCGGATTCCCGCGAATCTTCGGAGACAACCGTCACTGAGCTTCCAGGCGAATGAATCCACGACCTGAATCCAATGGCAAATAGGTTCGTCGAATTTCAAACAAACCATCCCATGAATGAAGACGATCATCCTCGGCATCATCCCATGCTTCAAGAATTGTCGAATTCTTGGATGAAATGCCAACATCACTTCGATCCCTCCTGATGCGGTATTTCATCACCAAAGTGGCTTGCGAACTACTACCTTCAATGAAACTCGAGATCGGTGATTCACCCGACAGGACAAGATTCGTGCCTAACAAATACTCCAACCGGTTCGCCAAACCATCGCCATCCGCATCATCACCCGGACCACTCAGCGCACCGCCCGAAGGGAAGTATTGCGGTACCAGCCAGCGTTACCACCCGCATCCGATCCAGGTGTTGGCACACTGGAAACCCATGATGTCGGGTCATTCCCCCACCGAGAAATGCCAAGTCGATGAATCGCGTTTCCATTACCGGAGGCCTCGAGTGGCCATCGTGCCTGGCTTTCATAAAGCACCTCATCCTCTAACATCAACCCCACCAGAAGCGGATCATCCAACGGTGCCTCAACCATTCGCCAAAGGCGGATCTCTCCAGCAAAGTCATCACGTGAATTCCCGGGCAACCATGATCCTATCAGCCGAACCGAAGCACCAACTTGATACCATTCTCGGAAATGATCGGCAGACCCCGGTGAATTGACCGGATCAAATGGAACCATCAGCACACTCTCACTACTGAGAAGTCTTTAGGATAGACTACAAAACGATATTCCGCCATAGTCTTCTGCATGCCGAAGATTGATGGGAGAAAGCTGGATCATGGGACAAGCGAACACATCAGGAGTCTGGCTGTTCGTCGGGTGAGAGAAGATGGCGAAAGTCCGGCTGATGTCATGGATTCTCTGGGGCTGTGCCGGACCACGATCTATCCATGGTTAAGAAAGTATGATCAGGGCGGGCTTAATGCATTGAAGGCAACCAAAG
>SYAP01000357.1 GCA_005787565.1 Verrucomicrobiaceae bacterium | reverse complement strand
GGTGCTGCCGAAGAGGAGGGCGAGGGCTTGGGTTTTCTGGCGGACGGATTCGTCGGGGTCGGTGATGAGTTTCTGATAGGCGGCGGGCCAGGCTTGGGGTTGGGTGATGCGTTTGCGGCCTTTGGCGGCTTCGAGGAGTCCTGTTAGAATGTTGGAGCGGAGTGGGGACTTGCTTTCCGAGAGTGTGGTGGCGAGTGCGGACATGGCGGGGGCTGCTTTTTCCTCATCGGTGATGAAGACGGACATGATGCGGCGGGGGATGAATTGTTGGAGGCGGGGGTGGGTGGTGGATTTGAGGAGGTTGATGGCGCTGAGGGGATCGGTAGCGACGGAGGGCTCCGCGGCGTACCAGAGCATGAGGGGGATGTTCGGGTCTTCGATGTCGGATTTGTTAGATGCGAGGGGTTGGAGGATGGGCCAGCGGGTGGCGGGTTGGAGTTTTTGGAGGGCTGAGGCGAGGCGGAGGCGGACGGCGGGTGAGGGATCTGTGGCGGCGAGTTCAGTTAGGCGGGAGAGGAGTGCGGGGGAGGGGTTTCCCTGTTCGGTGATGCAGGTGATGGTCCAGCCGCGGACGTATTCGGATGGGGCGTTGAGGGCGCGGAGGGCGGTGGCTTCGGTGAGGGCTTGTTGGGAGTGGAGGGTCCAGAGGGCGCGGAGTTGGCGGGTGTCGTCGGGGTTTTTGAAGAGGATGGCTTCGAGGGCGTCGGTGGTTTTGGGGTTGGGTCCGCGTTCCTGGAGGATGCGGCGGGCGTGGCGGACGTGCCAGTCGTTGGGGTCGAGCATGAGGGCGACGAGTTCGGCGTCGGTGGCGGATGTTAGATCGACTTTGCGAGGTTTGACCTAGTCGTTGACGATTTTGTAGATGCGTCCGTTTGAGCGATCGGTGAAGGCGCGTTGTTGGTGGCAGGGGACTTTGTCGTACCAATCGGAGATGAAGACGCCGCCGTCGGGTCCGTATTGCGGGGAGAGGCCGCGGAACCAGGCGTCGGGGCTGTGGAGGAAGTCAGTTTTGCGGTGGCTGCGGTATCCGGAGCCGGATTTGGTGAAGGTTTCTCAGCGGAGTTTGTTCATGTGGACGTCGTGGAAGAAGAAGTTGTTCCGCCATTCATCGGGGAAGGCACCGCCGAGGTAGATCATGGCGCCGCAGTATCCGGCTTTTTCATATCTTCCCCAGGCGATGGTTTGGATGTCTTGGTAGGTGTGGGGATTTTCGTGGGATCCGGCTTGGCGGGTGTAGTGGGCGCCTTCGATGGCGTGCCACATGTGTGGGATGACGCAGGCGGCGAAGAAGGCTTCGCCGTGGTCGTTCCAATCGAGGCCCCATTGGTTGCTTGCGCCTTCGCACCAGCGTTCGAAGACCTTGCGGGTGGGGTGGTAGCGCCAGACGGCGGCGTTGATGTGGACGCGTTGGTTTTCCGGTGTTCCGGGGGTGCCGATGTTCGAGAAGGTGAAGATGCCGTGGGTGCCGTAGAGCCAGCCGTCGGGGCCCCAGGTGAAGTTGTTGAGGGTTTCGTGGGTGTCTTCGGCGCCCCAGCCGTCGAGGATGATTTGGGGTGGTCCGTCGGGGATGGCGTCGGCGTTTCTGTCCGGGATGAAGAGGAGGTTCGGGGGGGAGCCGATCCAGACGCCGCCGAAGCCGACGGCGATGCCGCTGGAGAAGGTGAGGTTGTTGAGGAAGACGGAGTTTTTGTCGAAGGAGCCGTCGCCGTTGGTGTCTTCGAGGACGACGATGCGGTCTTTGGGTTGGCCTGGGGATTCGGGGTAGTTGGTGTTTTCGAGGACCCAGAGGCGGCCTTTGTCGTCCTGGGTGTAGGCGATGGGTTGGGCGATGGTGGGTTCGCCGGTGATGAGTTCGACGCGGAAGCCTGCGGGGACGATCATGCGGGCGGCGGTGCCTGCGGGGTCGAGCGCCTGGGTGGTGGCGACGGGGCGCTGGGGATCTTGTTGGGCTAACAGAATGGGGGAGAGGAGGAGCGGAACGAGGAGATGGATGGCGCGCATGAGTCGGGTGGATTTTGGGATTTAGCCAACTCAGGAGACACGGGGGGATGGTGTGATCTTTCAGATCGGGGATATTGATCAGGAGGTGGGAGAGGGCTGGGGAGGGGGTGGTTTGGGTTGTCTGCGGAGGGCATCGATGGCGTAGAGTGCGATGGCGGACCAGATGAAGGCGAAGGATGCGAGGCGGAGTGCGGACATGGGTTCGCCGTAGAGTTTCCAGCCGATGAAGAACTGGAGGGTGGGGCCGAGGAATTGGAGGATTCCGAGGGTGGTGAGGCGGATGGCGCGGGTGGCGTAGCCGAAGCAGAGGAGGGGGAGGGCGGTGGCGAAGCCGGTGCCGATGACGAGGAGTGCGTTGGCGGGTGAGTTTCCGAAGGCGGCGGCGGGGGTGGGTGAGGAGATGATGAGCCAGACGAGGGCGATGGGGGCGAGCATGGCGGTTTCCGCGGTGAGGCCGGGGAGGGAGCCGAGTGGGGCGCGTTTTCTAACAACGGCGTAGAGTGCGAAGGTGAGGGCGAGGGTGAGGGATACCCATGGGAAGTGGCCGAGGGCGCGCATTTGCATGGCGACGCCGGTGAGGGCGAGTGCGATGGCAGCGAGTTGGCAGCGGTTGTGGCGTTCGCCGAACCAGAGTGTGCCGAAGAGCATGTTGAAGAAGGGGTTCAGGTAGTAGCCGAGGGCTCCTTCGACGATGCGACCGTTGAGGGTGGCCCAGACGTAGAGGAGCCAGTTAGATGCCAACAGGGTTCCTGATAGAGCTTGCCAGGCGATGGCGCGGGGGGAGCGCAGGGATTTCAGGACCTGACGGGCTTCGCCGCGGATGAGAAGGATGACGGCGAGGAGCAGGAGGGACCAGAGGGTGCGTTGGGCGACGATGCTGGCGGGCGGAAGGAAATCGAGCCATTTCCAGAAGATCGGCAACACGCCCCAGAGGAAGAAGGCGGTGAGTGCTGCGAGAATTCCTGGGCGTGAGGTTTCCACGAGGGGAGGGTGGTGGGTTGGGGCTGAGCGCCAAGTGAAATCCGCAATTTGCGGGTTGCAGGAGGGGGGTGAATTTTCAAGATGCGGGCATGTCCGCACCGCGACTTTCGATTCCCCAGTATGCGATGGCTTTGGCGCATGTGGCGTCTTTGAGGTCGGAGGATCCGTATCGCAAGGTGGGGGCTGCGGCGTTGGATTGGGATAATCGGGTGATCGGGACGGCTTACAACGGGTTGGCTCCGGGATTTGATGCGCCGGCGGATTTTTGGGATGACCGGGAGGCGCGGCAGAAGTTCATGCTGCATGCGGAGGTGAACCTTTGCAGTTTGTTCCGCAGGGGGGAGGCGAAGCTGGTGGCAACGACCACGATGCCGTGCACGGCTTGCATGCAGACCTTGTGCGCGTATGGGATCAAGGAGATCTATTATCGCGAGGTTTACCACGTTTCCGACGCGCCGGAGATCGCGAAGCTTTATGGGGTGGTGCTGGAGCGGGTGGCGGATTTCCCGGTTTTCGGGGAGTGAGGGTGGGTTTGTTAGATTGCCGTTAGGCGAAGGTCAGTTGGCGTAGGCTTCGAGTTCGGAGAGGAAGCCGAAGGAGGCGCCGTAGTTGTCCTGCTGGAGGTGGTTGGCGAGGAAGGTGGCGCGGACGTAGCGGGCCTTGGTGGGGTTGAAGGCGGCGGTGGTGCGGGTGGCTTGTTTGGCGGGGAAGTCGTGGCGGCCGACTTCGGTGAAGGTTTTTCCGTCTTCGCTGATGGAGACGGCGATGGTTTTGGTGGAGCCGATGGGCGGGGTGCCGTAGCGGATGCGGTGGAGGGTTTCGGTGGTTCCGAGGTCGATGGTGACGGATTTTGGGAATTCCGGGCTTTCGCTGGTGGCGTAGCAGGTGGGGCTGGCGTTGCCCCAGTTGCCATCGGTGACGCCGGTGTTCCATCCGTAGGTGTTGGGGTGGCTGGATTGGTGGGGTTTTCCTTTGGAGACGTTGCGGCCGAGGGTGGGGTCTTCGGGCCAGTGGGTGTTGAACGAGGCGGCGGGGAGGCCGGCTTTGTTCATGAGGTTGGGTTCGGCGATCTGGCTCCAGGCGAAGCGTGCGCGGTCGGGTTTGGGGACGTTTGTGCTGGTGAGGAGGATCCAGGTTCCGTCGCTGGAGATTTTGGCTTCGGCGGGGTGGTATTGTTCATCGGGGCCTGCGATTTCGAACCAGTTCGGGGCGATTCCGTCGCGGGTGACGAGGCCGCCGCCGAGGTGGTCGAAGCGGATGGCGATGCCTTCCGGGGTGACTTTGTAGCCGGAGTAGAGTGGGCCGGATTTCACGGTGTCCTTTTTGCCGTAGGTGTCGGCGAGGGCCCAGAGGGCGAGGCGGCGGGCGACTTCGGATTTGTTGTTGGGGTGGATGTCGCGGACGTTTCCGATGTCGTTGGTGACGGCCATCCCGGTGTGCGGGATATCGAGGGTTTTCTGTTGGGCCCACCAGATGCCGGGGAGATCGAATCTACGAGGTTCGCCGTAGTTGTAGGGTGCGAGTTGGACGAAGAGGAAGGGTGCTTCGGGGGCGGCGAATTGTTTTCTCCAACCGGTGATGAGGGCGAGTTTTTTGGTGGTGTAGGCCATGCCTTCGCCGTTGTTGGATTCGCCCTGATACCAGAGGAATCCGCGGAGTGCGTAGGGAACGAGGGGGTGGATCATGGCCTGATAGGTTCCGGTTTCGGCGTTGTGGCCGAGTTTCAGAAGTTCGGGGCCGGTGGGGATGATAGGGGTGGGTTGGTTGGCTGCGAGGGCGGCTTCGGCTTGGTCCGCCCAGGTGCGGACGGCGGTGATGTGTTGGCGGAGGGCTTGATCGTATTGGGGGAATCCGGGGCTGCGGGCGAGGCGGTGGGTTTGTGTGGCGGCGAGTTCGGCGATGCCTTCGAGTCCTTCTTCGGCCCACCATGGTTCGATGCGTGAGCCTCCCCACGATGAATGGATGATGCCGACGGGGATTTTCAGCTCTTCTGCGAGTTGTTGTCCGAAGAAGTATCCTACGGCGGAGAAGGATTTGGCGGTTTCCGGGTTGGCGGGTTTCCAGGTGGCATTGACGGTTTGTTGTCGGGCGTGGTTGAGGACGCGTGGGACGTCGAAGAGGCGGAGGAGAGGGATGGGACCGGACGCGGCGAGGTCCTGGTCTTCCTTGCGGGTTTGGTTGACGGCCCATTGCATGTTGGATTGGCCGCTGCCGAGCCAGACTTCGCCGACGAGGACGTCCTTGATTTCGAGGGGGGGCGTGTTGTTTTCGGTGAGTGTGAGCGTGCGTCCTTCGGCGGATGCGGGCATGGGGTCGAGAGAGACTTGCCATTTTCCGGTAGCGTCTGCGGTGGCGGTCTTTGTTTGCCCCGCGAATGTCACGGTGACGCTGGAAGCTGGGGTGGCGATGCCCCAGATCGGGACGTTTTTCTCTCTTTGAAGGACGGCTCCGTTCTGGAATAGCGGTGATGGGGAGATTTCTGCTGACGCGGAGTGACAGAGGAGGAGAAAGACGGGCCAGAACAGTCGATGGGTGGGCATGGCGACTGTAAACGTTGAGGTCGCTAGGATTCTAGCGACGGATGCGAATGGTTCAGGTGACCGTCATGATGCCGAATGACAGGATGATTGCGTAGATGGCTTTGCAGACGATGTGGAGGAGTTGGTCGATGGTGAACGATGTCCAGCCTTCACATTTCGCGAAATCGATGAACCAGTGGAGGAGGGTTTCGATTGCGGCGAGCAATGGGGAACCGGTGATCAGCCAGATTGCACCGGCGTGGACCAGGGAGTGGGCGGTCAGCGCGTGGATCCAAAGGCCTTTCGGTGGGTGGCTCTCGCCGAAGAGTTGGCCGGAATCCGAGTAGCGGTCCTTGGCTTTTGCGAGAAACGCACCCTGCATCGGGTAATCGGCGATGGCGTGACCGATGATCATAGCGAAGAACAGGAGCAAGGCGGCTTCCCAGCCGGTGCCACTGACGAGTGCCGCGATCGGAATGATGTTCATGGCGCGGCGGCTTCTAGTGCCACCAGCGCTCTGCGTTGGCGAGGGATTCGTGATCGGCCAAGCGTTCGTTCATGTGGCGGATTCGTCGGCTCATGCAGCTGATGATCCCGGAAAGGAGGCGGGAGCCTGCTTCGGGGTATGCATTGACGAAGGCATCAATGTCTGAGCGGCTGGCTTTCCAGATTTGGGAGAATTCCTTGGAGGTGACAGACGCGCTGGCGGTGCCTGGGTCGAATGCGTTCACTTCGCCGATGGTTTCGCCAGCTTCGATCCTGGCGATCAAGATGGTTCGCTTTTCGACCTCTGTGTGGACATGGAGAACGCCTGAGACGACGAAATAGAGTGCGTCTTGGGGGTGTCCCTCGGCGATGATGAGTTGCTCCGGGTGGGCTGGGAGAAATTCTCCGTAATTGCTGAGGAGGGCGCGATCTTCGTCCGCCAAGCCGGCGACGATGCCAAGTGGTGGAAGTTCGGGGCGGTTGAGTGAACTCATGCTTTGGAGATTGAAGCGATGGAACCGCTGTGGAAAGCGAAATATCGAGAGAGGATCGATGTTGAAGGATCAGGTGTTTCAACAGAAATTTGGGGCAGGCGAAAAAAACTCTTGCCAAATCAAGGGATAGGCATTCTCTTGGCCTTGTTGACGCGGGCATAGCTTAGTGGTAAAGCGCTATCCTTCCAAGTTAGACATGCGGGTTCGATTCCCGCTGCCCGCTGTTTAATTTATTTGATTTCGAAATCTGCCCTATGAAAACGATCCGAGTCTCCGCCATATGCTTAACTTTGGTTAGCGTTTTGCCATCATCCGCACAAACTCAGGTGACTGGTGGTGCTGATGCTCTTGCAGCGCGAGTTGCGAAGCAGGTCGCATCGAATCCCAAGAATGCATCCGCCTTCGTTAAATCGGCGTTGGCTGCTGCGGCTAGGTTGCCTGCTTCGGAGAGGGCTAAGGCTGTTGCCGCTATCGTTAAGTTTGCAGTTGCTGCATCGCCTTCGAACGCGGCTCAGATTGTCGCTGCAGCAATCGAGGTGTCATCCAAGGAAACTGCAGTCGTTTCCACAATTGTCCGGGCCGCTGTTGAAGGCGTTGTTGGTGTCGGAGAATCCGCATCTGTGGCATCAGTCGTTAAGGCTGCTGTCTCTGCCGTTCCTGCCGCGGCCGTTCAAGTTGTGATTGTCTCAATTGAGGCGTCCGTTGCTGGTCCGGTTCTCGTTGGTTCAATCGTCGCTGCTGCTATTGAGGCATCGCCTTCTGCAGCTGCGCCCATTTCAAGCGCAGCTGTAGCAGTTGCTCCGGATGCGCTTTCTCAGATCCAATCTGCGGTTGAGTCGTCCGTCGGTTCCGAGCAAGCAGCTGTTGTTAATGCCGCGCTTGCTGATTCTGCCTCTCAGAATCCTCTCAACAGTCCTCCTGGTCCTCCTGGGATGGGCGAGTCGGCAAGTGGGAGTGGAGGCGCAGGTAACTCAGGCACTGTTGGCGGTGAGTCCGTCATTCCGCCGTTTGTCCCCCCTGTAGTTAATCCTCCGGTAATTGATCCGCCTCCAGTCACTAATCCCTGAATTTATTCAATTTATTTATTAATCAAAAATACTTTTTATGAAAAGTTCAAAAAGATTAGTTCTATTTCTTTTGTCTACTGGGTCTTTGAGCGCTAATGGTTTGTATCGTGCTTCTGATACCGATAGTAGCGACCTTCCTTTGGAGTGGACTGTTGGGACGAATTTAATTTACGACAGTAATGTTTTCCCAGGGATTGGTGACAAGGAAACTAGTTTTGCCATTAATCCAAGCGCCGAGCTGTCTTTCGTCAGAAAGGTGCCTCAGACAACTTTAGAAGTTAGCGGGCGCCTTGGTTTGATCTACTATTTAGACACCCCTGGTGGGATGAGCGATACCAATAGTCAGTCACGTGCCTCTGTGAATGTATCGCATCACTTCAGCGAACTTCTTCGTTTTTCGAGTCGCAACTACATCTCTTACGAATTAGAACCGGACTATTCTTATGGTATAGCATCAGGACGGTCTGAGTCCGGTGGCGAGAATCTTTATTGGCAAACTGACAATTCTTTCGGTTACCGCTGGTCCGAGCTTTTAGGTACTTTCACCGGGGTCCGTGTCAATCAACTCGATTCTGAAGTTGATACGAGTGACCGTCTTACTTGGGGAATTTATAATCAAGTTAGGTATCAGCATTCACCGACGACTGTTATTACGACCGATTATCGTTATTCAGACACCGCCGGGGGTGGTGTAGCTTCTGATGCTGTTAACCATTACTTAATGGTTGGGTCTGAGCACCGTTTTAGTCCAACAACGCTTGGGATATTGAATATTGGTGCTCAATTCAGAAAGGCTGACCTTGGTGAATCGAGCAGCAGCCCTTTCCTTGAGTTTTCTTTGAATTCGGTTGTGAACGAGAGTTTCAAGTTTCGGACTTTTGTTCGCTATGGCCTAGAGGATTACGATACTGTTCAGATTCATCCTGATGCTGGTTCAGTCGAGTTTGACGAAAAAGCTGCGTTGAGGTTGGGTATTGTTGCAGACTACTCAATATCGTCAAAGTTTTCGCTGTTTGGTGGACTCGACTACATAAGCTCTTCTTATGGTGGGGCGCGTCCTCTTGCTGGTGGCTCTGCAGAGCTACGGGATTTAGACGAGGATCTAATCAATATGTATGTGGGTGTAAAGGTGCAGTTTACAGATTCTGTGAGTGGTAATTTTAGCTACAACTTTACAGACAGCAGTTCAGATATTGCTGGGAAGACTTATGATCGTGAACGAGTAAATTTGGGAGTGTCTTTCGAGTTTTGAGCTCGGCAGCCTCAGGATTTTAATCATCAAACCAACTTAAAACAGTAATTGACTATTTAAAAACTCCCGCAATGTTTCATTGCGGGAGTTTTGTCTTTTCTAACGAGATTTTAGAAGGCAAAACCAACCGCAGATCTTTCCCACTTCCCTACTTCCATGACTCCGAACTCGAATCAAAACAGCGAAGCGGCTCTCCATGCCGTCGATTATTGGCAGGTAATCAAGAATCGCTATGGAGTGATCCTTCTCACGCTGATGCTCGTTTTCATGACTGCTGCGGTCATTACCTATGTGATGCCGAAGAAGTATGAGAGCTTTGCGACGATTGAGATCAAGCCGCGCTCACCAGTTCTTACGCCTCTTGGGCAAATGAATTCCGAGTCATCCGGTAGTCAGCGGATGACTCCGCAATTTTTCGCCACCGAATTTGAAAAAATCAAAAGCCGAAATGCTCTGCTGAAGGTTGTTGATCGACTGGAGTTAACCAATAAATGGGGTCAGGACCGCGAGGTGGTTTTGCGAGTATTGAAGGGTATCATCAATACTCAAAACATAAGGGGAACTGATTTGATCCAAATTCGAGTTCGGCATACCAACAAGGAAGATGCTAGAGATATTGCGACTGAGGCAGCACGTGCTTATCGGGATTACCGGATTGAGACAGAAGGTCGGTTCGCTGAGCGAGGTTTGGTTGAGTTAGCAAAAGCTGTGAGGAATCAGAAGGACAAAGTTGAAGATAGACGGAAAGTTTTGTCCACGATCGTTCGCACAAAAGACATCATTTACACCGGAGAGGACTCGTTTTACCGAAATACAGGTATGGAAGATGATCGGGGTGCAAACAGTGCTGTTCAAGTATATCATGAATTGGAGCAAGAGAAGCTGCAGTTGGAGAGTCAAATTCAGAGTTTGCTTAAGTTCGATTCCGATCAACTGATGAATTACGCGGCTGGACTGAATCTGCCGGAAAACATCATCAAGAATTTGTTGCCTCAGTATATGGAGGCCGTTCGGATGCTTGATACTTTCAAGACGCAAGGTCTTGGCGATCGTCACCCGACCGTTCAGGCTCAAGCGCAGAACATCGAGAACATGAAGCGCCAGCTTGATGAAGGTGTGGTTAATTTGCGTGAGACATTGCAAGCGCAGTTGGATTTGGCAACCGCGCGACTGGCCAAGGTGGAGGTGATGAAGGATGAGAGACGGGTTGATGCAATCCAGCGAGGCTTGGATGCACAGGATTATGTGGATGCGAAGCGCGAGTTCGAATCTGCACAAGCATTGCTCCAACAAATGGAATTGAAGTTGGTTTCTGAAGAGATCACCGACAAGATGCCGGATGAGAGCATCGTGGTTCATGATGATCCTGTTATCTCACAGAATCCCGTCAGTCCGAATGTAACCATGAATTTGGTTTTGGGTGCGGTTGTTGGCTTGATTTTCGGTGTCGGCATTGCCTTCTTCTTGGAGTACCTTGATACCTCCGTGAAGAGCCTTGAGGATGTGGAGCGCTACTTGCAAGTTCCCGTTCTAGCGGTGATTCGGAAAGACGTGGGTGTGTTGCACAAGCAGAGCGGCATGAGCCCGGATGCTGAGGCTTATCGGATTCTGCGGACGAACATCGAGTTCAACCGGAAGAACCCCGAAGACAATGCGATTACGGTTGTGTCCGGTGGTGCGGGTGAAGGCAAGTCGACGACCTTGGTCAACCTTGCATACATCTGTGCTCAGGGTGGATATACTACCTTGATGATTGATGCCGACCTTCGCCGCCCTCGACTTCACACCTTCTTCGACATCAACAACTCGGTGGGTCTGACGAACTACCTCACGACGGAATTGATGCTAGAAGATGTGATTTTGCAAACTCCGGTTGATAACCTGTATTTCATGCCATCCGGCATCCTTCCTGCGGATGCGGCCGGTATCCTGAACTCCCGCCGGATGTCCGAGCTAATCCAGGATGTGAAGCAGCGCTTTGACCTGGTGCTGGTGGACAGCCCGCCAATTCTTGGTGTGAGTGACGCCTCCGTGTTGGCGAGCGAGGTGGACTTGACCATGATCGTGGTCCAGCATCGCAAGTTGCCTCGCAACATGCTGCTTCGCGTCAAGCAGGCGGTTGAGAATGTCGGCGGCGATGTGATTGGCGTGGTGCTGAACAACGTGGACGTCCGCAGCGACAGCCAGTATCAATACTACACCAGCTATTACACCTACTACGCACCTGCCGAGTCGCAGGCCCCAGTATCCCAGCCGACGGCCCTGAAGCAGTCGGCTGCCGCAGCCCGCCCGAAGGATACCGAGCTTTATTGATCCCCTCCTTATTGAGAAACCATCGAATCCAACAACATTCAATCCCAACTTATCATGAACCGTAAAGCCATCATCGCCCTTGTTTTGGCACTGATATCGACGGCTGTCCCCGCCTTCTCCCAGATCAAGGCGGGACGGGCGATCCAGATCTCGATCCAAGGTGTTCCTGCGGATGAGCAGGCTCGCATCAATGGAATCTACCCTGTTTCCGAAGCTGGAAGCATCAATATGCCGTTCATTGGCACCGTGCGTGCCGCTGGCATGATGCCCGCGAATTTGCAGACGACTTTGGAGTCGCTCTACAAATCGCAGGGGATTTACACCAGCCCGACGTTTCAGGTCATCGCCTCAAGTGCTGAAAGCATCGACGAGGAAGTGGTCCACGTGGGTGGAAAAGTCCGCCGGACGGGACCTGTGAAATTCATCGAAGGGCTGACTCTCTATCAGGCGATTCAGGCGGCAGGTGGTGCGGATGATTTCGGCAGCATGCGCCGGGTGAAGTTGTTCCGTGGCGGCACGCAGCGCCAGTATGATCTGACACAGGCGCAATTCATGCGGGTTCCTCTTGAGCAGGGCGACACCATTGAAGTTCCCCAGAAGGACTGGCTTGGCCGGTGAGGTGTCATTTGCGCATTCAATTGTTTACCGGTATTTTCGAACGATCTTTGATGAAACCGATTCAACTGGCTGCGTGCATGGTTTGTTTCTCGGGGTTTGCCGACCATGGTTTCGCTGTTGAATTGCCTGCGGAGCTTTTGGGAGGTTTGGCCTCGGAGAAGTTCCAAGATCGTGAAAAGAGCGAGGATTCATTGTTAGCATGGTCGAGACAAAGACCAAAGGAGTCGATGCCTGCCTTGTATGCGCAGTCCCGCTCGCATGAGAGTCCTGAAGTTCGAAGTCGGTGCCTTGATGTTCTCAAGGAGTTGGTGACGGACGAGTATCTGCGAGAGGGCGAGTCTGGTTACATCGGCATCATGATGGCAGAGCAGAGGGTGGCTGTTCCGGGGGATCCGGAGCAGCGGATGGCCATTTTGATCACTGATGTGGTTCCCGGGACTCCTGCGGAGAAGTTCGGGTTGGCGGTTGGAGATTTGATCGTCGGTGTGGATGATCATGTTTGGCGCGAATTTGGGGCGGCGTTGGCATTTGGTGAGGAGATCAAAAAATATCGGCCGGCGACGAAGGTTTCATTGAAGTTGTTGCGGAAGGGGGAGGTGGTGGAGGTGCCGCTGGTTTTGGGGCGGAGGCCGCCTGACATGGTGGATCGTTTCATGGGCTTGACCGCTGAAGAGATCGGTGAGAGAGACCGGGTCGCGAAGGAGCGTTATTTCCGGCAGTGGGTGGAGCGTCAGAAGGGTGAGGAATGATTGGTTTTTGCCATCGACAACGGGTGGTTCTGTGACAGTTTTCTGAAACAATTTCCACGTTTACCCGTTCCCACACCCATGATCTTTTCAAGTCTTCGAAATGCGGCCGCAGCAGCAGGCATTGTGGTATTTTCCTGCACTGCGTGTGCGCAGCGTGCGGACTTCAATGAGGTTGGCAGGCAAATGGCGATCATGCTTCAAAACAGCCACTTCGCCCGGCTTCCTTACAATCCTGAGCTGAGTCGTCGGTTCTTGCATGACTATCTGGCCGATTTGGATTCTGGTCGGCTCTATTTCAATCAGGTGGATGTGGATGGCTTCCGTGCGAAGTATGGGGATCGCCTTCACACGATGCTTCTGCAAGGTACGAGCTTGGAGCCGGCGAAGGAGATTTACAAGGTTTTCCAGGAGCGGGTTGCGGCGCGGGTTGCTTTGACGGAAAAGCTGCTTGAGGAGGAGTTTGATTTCACCGCCAAGGAGTCTGTGATGCGGAGCCGTAAGGATGCTCCGTGGCCGAAGGATGAGGCTGAAGCTGCGGAGCTTTGGAAGTTACAAATCAAGGAGGCGGTTCTATCAGAAGTTTTGCGTCGCGAATTGCTGACCAAGATGGCGACCGAGCAAGGGAAGGCCGATCCGGGGAAAGATGACCGGGATCCGAAGTCGAAGATTTCGCTGAGGTACAAGCGTTTTTTGAACAGTGTGAATGACGTGGACGATGAGGACATCGCCAACTATTTCCTGAGTTCGGTCTCACGGGCGTATGATCCGCATACGGATTACATGAGCTTCCGTGAGATGAACCGTTTCAAGGACGGGATGAAGAATGAGTTGGTGGGGATTGGAGCGCTGCTTCAGGCCGAGGAAGATGGCGCGACCAAGATCATGGGGATCGTGGTGGGTGGCCCGGCCGATCGGGAGGGGACGCTCAAGCTGAACGATCGGGTGGTTGGTGTTGATTCATTGAACACGGGTGCTGCGGAGGACATGGTCGACATCATGTTCATGAAGATCGACAAGGTGGTTGATTTCATCCGGGGCAAAGAAGGGAGTTCGGTGCGCTTGAAGATTGAGCCGGCGGGTGGTCCTCCCGGGGAGACGCGGATTGTGGTGATCGAGCGGGACAAGGTTGAGCTGAAGGATGAGCAGGCGAGCGGTCAGGTGATCGAGATGAAGTCTGAAAAGGGCGTGGCCCGTCGGCTTGGGGTGATCACGCTGCCTTCGTTTTATGCGGATTTTGACGAGGGCAAAACCCGTTGCTCGGTGGATGTGGAGCGCATTTTGCAGCGTTTGATCGAGGAGAAGATCGACGGATTGGTGCTTGATCTACGGAACAACGGAGGGGGATCTCTGGAAGAAGTTCGTCGCATGACTGGGTTCTTCATTGATCGCGGACCGGTGGTGCAGGTGAAGAACACCCTCGGACAGGTTCAGGTGAAGGAAGCTGAGAACCGCAAGCCGATTTACGAAGGTCCGATGGTGGTGATGACGGACAAGAGCAGTGCTTCCGCGAGTGAGATTCTTGCAGGTGCCCTGCAGGATTACAATCGGGCGGTGGTTGTGGGTGAGTCTTCGACCTTTGGCAAAGGAACGGTTCAGCAGCCGATGGATATCGGGCGGATGTTGCCGTTGTTTGCGGCGAATCGGGATCGCGCGGGTTATCTCAAGGTGACCATTCAGAAGTTCTACCGTCCATCGGGATCATCGACGCAGTTGGAAGGTGTGGTTCCGCATTTGTTGATGCCGAGTCTGATGGATGCGTTGGAAGTGGGAGAGGCGTATCTGGACAATCCGTTGCCCCACGACCGGATCCGGCCAGCAGCGGATTTCAAGCCGGCGGACGTTCAAGGATTGTTCATTCCGCGTTTGCAGGAATTGAGTCAGGCGCGGATGAAGGAGTGCAAGGATTTCGGCTATATTCAGGAGGATGTAGATCGGACGAAGGAGCGGATCAAAGAGAATCAGATTTCCTTGAACAAGGCCGAGCGGCAGCAGGAGTTGGATGAGGCGGACAAGCTGCAGAAGGATCGGAATGCCGAGCGTCGTGTGCGGTTTGAGCAAATGGCGAAGGAGGACAAGGCTGCGATGAAGTTCTACAAGGTGACCTTGGATACCCTTGAGAATGGTGCGGATTTGCAAGTGTATGATCCGGCGACGGAGGATGGTGAATACATGCGCCGTGCGAAGGATGAGACCGAGGAGTTGGACGATACTCCGAAGTGGCCGACCGGGCTTGATCCGATCAAGCGTGAGTCGTTGATGGTGTTGAAGGATTTGGTGGACCTCACCGAGAACGCGCGCATGGCTGGTGTTCTCAAGGACAACTGATGCCCGGGGAGATCCCAGAAAATCTGAGTGAGGTTCGCTCGCGGATTGCCGCAGCCTGCATTGGGGCTGGGCGTGATGTGGGAGGGGTCGAGCTGATTGCGGTGTCGAAGACGTTTCCTGTGGAGTCGATCCGGGAGGCTTATGAGGCTGGGCAACGGGTGTTCGGGGAGAGCAGGCAGCAGGAGGCGCAGCCGAAGATTGATGCGTTGTCCGGCTCGATCCGCTGGCATTTTATTGGGCGGGTGCAGCGGAACAAGGTGAGGAAGCTGTTGCCGTCGTTTTCGGTGATTCATGCGGTGGATTCGTTCCGGCTTGCGGCGTATATGGATGAGGTTGCGGGGGAGCTTTGCGTATCGCCCCAGGTTTTTCTGCAAGTGAATCTGGCGGGTGAGGAGAGCAAGGGGGGATTCGAGCCGGGTGATTTGATCGCGGAGATGGAGGGGATTTTGGCGCTGAAGAGGGTGGAGGTGATTGGTTTGATGTGTATTCCGCCGGCGGAGGATGAGGCGGAGGAATCGCGGAAATGGTTTGTGGCGATGCGGGAGTTTAGGGATCGGCTGGAGCGGGATTTTTCCGTGCGTTTGCCGAGTTTGAGCATGGGGATGAGCGGGGATTATGTGGTGGCGGTGGAGGAGGGGGCGACGCACGTGCGGGTAGGCTCGTCAATTTTCGGGCGGCGTGCGTATCGGGTGGACGGAGAGCTGGGATGAGTGATGATGGCGGCGCATGGCACTGACTCTTGAGCACGCGGTGGTGATAGGAAACGAGTTTGCGCTTTCGTTTGGCGACGGGGGTGAGGCGTATTTGGAGTTGGCGATGTTGAGGAGGGCTTGTCCGTGTGCGGCGTGCCAAGGCGAGCCGGATGCGTTGGGGCGGGTGCTTAGGCCACGGGTGGAACATGGGCCGCGGGCGTTTGAATTGCAGCGGTTCGAATGGGTGGGCGGGTATGGTTTGCAGCTGTTTTGGGCGGATGGGCACTCGACGGGAATTTACTCGTTTCCGTATTTGAGGCGTTTGGCGGGGCTGGCGGAGCAGGGGCAAGTCTGAAAGGTTGGTCAGGTGATTTCCGCTCGCGACGAGTTTTCCGGATTGGGGATGTTGGCCGGCAAGGAGCTGATGGCGCTTGAGGCCGCCGGGATGCGGACGCCTGCGGATTTGTTAGAGCATTTGCCGAGAAGGCATGAGGATAGGCGGCGGTTTGATGCGTTTCCGAATCAGCCGACGGCGGTGGCGGTTTGTTTGCGCGGGACGGTGATTGACGCGGGGCCGAAGGGGTTTGGCGGGAGGCGATTCACCGAGGCGGTGGTGATGGACGGGAGCGGTGGCGTGTTCGGATCGGGGAAGGTCACGTTGCGTTGGTTCAACATGCCGTTCATTCACAAGGTTGTGGCGGCGGGGCAGGAGATCATTGTTTATGGGAAGGTGAAGTTGTCGACGGGGAGGTTGGTAATCGATCATCCCGAGTTCGAGGTGTTGAGGGAGGATGATCCGGGAGAGTCGATTCATGTGGAACGGGTGGTTCCGATCTATCGCAATCTATCAGGATTGTCGCAGCGGCGGTTGAGGGAGTTGATGCATCTGTGTTTGGTTCGATGTGAGCCGGAGGGTTTCGAACGGCCGCCGGATTTGGGTGACGGGATGAGCCGGCATCAGGCGCTGTGGGCGGCGCATTTTCCGGAATCGGTGGAGGCCGGGGTGGCGGCGCGGAGAAGGTTCGCGTTGGAGGAGTTCTTCGCGTTGCAATTGAATGTGGTGTGGAAGCGCAGCCGGTATCATGACCGGCAGGGGAGGGAGCTGGGGTGGAAAACGACGTCGCTCAAGCGGTTTTACGAGAGCCTGCCATTTGATCTAACAGGGGCGCAGAAGCGGTCGATCAAGGAGATTCTGGCGGACATGAGATCGCGGAGGCCGATGAACCGGTTGTTGCAGGGGGATGTGGGGGCTGGGAAGACGTTTGTGGCGATGGCGGCGATGTTGCTGGCGATCGATTCGGGATGTCAGGCGGCGTTGATGGCGCCGACGCAGATTCTGGCGGAGCAGCATTTTCTAACATTCGAGCGGTGGTTGGAGCCGTTGGGGATCCGGTTGGCGTTGAGGACGGGGAGCCGGGATGAGACGAGTCATCTTGAGATCGAGGGTAGGCCGCAGATTCTGATCGGGACCCATGCGTTATTGTATGATAAAGTGGCGTTCGAGGATTTGGGGTTGGTGGTGATTGACGAGCAGCACAAGTTCGGGGTGGCGCAGCGGGCGGCGTTGATACGGCAGGGGGTGATGCCGGATGTTCTGGTGATGACGGCGACGCCGATTCCGCGGACCCTGACGATGACGATTTACGGGGATCTGGATGTTTCCTTGTTAGACGAGAAGCCGCCGGGGCGTGCGAAGATTGTGACTGCGGTTCGTGTTTCTCCGAAGCAGACGGATGTGACGAAGTTTGTGAAGGAGCAGTTGGGGCAGGGGCGGCAGGCGTATCTGGTTTATCCGCTGGTTGAGGAGAGTGGGACGCTGAAGGCGGAGTCCGCGACGGAGGCGTTTGAGAAGTGGCGAAAGCGGCTGGGTGGTTATGAGGTGGGGTTGATTCACGGGAAGCTCAAGCCGGAGGAGAAGGAGGAGGTGATGCGGCGGTTCCGTGAGGGGGAGATTGCGGCGTTGGTTGCGACGACGGTGATCGAGGTGGGGGTTGATGTTCCGAATGCGAGCGTGATGTTGCTGCACCATGCGGAGCGGTTCGGATTAGCGCAGATCCATCAGTTGCGGGGGCGGATCGGGAGGGGCGGTCACAAAGGGTATTGCATCCTGCTGACTGACGGGAAGAGCCCAGAGGCGTTGGAGAAGTTGAGGGTTTTGGAGCAGAGCGGGGATGGCTTCGAGATTGCGGAGGCGGATTTGCGGCTGCGTGGGCCGGGGGATGTGCTAGGGACGGCGCAGAGCGGGTTGTCCGACTTAAAGTTCGCGGATTTTCTAACGGACACCGCGTTGTTGCGGGAGGCGCGGGCGTTGGCGGACCGGGTGATTTCCGAGGATCCCATGCTGGACGGATGCCATGCGGGATTGCGGGGGCTGATCGATGATGAGCGGGCCGAAGGGGAAGCGGGAACGACGGCGTGATGGGATCAGAGACCGGCCTCGGCGAGGCGGTCGGCCATTTCCGATTTCTGGAGCTGTTGGGTGACCTCTTCCAGATCGCCCTCCATCAAGGATGTTAGATTGTGGGATGTGAAGCCGATGCGGTGATCGGTGACACGGGATTGGGGGAAGTTGTAGGTGCGGATTTTTTCCGACCGGTCACCTGAGCCGATGAGGCTGCGGCGGTGTGAGGAGTAGGCTTCCTGTTGCTCGCGCATTTTGCGTTCGTAGAGTTTCGAGCGCAGGATCTGGAGAGCCATTTCCTTGTTTTTGATTTGGGAGCGGCCGTCCTCGCAGCGGACGTAGAGGCCGGTGGGGAGGTGGAAGATCTGGACGGCGGATTCGGTGCGGTTGACGTGTTGGCCGCCAGCGCCGCCCGCGCGGCAGACTTCGATGCGGAGGTCTTCGGGTTTGAGTTCGACATCGACTTCCTCGGCTTCCGGGAGGACGGCGACGGTGACGGTGGAGGTGTGGACGCGGCCTTGGGTTTCGGTGGCGGGGACGCGTTGGACGCGGTGGACGCCGGATTCGTATTTGAGATGGCGGAAGACCTCATCGCCGGAGATGCGGAGGATGACTTCCTTGAAGCCGCCGACTTCGGAGGGGCTGCTTTCGAGGTGTTCGCAGCGCCAGCCGCGGCGCTCGGAGTGGCGCTGATAGAGACGCATCAGCTCGGAAGCGAAGAGGGATGCTTCGTCGCCACCGGCACCGGCGCGGATTTCGACGAGGGCGTCGCGGTCCTCGTCCGGATCGGCGGGGAGGAGGGCGTATTGGAGGTCGCTGGAGAGCTGTTTGCGTTCTGCTTCGAGGAGTGGGATTTCCTCGGCGGCCATTTCCGCGAGGTCGCTGTCGGTGGATTTCGCGAGGTCGAGATTTTCGATGTGGCGGCGATTGACGTCCTGGAGGCGGTCCCAGAGGTCGAGGGTTTGTTTGAGTTGGCGGTGTTCGCGGAGGAGAGCCGTGGCGCGTTTCGGGTCATCGAAGAGCGATGGATCGCCGATCGCTTCCTCCAGTTCGGAGAAGCGGTCGCGGCGTTTGGCGATCAGCTGGGAGTAGTCCATGGCGGGCTCGGGCGATTTGATACGCGCGAGGCGGCGTGAGGGGGAGGAAAAAGAATTTGTGAGAGAGAATGGCGCTGATGGGATCAGTCGCGGATCTCGGGGGAATCCGGCATGATGAGCATGGCACCGGTCCAGTTACCGGCGGGGAGGCGGAGGGTTTCGCCTTTCTTGATGTTGCGGGAGAAGGTGGCCACGGTGGTTTCGGCGGTGTCGTTGTAGCGGAAGGATTCGGGGCCGCGGGTCCAGTTGGAGAGATCGATTTTGGGTTGTTCGGGTGCGGTGATGATGCGGAGGGTGGTGTCTGCTTTGGCGGTGACGGTTAGGTAGGGTTTCGCGCCGCCGGGGAGCATGGTGTAGCGGAGACCTTCGAGGGATGGTGGGAGATTGAGCCAGAGGTATTGCCTGTTAGAGAATGCGCGATGGCGATTGCCGAGGAGGGTGATTTCGAAGGAATCGCCGCGAAGGGTGAAAGTTGGGGTTTCGTGGGTGAGGGGTGTGGGATCCGGGACGGGGACGTCGTTGGCGCGGGTGAGGGCGCGGAAGTTTTGCCAGCGGTGGAAGGTGAGAAAGTTGGCGTCGTGGTTGTTGCGTGCGCCGCCTTGGGCATCGTCCCATGCGGTTCGGCAGGCGGCGATGAGGTCGTTTCCTTCGAAGTGCCAGTCGACGTATTGGAAGCCGTGTTTTACGACATCGGGATGGTGGAGAAGGATGGAACGGACTTGCCAATCTCGGAGGTCGTTGGAGTGGATGAGGGCGAGGGTGTTGCGGGTTGAGGCGGGGCGGCCGAGGGGGGGATGATTTTCCGGGATGATGGTGGCGAGGGACCAGTAGCCGGGGCCGGTGGGGTCTTTGCGGATGGTGAATTTCTTTGATCCGCCGGGGAGGTCGATGAAGCCGGATGTTGGATCGAAGGTGGCGGTGGTGCCGTCTTTTGAGATTTGGATGATGGCGGCTTTCTCAGGGAGTTTCGAGGTGTCGACGCGGAGGATGTTGACGAGGTTTCCGATAGGATCGACGACGGCGTTGCCTTCGAGCCATGCGGCGAAATCGTTGTCGAGCCAAGTGGTGTCCCGGGCGATGGGGTTGGTGAAGGTCCAACTGGCAGGGTCTAACAAGTCGGCGCCGGATGGGGCGGACATCATGAGTGCGCGGTAGCGTTCTCCCCATTTGTTGCTGGTGTGTGCGTCCTCGATGGTGCGCCAGATTCGGCCGTCGTGTTTGATGACGGGCATGGGGGCGGTGTGCCATTGGCCTTCGGCGATGACTTTTGGGTCGGTCCAGGATTTTCCGGAGTCGGTGGATTTGCGGATGACGACATTGCCGTGGTGCTTGTCGGTTCCTAACAGGAAGACGGAGTTGCGGTGGGTGAAGAGGCCGGTCCAGAAGAAGCCTTCGAAATCTTGGAGGTGGGACCAGGATTTTCCTTTGTCTGTGGAGCGGTAGAGGCGGCCGCGGGCTATTTCGTGTTCCTTGCTTTTGGGGCCGAAGTGATCGTGGCTGGCGAGGTAGGAGCCATCGGGAGCGACGCAGAGGGAGGGTGATCCGATGTAGAGGCCGGAGGAGGCGGGGGAGTGGTGGATGATGGTGCCGGGGGGCGGGGATTGTGCTGAGGCGAGCACTGCGGTGGCGAGAAGGATGAAGAAGAGTCTCATGGCAACGTTCGGGCGGCGGTGATTGCGGTCAGGCCCGACTTTGCGTGGTGAGCTTCTTTTTCCCAGCAGATGATCCAGTTGGTGGATCGTTTTTCGATGAGGGATCTGGCAATTATGCGCTGAAATGTTGTAAGCGGTTGGGTTTTTCAGCGCGTTTCCGGATCAGGTGTGGGAGAGGGCCTGCTGGTGGAGGTTTTGGAGGATGTTGGCCGGGATGGGAGTGGGGTCCGGGTAGTCGAAGAGTTCGTTCTCGTAATTGCGGAGGGTGACGCGGCCGTTTCCGGAATCGACGAGGTAGTTGGGGTTGAGGGGGATTTTTCCGCCGCCACCGGGGCCATCGATGACGAATTGCGGGATGGCGTATCCGGTGGTGTGGCCACGGAGGCCCTCGATGATGGAGATGCCTTCGGAGACGGAGGTGCGGAGGTGGGATGAGCCGTTGATGAGGTCGCACTGATAGACGTAGTACGGCCGGACGCGGCACATGAGGAGTTTGTGGACGAGGGCTTTTTGGATATCGATGTGGTCGTTGACGCCGCGGAGGAGGACGGATTGGTTGCCGAGGGGGACGCCTGCGTTGGCGAGGCGTGCGAGGGCATCGCGGACTTCGGAGGTGAGTTCGCGGGGGTGGTTGGTGTGGATGGAGATGAAGAGGGGGTGGTGCTTTGAGAGCATTGCGCAGAGTTCCGGGGTGATGCGCTGGGGGAGGAAGATGGGGATGCGGGAGCCGATGCGGAGGAACTGGATGTGCGGGATGGCACGGAGGCGGGTGAGGATTTTATCGAGGCGATCGTCGGAGAAGAGGAGGGGATCGCCACCGGAGAGGAGGACGTCGCGGATTTCGGTGTGTTGTTCGAGGTAGCGGAAGGCGGGTTCCCACTGGGTTTCGAGGTGTTGTTCGCCGACGCCGGAGACGACGCGGGAGCGGGTGCAGTAGCGGCAGTAGGAGGCGCAGCGGTCGGTGACGAGGAAGAGGACGCGGTCTGGGTAGCGGTGGACGAGGCCGGGGACGGGCATGTGTGAGTCCTCGCCGCAGGGGTCTGCGAGTTCTTCTGGGGCGGTCCAGCCTTCCTCGATGCGGGGGATGACCTGGCGACGGATGGGGCAGTCGGGGTTGTCGCGATCGATGAGGTTGAAGTAGTGGGGAGTGATGCTCATCGCGAGCTTGGTGCCTGCGAGAAGGACGCCGGCGCGTTCCTCATCGGTGAGATTGAGGCGTGCTTCGAGATCGGCGAGGGAGTCGACGCGGTTGCGGAGTTGCCATCGGGCATCGCTCCAAGTTTCCATTGCCTCTTCCGGCCAGTAACCTGGTGCGTGGGAGAGGAAGGTGGGTTCGAGGTCGGTAGGGCGCATGAAGGCGTCGGACAAGTGGATCAAGTGTGCCGCAATCGGTGGATTCCGCAAATGAGAAGTTAGTTCCGGGAGGAATGGGTGCCAGCGCAGCGTTGGACGAGTTCGAGGAGGCGGCCGGTGGATGCGGCGACGGTGGGGGCGAAGGGTGTGCGGTCGTCTTTCGCATCGGCGGGTGGGATGGGTCCGGTGGCGACGCGTGCGGTGGGGAGCCCGGTTTCGAAGAGGAGGCTGGCGAGGTCTGTGTCGTCAGCGAGGCAGGCGACTTCTGCACCGACGACTTCGCCGAGGCCTTGGATGAGGGGGAGGGATTTGGCTTCGGTGTCGCGGGAGGTGAGCCAGAGGCGTTCGCCGGAGCCCATGGTTTCGACGCAGAGGACGGAGTGGGGTGGTCCTTGTTTGGCGATGGATTGGCGGGCGAGTTGGATGGTTTCGATGACTGGGGAGTCGGGGTCGTGGGTGTGGGGGATGAAGAGGAAGTGGACCGGGGATGGGTTTTTCGAGTTTGCCATGGCTTGGGCGGTGGCAAGGGTGGCGGCGAGGCCGGATGCGTTGAGGTCCGCGCCTTTTGAGCCGGGGCGGGAGTCGTAGGCGGCGAGGACCCAGACGGGTGGGGATGAGGGGTCTGATCCGGGGAGGGTGACGTGGAGCATGGGCCAGTTGGCGGGGCCGCGGAGGCGGTTGACGGTGTAGCCCATGTTGGATGAGCCGAGGAGGCCTTCGATCATGGATGCGGCGCGGGAGAGGTTTGAAGCGGCGCTTTCGGTGGAGGCGTGTCGTTCGCCGATGATTTCGACGAATTTTGTGAGGTCGTCCTTGAGGGATGGGATGGAGACGGCTCTGGCGAAGCGGGATTCTTGGGCGAGTTCGCGTTCCTTTTCCTTTTTGAAATGGAGCCAGAGGCCGATTCCGGCGGAGACGGCGAGCCAGAGCGGGAGTCCGACGAGGAGTGCGGAGGTGAGGAGGGGATTGCGGCGGCTCATGGGTTTTGATCCGTCGCTTCTCCGGGCTTGGAATCAAGTTCGATGTTTGGGGTGTTTTCCTCATCTCCATCGACTTCGATTTCCTTTCTCCAGCGTTGTGAGACCCAAGGGCGGATGAGGCCGTAGATCAGATAGATGCTGAAGAGGACGGCGGGCATGATGTAGTGGTATTTGACCACCATGAAGAGGATGACGAGGGCGGCGACGATGACGAGGGGGTTGGTGTGGGTGCGCCAGCCGACTTTTTTGAAGCTCGGGTAGCGGACATCGCTGACCATGAGCATGGAGAGTCCGAACATGGCACCTGCGAGGACGAATTTCCATGCGCCGAGGTTGCGGTCGGTTTCGTTGAAGTAGATGACGAGGTAGGTGAGGGAGGAGATGAATCCTGCGGCCATGGGGATGGGGAGGCCGCGGAAGTCGGTGTTGGTTTTGTTGGATTGGGGGAGTGCGGCGATGCAGTTGAAGCGGGCGAGGCGGATGGCTCCGCAGAGGACGTAGATGCAGGCGAGGGCCCAGCCGACGTTGTCGAGCGGTAGGAGGACGGCTTTGGCCATGAGCATGGAGGGAGCCATGCCGAAGGAGATGACATCGGCGAGGGAGTCGAATTCCCTGCCGAAGGGTGATTCTTTTCCACCGAGGCGGGCGAGGCGGCCATCGAGTAGGTCGAAGATGCAGGATGCGAAGATGAGGAGGATGGCCTTTTCGTAGAATGGCTGGGCGGCGGCGAAGTTATACTCGCTGCCGTTGGATGCGACGAGGATGCCGTTGAAGATGGTGAGGATGGCGAAGAACCCACAGGCGAGATTTCCCGCCGTCATGAGGTTCGGCAGGAAATAGATTTTGGGTTCGTCGGGGTCGCGAGTGCTCGCCATGCGGGGGAGTTTGCGCGGGAATGGGCGGGTGCGCAACCGCGCAATCGGGGGAATCAGGGGGTGCGATTCAGTCACGGGTTGTGGGAAGGGCGGATTCGATTTGGTCCAAGGAGACTCCGAGTGTGGCAAGGGTGAGGGTTTGGAGGTCGTCGCGCGGGCCTTGGAGGTGGATGGTGGTTTGGCGGTGGATGTGGGATTCTCCGGGTTTGAGGAAGAGCGCTGGGCTGGAGCTTTCGATTTCGTAGAAGGGGCCGAGCGGTTTGGCACCCGGCTCGGGTGGGCCGTCGTTGTAGGCATTGATGACATCGCCGGCAAAAGGCGGGAGGTCATCGGACCATTGGGAATCGACGTAGGGCCATTTGGCTTTTGCCGGATCATCGGGTGGGTCGAAACGGACGAGGGTGAGGACGCCGGTCTCCGCCTGCCAGCTTCCTGCGATGGCTTTGGATGCGTGTGGGGCGACGCCGAGTTTGCCACGTGAGGTTCCGTCGCCTTTGAAGAACAGGGTGTTCCCTGCGATTCGCGCGCGCTTTTCCGGAATGGGGCCGAAGCCGATATAGTCAGTGTTGACGGCTTTGCTTGCGCCGTCGACGAGGGGGATGACGATGGTGGTGGCGGATGATGGTTTGAACATCCCTAACAGCCAGATGGATGGGGCACCTGTTTCACGGGTCCATGGTTGGTCTCCGCGATTCGTTAGCGAGTTGGTGGTGGTGTAGGCGACGGCGTTGAGATTTTCGGGCACGTCCGTGTCGAGAAGGGTTGCGATGGAGGTTTTGTTTTTCCATTCGATTTCTCTGGAGAGCGTGAGGAGGAATGTGGTGCCTGCGCGATTTGTGAGTTCCGCCTGACGTTGGAATGAAACTGATAGAGGCGTTTGGGAGACGATGGGGAAGGGTTCGGTGTCGAGGAGGGCAGGGGTTTTCCAATGTTCGAATTCTTGTTTGACGCCGGGAGGGAAGAAGAGGGCGAAGCGGCCGCCTTCCGGTCCCAACCAGAGCCGTTCCTCTCCGCCAAAGACATGGATGTGGCGGTTCAATCCGGTGCGTTGATCTTCGGGAAGGATGCCGAGTTTTACGGCTTCGCGGCCGATCCATCCGAATCCATGGGCCGCGGAGCCTTTGGCGGTGGATGTCATGACGCGGCCTTGCCATGCGGGCGCGACGGCGATTTTTGAATCGCCGTGGCCAAGTTCGATGATGCGGGTGTGTTGTCGGAGGAAGGCGATGTCGTCGCCGTAGGTCGAGGCGTGGGCAGGGAGAATGGTGAGAGCCGAGATGATGACAGCCGAGGCTGTCGGGCGGACTGGTTGGTGGGGGATTCGGGTTTTGGATTTCATCGGCTTTCGCGGTTTGGCGGTGCCATTGGTGTGTCGTTGAATGCGATCTTCAATCCCTGACTGGGATACCCCCTAAAATGTGCAGTATGCGATTTGGGGCTTTGTGCCGAGGTATTGAGGTGATGGTTTGCTTTCATGACTTGGATGACGAGTTTGCCGGATCGGATGATTCCGGTGTGGATGATTTTATCCGAGGTCGTTCTTGCGTTGGTGTGGGGTGGCTGCTTCGTAGGTGATGAACGATGGGACCGGAGCCTCAGCCTTTTGACGGAAGTTTCGATGCGATGAGAAAGATCGTGGGGATGATACTGGTGTCTTGGCTTCTGGTGGTGCCGGGGGTACAGGGATCGGATTTGCATTTGCGGGAGTGGCACGTGGCCGACGGGTTGCCGGATGCGACGATTACGGTGATGGCGCAAACGCCGGATGGATGTCTGTGGGTTGGCACGCGGAAAGGGTTGGTGCGTTTTGACGGCCGGAAGTTCAAGCCGGTGGTGGCGCTGGACGGGTGGATCACCGGTTTGGAGGCGGATGAGGCGGGGGTGGTTTGGGTTTCTACGAGATGGGGTGATGTTTGGAAGGTGGGAAGGGCGGGTGCGGTTTCCGCCGTGCATGAAGGAGACAAAAATCAGGAAGGGCTAACCGATTTTTGGCCGGATGAGAACAGTCTCTGGTTGTCGAGGGATTTTCTATCATCGGACCGGTCGGGGGTTGTTTGGTATTGTGATCCGGGCGGCGCTTATTTGGGATTCCGGCCGGATGGCGGGGTGGTGCGGCCGGAGGTGGACGGTGCGACGTTTCTGGGTTGGGTGAGGGATCCGGAAGGGTGGTTGCATGCGATCCAGCCGGGCGGAACCGTCGCACTGTCGCCGGGTGGGAGGGGGGCGGATGGGACTGAGTTGGGAGAGGGAGGAAGTTGGGTTGAGGATCTTGGTGAATCGGTCGAAGGGCGGAAAGTGGTGAAGAAGTCGTTGACAAGGGGTGGGGTTGTTGAGCGGAGACTGGCCGATCTCGGAGATGATCTAACAGCGCAAATTGCGGTTTCCGCGAGTTTGGTGGATCGGGAGGGTAGGATCTGGGCGGCTCGGTGGTGGCGAGGCATCCAAGTGTCGGATGAAGGTGATGTTTGGGAGGATCCGGCAGGATTGGCGAGATTTCCGCGTTGTGTGGTGACTTGTCTGTTTGAGGATTTGCACGGATCGATCTGGGCAGGGACGTTGGGTGAGGGACTCTATCAGATGAGGAGGCAGCCAGTGGCATCGTTGCAGATTGCGGGCAACCGGTCGGAGACGATCATCACTTCGGTTTCGGTGGGACAAGGTGGGGTGCTGTGGGTAGGAACGGCTGGGGATGGTCTGTTCGAAAGGTCAGATGGCCGGATACTGCGGCATGAGGAGGTTGGATTGAGGGTGACGAGTGTGCTAGCGGACCGTGCCGGGCGGGTGTGGGTGGGAACACCCGAGTCGCTCTTTGTTAGGGAAGGTGATGGATTTGAATTGGAGGTTTCCGCGTTTGTGTTGGCGCTTCATGAGGATCGGGCGGGAAATGTTTGGGCGGGGACACAGACGGGATTGATTCGGTTTGGCGTTGATGGATCGAGGAAGGGATATGTTCCGGAGGCACCGTTGTTTCTGGATATCCGGTGCATTGCGGAGTCTCCGGAGGGAGAGATTTGGGTGGGTGGATTCGGAAGCGGACTCTGGCGGGTGGAGGGGGAACATCTGAAGGCTGTGCCTTTGGCTGGTTCGTTCAGGCAGAAGGATTTTCGTTCCATTTGTTTTGGGTCGGACGGATGTCTTTGGATCGGGACACTTTACAACGGGCTATATCGGTTGAAAAACGGTGAATTGCTGAATCTCGGAAGCAAGGATGGTCTTCCGGATGATTGTATCATTGGCATTCATCGCGAGGAGCGCGGGGTTCTTTGGTTTTCATCCAATAACGGAATCTTCGGGTGTCCGGAGAAGACGATTGGGAGGTATGAGCCCGGGGGTGCGGCACCTTTGGCCTTCTGGCAGGTGGGACTTGATGACGGTTTGGAGAGCCGGGGATGTTCGGGTGGGGGGCAGCCGGTGATCGCGGCGACGGAGGATGGGCAACTGCATGTGGCCAACATGACGGCGGTGGCGTCATTCCTTCCAAAGGAAATCGGGGATTTGCAGAGGATGCAGCAGATTTCGGTCGAGACGGTGAAGGCGGACGGTGTTGAGATGGCGGTTTTGGATGCGGAGGTGGTGGTTAAGTCGGGGGTCCGGCGATTTGAGTTTGAGATGCTAGCACCGGATCTGTTAGGTTCTGGGCGTCCGCAGGTGAGTTATCTTTTGGAGGGGCTTGATCGAGAGTGGTTGCAGACAGGACGTGAACTGACAGCGGTTTACAGTCGGCTGGCTCCGGGGCGCTATTCGCTGAGATTGCGAACTGCGGGGATGGATGGGGACTGGCATGAATCAGCACGGCCGTTGTTGCTGCGGGTGACACCTGCTTTTTACGAGACGATGTGGTTTCGTGTTCTGATCGGTATGTTTTTGGTGGGGATTGCGGTGCTTGTGATCTCATCGGGATATCGGCGCAAGTGGCGTGCAAAGGTGGAGAAGATGAGGCTGATGCAGGCAGTGGCGAACGAGCGGGCGCGGATTTCGCGGGACATGCATGATGATTTGGGGGCGCGGTTGACGGAGATTCTGTTGATCGGAGAGCGTGGTGCGGAGAAGGAGACGGGAACCTCGGCAGGGCCGCCGTTGGAGAAGATCGTGGTCAAGGCGCGAAGTGCGGTGCGGTCGTTAGAGGAGATCGTCTGGTCAGCGAATCCACGCAATGACAGCTTGCCTAGACTGGTGGATTATCTTTGTTCGACCGGGGAGGAGATTTGCGAATGTGCGGGGATCCGTTGTTGGCATGAGATACCGGAGATCATTCCACCGCTGCCGCTGCCGCCGGATTACCGACATCATGTGTTTTTGGCGGTTCGAGAGGCGTTTCACAATCTAGTGAAACATTCCGGGGCGAGCGATGCGTGGTTGGAGATCGGATTTCACGGTGATGAGATCGAGATCAAGGTTGAGGACAATGGCCGTGGTCCGGGTGAAGGAGTATCGAGGGAGGGTGAGGATGGGGTCCGGAACATCAAGTTCCGTATGGACATCTGTGGCGGTCGTTGCACCTCCGGGAGGCGTGAGGGAGGAGGGTGGTGCCTTGCCATGCGTATTCCGCTGCCGAGGGACGAAGGGGTGTTTGATTCCGGTCTGTTAAGAGAGTCGGCGAGGAGTTATGAATCATGAATCTTATGGAAATTGCAATATCACTTGTGGAAGATGATGAAGGTTTGCGGGAAGAGTTCGGTGAACTCATCGGGCAGACATCGGGTTTCCGACTTCATCGGTTTTACCGACATGCTGAGGAGGCGATTGAGAAATTGCCGGGTGAGGTGCCGGACATCCTGCTGATGGACATCAATCTGCCAGGGATGTCAGGCATTGAGTGCGTTCGGCGGTTGAAGAAGTCGCTGCCGGAGTTGCCGATCGTGATGCTAACGGTTTATGACGATTCGGATGCGCTGTTTGATTCGCTGATGGCGGGGGCGAACGGTTATCTGTTGAAACGGACGCCCCGGGTGAAGTTGGTGGAGGCGTTGTTTGAGGTGAGTTCCGGTGGTGCGCCGATGTCCCGTAAGATCGCGCGTAAGGTGGTAGAGTTCTTTCATCAGGCAAAGAGTGTGGAGCCGCGCAATCCTGAGTTGTCAGGTCTGACCAAGAGGGAACAGGAGATTCTCGGAGAGCTGGCGAAAGGGAGATCCTACAAGGAAATTGCGACCGCATGCGGGATCAGCGGCGACACTGTGAGGAAGCACATGTCCCGGATTTATGAGAAGCTGCACGTGCATTCACGGACCGAGGCGATTTTGAAGTTTCTGGGACATCCCCCCCCATAATGTGCCCTAGGCGGGGATTGAGGGTGTGTGTCAGCCTGATGCGGATAGGATGAGCCTGAAACGGGTTGAAGCCCGGCTGATTGTGAATCCGAGAACCACAATCCCATGAAATCAAAATCCCACCTGACAAGTTTGGTTGCGTTGGCGGCCGTTTTTATTTTGGAGGCTGCCCATGGTCAGATCCTGTTGAATTATCCACTGGGCGAGAGTGATCCTGGAGCCGTAGCGGTGGGTGTGGGGAATGCTACAACGGTGGATGCAGTGGGAGCCAAGGATCTTTCCGTTCTGGGATCGGGTTGCGTTTACAGTTCCAATGTTCCCGGAGCGCCAAGCACGCTTTCGATGTCCTTTGGTGGTTCGGGGCACTATGCCGCGACCGGGCAGTCGTTTTACAGCGGGGTTGATCTTGCGAATTTCGAAGTATCGGTGGATGTCTATCCGACAGCGGTCACTGGGTTCAACATCGCGTTGAGTCTTGGCCACAATGGAGCTGGAGCGCTGTTTCTCTATCATGTGGGGGACGGTGGGACGTGGCGGTTGCACAGCAACGGGAACGGCGACCGGATCGTCGGAGGAACCGTGACCTTCAATCAGTGGCAGAACCTGAGGGTTGTGCGAAGCGGTGGGTTGATGACACTTTATGTGAATGGAGTTTCAGTTGGAACCAATGCAAACTTCACAAGCACCGGGTCATTGGGAGATACGTTGACGGTCGGGGCCCATACCAAGAACCCTGGGACTTTCGAGTCCGAGGGGCGGTTCGTCGGGCAGATCGACAATCTAAGGATCGGTGCGCCGGATGGAGATGGCGACGGATTGCCGGATTTTTGGGAGACCGCGAACGGGCTTGATCCGGGCGACGACGGGACCACGGACCCTAACAACGGAGCCGGTGGGGATCCTGATGAGGATGGTTTTGGAAATCTTGCAGAGTTTGAGGCGGGTTCCGATCCGCAGGATGTCGATTCCACTCCGGTGGATGTGGATGCGGACGGATTGGAAGATCTTTGGGAGGTGGGGTACTTCGGAAGCCTCAATCAGAGTGGGGGTGGGGATCCCGACGGGGATTATGCGACCAACGAAGAGGAGGAGACTGCGGACACGAATCCCACAAGCCGTTTCGATTATCCGGACAGTGATGGGGATTTCCTGCCGGATGCTTGGGAGGTGCACTTTTTCGGTGAGCCGGGAGACACGTTTGAGCAGGCGATCGCGCGTCAGGGGATGTTGGATGATGCGGACGGGGATGAGTTCGACAATCTAACGGAGTTCGATGCGGGGACCGATCCAACCGACGCGGAATCGACACCGGATACCGATTTCGACGGGCTTCCGAACGCGTGGGAAGGTTCAAACGGGTTGGATCCTGATGATGATGGTTCGGGGAATTTCGACAATGGAGCGAGTGGAGATCCTGATGGTGACGGAGCGACCAATCTTCGTGAGTTCCAATTCGGGACGGATCCGCAGGACCCGGAGAGCATTGCGCCAAGCATTCCCACCCAGCACGTCTGGCAGTTGGGCGAGCTTGATGCCAGCGCCGCCGACGGTGTTGCGTTAAACGCGACCGGGACCGCAAATGGGAGCTACCGGCGTGATCTCACGTTGCAGGGTGGCAGCGGCAGCACCTACAGCAGCGAGGTTCCTACGGGTGGGAGCACGCTATCGGCGTTTTTCAATGGCAGCCAGTGTTACAGCGCCGTTCTTCCTACCGGTCCACCGCCTCCTGCCACGTTTTTCGCCGCTCCGGAATTCGATTTCTCAAACTGGGAGATCAGTGCTGATGTGCGTCCTACTGGTGCCACATCGTTTCACATTGCATTCACGATCGGGAGCAATCGTGGTGGTGATGGCGGGGCAGGCCGGAATTACTTCGTCTATCACACGGGAAGCACTTGGAATGTTCACAGCAACAACAACGGAAACTTCGATACCGGATTGCCGGTGACGATGAACGGTTGGCAGAAGTTGCGGCTGGTGCGTGCTGGTGGTGAGACCCGGCTTCATGTGGATGCCGGTGTGTCGGCACCGGTCCCATTTGCGCCAGTTGGGCTCAACGAAGTGATTACGATAGGTGGAAACCGGAATGATCCGGGATTCGAGGGTGGCTTCATCGGGCAAATCGACCAAGTGACACTGCTCGTTCCGCGTCCGTCTGCAACGGATGCGGATGGTGATGGGTTGTTGGATTCGTGGGAAACTCTTTATGGACTCTCAATCGGGAGTGGCACGGGTAATGATGGCCCGGAGGGGGATCCTGATGGTGATGGCGAATCCAACGCGCTGGAGTTTGCTTTCGGTGGAGACCCGAATGTTTCCGATGCGGGACTACGCAAGCGGGCTGCGGTCGATGAGGTGGGCGGGAGTGATTATCTCACACTGACTCTCGCGTTGCGGGATGGCACCGAGTTGACGGGCAGCGGTCCGTTTGTTGGGCAGAGGGATGGAATCCAGTATGAAGTCCGCGGGTCCCTCGATTTGATCGAGCATTTGGCGGAGCTTGTTGAAGTGGTGCCAGCGATCAGCGCCGGGCTGCCTTTGGCTTCGGAAGGTTACACTTACCGCACTTTCCGCCTTGCGGATGCCACTAGCGTCAATCCGAAGGGCTTTCTCCAAGGTCGCGCCAATTTGACTTCTCCTTGATCTTTCCATCCCAATCCCCACTAACAGAATAAAATGAAATCAAACTGCCTACTGAAACCGATCCTGCTGGCGATGGCCAGTTCCAGTGTTGCGAATGCGGCGCTCATCTATCGACTCGGAGAAGATGATTCGGGTGCATCCAACGGTTCCGCCCTGAGTTCCACCACCGTGGATTCCGGTGGTGGTGGTGACAACCTGAACCTTGTGGGTTCCGGCGGCACCTATACGAGCACCGTTCCTTTAGGTGGAAGCACCCTTGCGGGGTCCTTCAGCGGGAGTCAGCATTATGCGGCGACCGGGCTTGGTTTTTTTTCCGGTCTGGATCTCGCGGACTTCGAGTTCTCGGCAGATGTGAGGGCGACTGGAGTTTCCGGTTTCAACATCGCGATGAGCCTGGGCCATAACGGTGCGGGAGCGCTCTTTCTCTATCATGTGGGAGATGGTGGCACTTGGAGGCTGCACAGCAACGGGGTGGGCGACCTGATTTCCGGGGGAACCGTCACGTTCAACAACTGGCAAAATCTGAAGGTGGTTCGGAATTCCGGAGTGATTTCGCTGTTTGTCGATGATGTTTCCGTTGGGAGCAGCGGCAGCTTTACCAGCACTGGAGGGCTTGGTGATACCTTTTCGATCGGGGCGCATACCAAGAACCCGGGCACCTTCGAGTCGGAAGGGCGTTTCATCGGCCAGGTTGACAATGTGGTGATCGGCGCGATTCCCGAGCCATCTTCGGCATTGCTTGGCCTGGCTGGGCTTGGGATGGTGTTGCGGCGGCGCAGGGCTTGAGTAATCATTCTTGGGGGCGGCATCAGGTGTGCCGTCCCCTTTTTTTCATTTTCGTTGTGTTCATGAATTCGTTTTTCAAATCCGGCATGTTGGGTCTTAGAAGATATCTGGCGATTTTTCATTTCCTTCTGCTGTCGGTTGCTGGTAGTGCGGAGTCGCTATGGCCATTGGGTGAGAGTGATCCTGGTGCTGTTGCGGGCTCAGCGGTTGGAGTGGAGACTGTGGATTCGGTTTCTTCGAAGAATCTGAATCGGTTTGGGGATGGTGTGACTTACAGCAGCGATGTTGCAGCTGATTTGGGCGGACTGTGTGTGATGCTGGATGGTTCCGGTTATTTCACGGCTGCTGGTGAGGGGTTTTATGGGGGAATGGATCTGGCGAATTTCGAGTTGAGTTTTCGGGTCAAGCCGACGGCGGTGAATGCTTTTCATGTGCCGATGTGTTTGGGGCGGTATGGCTCCGGAGCGGCATTTGTTTATGTGAGTGGGACTTCGTGGAATTTTCATGTCAACGGACAGGGTGACCGGATCTCCGGAGCGCCCGGAAGCGCGATTCTGAATGAGTGGCAGAGTGTCGTTTTGAGGCGGGAGGACGGGGTTGTGTCGCTGATTGTGAATGGCAGTTTGGTCGGGACAACCACCGGGTTTCCCGCGACGTTGTCGGATGATTTCACGGTTGGCAGTGCCCTAAACGGGAGTGGTGGGCCTGACGGGCGGTTCATCGGGTTGATTGATCGGGTGAGATTGTCGGGCATTGATGCGGAGCCGCCACCGCCGCCACCGAGCGGGGAATTTGATGTGACCTTCGAGTCTTTGTTAGGCGAGATGGTGGGGCTGGACGGTTTGGCGAAGTTTCCGCTGATCGAGCACGAGTGTCTTCAGGCGAGCACTTATAATCGCGGATCGGTAGTGCGGGATCAGGCGGATCAGGGGACTTCCGGATGGTTTGCGGATGGTGATGGCGGCGGGTTCATCCGCACCGAGGTGATCAACGGGCAGCAGGAGTGGGTGGTGATGGAGCATGACGGGCCAGGGGCCTTGACCAGATATTGGACGCCGTTTTTCTATCAGTCTTTCGGCAACCGGACCGGTCCGAGGGTTCGCATTTATCTGGATGGGTCAACGACTCCGGTGATTGACGAGAACCTGATCGAATTGCTCAGCCGTTTGGACTGGGATACGGGCGAGTATGGCAGCAAGCCGGTGCCACAGAATTCGTTTGCTCTGCCCGAGCCATTCGCCAACTTCACCGCGCGGGCCGGGGTGATGCATTTGCCGATTCCGTTCGGTCAGTCGTGCAAGGTCACCTTAACAAGCCAGCCGTTTTACAACATCATCAACTACCGGGCCTATCCGGAGGGGACCGAGGTGCGGACCTTCACCGCAGCGGATCTTGCATCTCCGGCATTGGGGGCGACGGCGGATGAGTTGCTTGAGCCGGGATCTGCTGCTGGAGATGTGGGAGTGCAGACTCTGTCCATTCCGGCGGGAGGAGAGCTTGTGCTCGGGCTGCCTGAGGGGCCGGCGGTGGTGAGCGAGCTGGAGGTGGATCTGGATGAGGATGCCGTTGAGGCGAATCCTGCGCTGTTGAGGTCGCTGGTGATCGTCGGGAAGTTTGATGGGAATGAGAGCGTCTGGTGTCCGGTGGGGGATTTTTTCAGTAGTCCGGCAAGGATCAACGCGTTCAGGACCTTGGCGAGAACGACAACGATTGAGGACGGGCGAATGATTTGTCGTTGGCGGATGCCATATGAGTCAACAGGAGTGCTCCGGATCATCAACACCGGGAGCCATGCAACGATGGTTACGCTGCGTGTGAAAACCAGTGGCTGGGAGTGGGACGAGCGGTCGATGCATTTTCATGCGCGGTGGAGACCGGATGACATATCTCCAGGGACTCCGTTTCATGATTGGAACTTCGTGGAGGTGCAGGGAAAGGGTGTGCTGGTCGGAGATTCTTGGACGGTGCTCAATCTAACGGATGGTTGGTGGGGTGAGGGTGATGAGAAGATTTATGTGGATGAAGAATATGATGTGGCGAAGTTTCCCTCCCATTTCGGGACGGGGACCGAAGACTATTATGGTTGGGCGGGAGGAGTGGTTCCGACGAAGAATGACGAGTTTGCGACACCGTTTGAGGGGAACTGTCAGGTGGGATCGACGGCGGTGAATTCTCCACGGGGTTTTAATGTGAGCACGCGGACACGGATGCTCGACGCGATTCCATTCCGGAGCCGTTTGGTGTTCGACATGGAGGCATCACCGGGGGTTGACCAGAGGAACGCCTGGGATCTGCTGATGTATTCCTGTGCGACGTTTTGGTATGCCATTCCGGGGGCGACATCGAACCGGCCGGGGATGCCGGAGAAGTCTGCGATTCCGATCACGCCTTTGGCGGGCTTGCAGGCTCAGTCTGATGCTTTGAAGGTTGGGGGACCGGGAGGAATCGATGGCGCGATCGAGGCGGAAGCGATCACTCCTTCGGTCGTGTCTCCGGGGGTGACGCATCGTTTGGTGACACCGGTAGGCGATTTGGGGGTGGCGGTGAGTGGAGGGGCTTATCGTGAAGTGGATTTCGGAGCGGATGGGGATTTTGTGGAGTTCCGGCTTACGGAGCAGTTCACGGAGCGGATGGTTCGTTTGATTCTGGTGAGCGGGCCGGGTGGTGGCGAGGTGGATGTTTTTGTGAATGGCAAGAAGGTGTTGGATGGACTGAGTTTGGAGTCCGAGGAGGAGGGCGTGGAGGAGATCCGGTTGGGATTGTTTCAGCCTCAGGATGCGGCGTTGGTGGTCCGGGTGGTGAATTCCGGGGGGGCTAAGGAGGTTGGAATCGATGCGTTCCGGTCCATCGAGCCGAAGGAGACATCATGGAACCGATATGAGTGGCGAATGGGGGAGGATGATGCGGGGGGCGAATTGGGGGCAGCGGTGGTTGGAGGAAGTCAGATGCGTGGTGGGGATGGGGAACTCGGGGTGGTGGGGAATGCTAGTTACACGGAGGGTGAGGGAGGTGGGCTGGCGGTTCAATTTGAAGGGCAGTCCCATCTTTCGTCACAGGGCGCGGGATTACTGGCGAATGTCGACTACAGTGAATTCGAGCTGAGTTTCAGGGCAAAGCTTGGCAATTTATCGGGCTATCAGATTGCGGTCGCTTTGGGTCGTTATGGCTCGGGCTCGTCTTTTATCTATCAGACATTCGGTTCGTGGAGATTTCATTTGAATGGAGGTGGCGATCTTATTGTCGGAGCGGCGGGATCCGCCGTTGCGGGTGTGTGGCAGGAGGTGAAGCTGGCAAGGAGTTCAGGTGTGACGCGGTTGTATGTTGATGGTGAGGAAATGGGGTCGACAGGGTCCTGGGTTCGGCCAGCGGATGATTTCACAGTGGCAGCGGCGATCAATGGATCTGGAGGACCAGATGGGCGGTTCAGTGGTGCGATTGATCAGGTGGTGCTGAGCACCGGGATAGTGGAATACGGCGATTTTATTGTTACTTCGGCACCTTCGGATGCGAATTCGTCCCTTTTTTCTCCTGTGGCAGATGCGGATGGAGATGGGGCGTCGAATCTATTGGAGTTTCTTTTCAATACCGATGCTTTTAATGGAGGAAGCCTTCCTCCTGCGACGATCAAGTTGCGGGAGGATGGAATTCCTGAGGGAGTTTCATTTCCGCTTTCAGAAGCGGCTCGCGATCTTGTTTATTGGGAGATCGAGTGGTCTGCTGATATGAGGGACTGGGAGATTTTGGTGAGGCAGCCGCATCGCGATTTGAACGGTGAAGGGAAGGTAGTTGTTACTTTTCCCGAGGGTGGAGGGCCGCGAGGGTTTGTCCGGCTGAGGGTGCCGGGACCGGGGTATGTGCCCTGAATCAGGGGGTGGTGATGCGGACGCGGAGGAAGGCTTGGGAGGGAGGGAGGGGGGTGAGGGAGTAGCGGAGGGTGGAGCGGTTGGGGGTGGTGGCGGTTTCGGAGATTTTGGTGATGCCGGTTTGGGTCCAGGTGGTGAGGTTGTCGGACCACTCGGCGATGAGGGTGACGTCGTCGGTGCCGAGGCGGCGGTCGATGGAGAAGATTCCGGTGGCGGGATCGAAGGTGGGTTGGATGCCGTCGAGTGCGTAGAGGAGAAGGTCTTGGCCGGGTTGGAGGGGGATGGAGTCGGATGTGGATGGGTTTCCGAAGTCTGTGGCGCTGGGGCGCCATGAGTCCGGCGAGTTGGGGTTGGCGGGATTGGTGAGGACGATGGAGCGGCCGAGGCCGGAGGCGGAGGGTTGCCAGGGGAAGGAGGTGCCGTAGGTGAAGTCGACGAGGGTGATGCCGGTTGATGTTTCGATGCGGATGCGTTCGCCGGTGTTAGAAAGGGCGGTGTTGTTTTCGAAGACTCCGGCGATGGGGATGGAGGTGCCGTAGAGGGTTTCGAAGGCGGCGGGGTTTCTAACAAGGAGGATGCGGCTGTTAGGCGCAAGGGTGGTGCCATCCGGGAAGGAGTAGTCGATGCCGTTGGTGAAGCGTGCGCCGGAGAGGTCGAGGGCGGAGACCGGGTCGGCGTTCCAGAGTTCGATGAATTCGGCGAGGTCGTGGGGGGCGGGAGGGTTGTAGGAGAGTTCGGAGACGATGAGATTTGCCGGGGATGGCTGGATGAGGGAAACCTGATAGACGGATTCCTGGAGGGCGCTCCAGGTGGCGCCGTTTTTGGCGCGGAGGCGGAGGGTGGTGATGCCGGGTTGGTCGAGAACGAGTGCGGTTGAGCTGTTTTGGCGGTTGGCGGTGAGCGAGAGGTTCATGCTGAGGTCGCTGCTGGTGTTGTTCGACTGGTGGACTTCGACGGCGACGACGTTGTTGCCTGTGATGAGGGTGGTGGTATCGAGGGTGAAGTTTTCGATGGTGTCCTCGATGGCGCTTCCGAAGAAGAGGTCCGGTGCGGGATTGGTGGGGAGGTTTCCAGCGACGCGGGTGCCGTTGATGTAGACGGCGAAGGAGTCGTCGTATTCCACTGAGAGGTTGAGGGAGGTGATTTCCGAGAGGTTGGAGATGGTGAAGGATTTGCGGAAGTAGACGGCGGATGGTTTGGGATTGGGCGGTGTGGGGATTGCGGTGGATTCATCGCCATCGCCGTAGCCGATTTCGGCGGTGCCGGTGGGCCATGAGGTGTCGACGAAGGAGGTGGTCCTCCATGTGGTGCCGAGGTCGGTGGCGGGTGAGAGGTAGCGCCAGCCGGTTGCGGACCAGGGGACGAGTTCCTCGGTGGTGGTGGAGGGGATGTAGAGTTGAGCGCCGGGGCGGAGGGCACCGCCGATGGCGCGTGGGTCCGAGCCATCGGGCATGTAGTAGATTTCCGCGCCGGGAGGGCCGGTGATGTCGAGGGGTGTGTTGACTGCGACCGCGCCGCTGTTAGGGGTTGGGACCGGGGCGTCGATGGATGGGTAAAGGCCGTCGTTGCGGAGTTGGTTGAGGACGACGGAGCCGCGTTGGGGGAGGTAGTTGAGGAGGTTGTTGCGGGCGTTTTGCCAGGTGAGCCGGGTTTTGGGGATGGGGTTTTTGGCGTCGCCCCAGCGAGCGCTTTCGGCGATGATGGAGGCGTCGACGATGGCGGCGAAGTTGTTGACGCGATCGAGCCATGCCTGGGTGGTGAGGGCGCCGTTGTTGAAGAGGTGGCGGTGTGCGCGGTCGGCCCAGCGCATGCGGTATTCGGCGTTTCCGATGAGGTCCTGGTGGAGGAACATGGGATTGGCGTAGGAGATGTTGGATTCGTTGGCGCTGGGGAAGGGTCCGGTGCGGTCTTCGTTGACGTTGAAGAGGGAATGTTCGAAGTCGTGGACGTAGAAGCGGAAGCCTTGGCCGGGGTTGTTGTCGCGGCGGCGGGATGCGGACCAGTTGTTGGCGCGGTCGTTGCCGAGGAAGGCTGAGGTCGCACCGTCGAAGTTTCCGGTCCAGAAGGTGGTCATGAGGTAGTCGATGAGGTTGTCGGCATCGAGGAGGACTGGGTCTGCGGTGGGGTTGACGCCATCGGCGGCGAGGCCTTGCATGCGGAAGTAGTTTTGGTTGGTGGGGTTGGCGCGATGGGTTTTGGCGAGGTTCCAGAGGGCGTTCCAGGCGTCTGCGTTTCCTTCGACGGCCTGGGTGGTGTAGTTGGAGTCTTGCTCGGCTTTGACGACGTCGTATTCTTCCTTGGTTCCGCCGTAGTAGGTGGCGGCGAAGTCGGCTTCGGTGCGTTCGTCGAGGTTGAAGAGGCCCCAGTATTGGCCGTTGAGATAGAGGTGGACGTAGCGGACGTGAGAGCCGGGTTGGCCCATGTCGAGGAAGGCCTGGCGGGAGGATTCCTCGCGGAGGAAGGTGTTTTGGTCGTCGTTTTGGAAGGACCAGGAGTAGTTTTGCGAGGTTCGGAAGTCGATTTTATCGAAGACGGAAGCGCCTTGATCGCCGAAGAGGGGGTAGTTGAGTTTTGCCGCGCCGTATTCGCTGCGGAAGAGGAAGCGGAGGGCGTGTTTTGGGTTATCGGTGGAGCGGGAGAATCCGCCGCGGATGCGGAGTCCGGCGTTGATTTGGAATTCGCTGGTGCCGTTGGTGTTTTCGGGTGTTGGGGGATTGATCCATTCGAGGGAGGCCGGGCGTTCGGCTGAGATGCCGCGGTCGTAGGGGTTGGCGTAGATGCCGCGTGAGCCGCCGATGTTGAAGAGGTTCGGGAGGTCGGTGGTGATGATGACGCTGGGGAGGGAGAGGAGTGCGTTTTTGACTTGGGTTTGGCCGCCGATTTGTGGGTTGGCGTGATTGACGATTTCCGGATCCATTCCGTAGTCGAGGACTTGGGAGGTGCCGCTTGTGGATGGCCAGCCAGGAGGGGCGCTTCCGTTAGAGCTTTGGGTGATGACGTCGTTGGGGAAGAGGTAGGTGTGGGTGGAGACGGGTGAGTTATCGAAATCTGGCTTGTAGGCGACGGCGCGGATGACGGTGGTGGAGGAGATGTTGAGAGGGGTGGTGTAGAGGGTTCCGTTGGTGGAGCTTGGGGTGGATCCGTTGGTGGTGTATCGGATATTGGCACCGGGTGTGGTGGTGGTGAGAGTGAGGGAGACGGGGGAGGTGAAGATGCCGCGTTGGGTGGAGAAGGAGACTTCGGCGACGGGGCCGAGGGAGCTGATGGGGCCGTTGATCCAGCCGGGGGTGGCGAGATTTCCGGCGTAGAGGGCGGGACCGGGATCGTTGGCGATGCTGCCGCTGATGAGTTCGGGGATGATGAGGAATCCGGTGTCGCTGGTGGAGGTGCGCATGCCCTGGATGGCGAGGAGGGGGGAGGGGGCGGAGAGGGAGGGGAGTGCGGAGGTGACGTTGAAGCCGCGTTTCTGGAGGCTGGCTTCGGTGGAGAGCGGGGTGACGGCGGCGGAGTTCCAGGCGAGGGTTTGCGGTGTGTTGTCGCGGGCGATTTCGGTGCCGTTGAGGAATGCGGCGAAGCCATCGTTGGCGCGCATGACGAGCGAGAGGGAGGTGGCAGCGCCTGGGGAGCCGGTGGGGGTGGTGCGGAAGTAGGCGCTGGTTCTGCCGCTCATGGCGGTTTGGATGTTGGTGGCGATGATGCTGCCGGTGCCGTTCGGGAAGGTGGCTGCTGCGAGGCCGCCGTTGGCGACGTCGCCGACGAGGCGGAAGGCTGTCGCATCGAAGGAGGTGCGGATGCCGGGTGCGGCGAAGAATTCCACGCAGTCGCCACCGCCGCCTTCGAACATGATGATTTCGAATTCGTGCCAACCGGCGGAGAGGCTGATGGTGCCGAAGTGGTCTTGCGCGCCGTGGAAGGAGTCGTCGACCATGACGTTGTTGCCGTTGATGCGGATGCGGCCGCCGTCGTCGGAATTGAGGCCGAAGGTGTAATTTCCGGGGGTGATGATTTGGACGAAGCCGGTGCCGCGGATGGCATATTGGTCGCCGATGCCTGCGGGGGGCGGGGTGTTGTTTCCGTATCTGCCATCGCCGCCTTCGCCGAGGATGTTGACGGTGGGGAGGACGACGGTGGCTGAGGATGAGACCTGTGGGTCGCTATCGGGGAGGAGGACGAGGTTCGCGGCGTCGGTTAGGCCGCCGATGCCGCCGTTTTTGAAGACGTGGCGGACGGTGATGCCGGGGACGGTGAGGCCGAAGCCGAAGCCGCTTGGGCCGGTGGTCCAACTGCTAGAATTGAAGGCGGGGGATGCCCAGTTGAGGCCTGGGTTGCTGATGCTGGAGGGGACGCGGTAGGAGAAGGTTGCGCCGGTGGCGACGTGGACGGTGGAGTCGAAGCGGAGGCCCCAGGAGCCGTCGGTTTCCTGGGGTGGAAAGGCGGGTGCGAATTGGTGTTCGATGGTGGTGCCGTCCGGGCGGACGAGTGCGAGGTATTCACCGCCTTTGGATAGGGCGAAGTTGGTGTGGAGGGGGGCTGCCGGGTCTCTGAGGTTGAGGTTGGATGCCCAGACGACGCGGAATTCGCCGGGGGCGAGGGTGATGGTGGGGAAGCGCCATTTGGTGAGGTCGGCGGCGTTGTCGGTGAGGGACCAATCGGTGAGGTCGATGGGTTGGGAGGAGGGGTTGTGGATTTCGATCCAGTCGGGGAAGTTTCCGAAGTTGTCGGCGATGGTGGTTGAGTTATCGGCCATGAACTCGCTGATCACGGCTTGGGCAGCTCCTTTGGTGGGGAGCAGGGGTATCAGCAAGGCGAGGGTGCAGGAGAGTCGCATGGATGTTTTTAAGGTTGATTCTCTAGGTGTGCAACTCCGGAAGGGGTTGAATGGAAGGTGGGGTGGATTGGTGTGGTTTTGTGCGAAGGAGGGGGTTGCAGCGGGAACAGGACCCGGCTAGGGTGACGCTATTGATACCGATGAAGCTGACTTTTGCCCTGCCGATGGTGTTGTTGTTCGGGTGGATTTCCACCGCGTCCGCGCGACCTTATGTGAATGACAAGAAGGCGCCTGAGGACAGGAAGGATCTGGAGGTGATCCAGAAGTCGCTGACTTCGGTGTTGCCGAAGGCGCGTGCGGCGACGGTTTGCATTGACCTGGGTGAGGGATCCGGCAGCGGGGTGATTGTTTCGGAGGATGGGTTGGTTCTAACAGCCGCGCACGTGAGCACGGGGGTTGGCAAGGAGTTGACGGTGATCATGGAGGACGGGAAGAAGCTGAAGGCGGAGTCGCTGGGGTTGGTGGCGGACACGGATGCGGCGATGGTGAAGATTTTGGAGAAGGGGCCGTTTCCGTTCGTGGAGATTGATCGGGCGGAGTCGACCAAGCTGGGTGACTGGGTTTTTTCGCTAGGGCATTCCGGGGGATTTGACAAGGAGCGGGGGTCGGTTGTGAGGTTGGGGCGATTGGTGCGGATTGCGAATGCGACGTTTCAATCCGACTGCACGCTGATTGGTGGTGATTCGGGCGGGCCGTTGTTTGATCTGGAGGGGCGGCTGATCGGGATTCACTCGCGGGTGGGAGCGCAGTTGCAGGTGAACATGCATGTTCCGATGAAGGTTTATGTCGAGAACTGGGACGGGATGATGAAGTCGGAGTTCATCGGGGAGGGTCCTTTTGCACAGAAGCCGGTGAAGGGGAACGGGTTTCTGGGGCTTGCGACGGAGGCTCGTGATGAGGGGGGATTGAAGGTGACGAAGGTCGGGCGGGAGAGTCCGGCGGAGGAGGCCGGGATCAAGGAGGGGGATGTGATTCTTAAGATGAATGATGTGGATTTGAAGACCCGGGAGCAGATGCAGGATTTGCTCAAGGAGATGGCAGCGGGTGACAAGCTCGCGCTGGAACTGTTGCGTGATGGCAAGAAGGAAACGATCAATCTGAAACTCGGTGAACGCTAAACTCATTCTTACAAGCATTCTGTTAGGAAGTGCGCTGAATACGGCGGCCTTCCAGAGTCTGGAGTCCAACTATCGCACGACGGGCAACGGGGTGGTTGCGGCGTTTGAGCCGCAGCGGCAGGTGTTGCAGACGTCCAGCGCGGTGATTCTCGATGGTCGGCGGGAGATCCAGTATGGTGTGGTTGTTTCGCCGGAGGGGCATATTCTAACAAAGGCCAGCGAGCTGAAGGAGGTGAAGAAGCTGGGAGTCACCGTGGATGGCACGCAGTACAAGGAGGTGGAGATTCTGGGGACGGATGAGGATTGGGATGTGGCGTTGTTGAAAGTTCCCGCAGCAGGCTTGATTCCGGTGGTTTATGCACCGACCAGCGCGGTGGAGCAGGGGACGTGGGTGGTGGCGAATGGGGCGACGACGCGGACGAAGCGTCGGTTGCTTGCGGGGATCATCAGCGCGAAGCCAAGGGAGATTCCGATTGCGGGAGGGGCGGCGATCGGGTTGCAACTTGAGACCAAGGGCAAGCAGTTAGAGATCAAGGAAGTGGTCGAGAAGAGTGGTGCGGAGGAGGCCGGGTTGAAGAAGGGAGATCTGGTGATCAGTGTGGATGGGAAGGCGATTTCCAAGATCGAGGAGATGGCCGAAGCGCTGAAAGGGAAGAAGCCAGGGGTGATCGTGAAAGTGATTGTGAGCCGAGCGAAGAAGGAGATGGCCTTTGATGTGAAGCTGATGGCCCGCTCGCAGATGGTCGAGGAGGAGGTGACGCGCAATGATCAGATGAGCGGTGAGTATTCCGCTCGGCGTAGTGGTTTTCCGCGGGTTCTCCAGCATGACATCATGTTAGGGAGCAGGCGCAACATCGGTGGTCCGCTGTTGGATTTGGACGGGCGCTGTCTGGGGATGAACATCGCGCGGGTGAATCGGTGTGAGAATTTCACGATTCCGTGTGAGGAGTTGAAGGAGATTGCGGCGCGGATGATCAAGGAGGCAGCGAAGTGAGCGAGGAGAAAACCGATTTGGCACCGGTTGCGGAGGTGGCTGCCCCTGAGGCGGTGCCGGGCTTGCGTTCGGATTTGGCGGTGCTGATGAAGGTTCGGCTGAACTTTTTCGTGCTGATTACGGCGTTTTTCGGGTATTTGCTGGCATCGAAGGGGCAGTCGATGGAGTGGATGAGGTTGCTGCATCTGATCATCGGGACGGCGGCGGCGGCGTTCGGGTCGGCGGCGTTCAACCAGTTGATGGAGGTTGATCTGGATGCGCGGATGCGGCGGACGGCGAACCGGCCTTTGCCGTCGCGGCGGATGGATCCTTTGGTTGCGTTCGGGATCGGGTGGGTGCTTTCCGCGTTGGGGATCATTCATCTTGCGGTGAATGTTGGACATCTTGCTGCTTATCTAACAGCGGCGACGGTGGCGGTCTATGTTTTCATTTACACGCCGCTGAAGCGTTTCAGTTCGACGAACACGCTGGTGGGGGCGATTCCCGGGGCGATTCCGCCGATGATCGGGTGGGTGGGTGCGGGTGGGGGATTGGGGTGGCAGGCGTGGTTTCTTTTCGGGTTGTTGTTTTTCTGGCAGCTTCCGCATTTCATCGCGATCAACTGGCTGTGCCGCGAGGAGTATGAATCGGCGGGATACAAGATGTGGTCGAATGGAGATGTGAGTGGAAAGAAGAGCGGGCTGTTGTCCGGGATGTTTGCGCTGATGCTGGCGGGTTTCTCGCTGATTCCGGCGTGGCAGGGATTTGCGAATCTGGTGTGGACGATTGGCGGGCCTTTGTTGGCGTTGCTGATGACGGCGCTGGCGGTCAAGTTCTCGGTGGAGGGGGATCGTTCTTCCGCGCGGCGGCTGTTCTTTTTCACTCTGTTGTATTTGCCGGTGGCGCTGGTGGTACTGCTGCTGGCGTGGAAGAAATAGGGACGTGGTCGAGGAACCAGCCGCCGATGGCGGCGAAGAGCGGGTAGTCGGTGATCAGGATGTTTTCGTGGGTGGCGGCGGGGACTTCGATCCAGCGTTTCGGGGTGGTTGCGGGCAGGGAATGGAAGAGGTGTTTTCCGGAAGTGATAGGGATGGTCCGGTCGGCGGTGCCGTGGGCGATGAGGGTGGGGATGTTAGATGAAGAGAGGATTTTGGCCGGGTGGATGGAACCGATCGGAAGGCCGGTGCGTGATTGAAATCCGGATGCGATGGAGCGGAAGATCATGGGGCCGCAGGTGTTGCCGAGTTGGAGATCGCATTGTGCGGCGATGATGGGAGAGAAGCGGTCGAAGCTTTGGAGGATGACCATGGCGGACCATGGGGCGGAGGGTTCGGCCATGGAGTGGATGGCGACGGATCCGCCCATGGACATGCCGAGGATGCCGGCGGGTGTTGGGCTGAAGCGGTGTGCGATGGCGGCTTCGCGGAGGATTTTTGCGGGGAGGGAGGCTTCGCGGATGCCGTAGGTGGCGAGTTTTTCCGGGTGGTCGCCGTGTGCGGGGAGATCGGGGATGACGCAAATGAAGCCGATGGCGCAGAAGCGTTCGGCCATGGGGAGGAAGTCCTCTTTGCGACCGCGGCGGCCGTGGACGAGGACGAGGGTGCCGATGATTTCGCGAGGTTGGGTGAGGAGGCGGCCTTCGGCGAGGAGTTGGTTGCGGAGGATTGCGCCGCGTGAGTTGGGTTGGACGGTATTGTTAGGCGTGCAGATGATGACGGGGGTGCCGTCGCTGGTGGTGAATTTCTCGATTTTGATCGCGAACTTCGAGGGATCGTCAAGGATGGCTTGGTGATAGGACTGGAGCGGGCGGCGGGGCGGGGTGGTGATTTCATTCACCGCGTGGCGGATGAAGAAGAAGGGTGTTAGAAGGAATAGGATGATCAGGACAAAGATCCAGCGCCGCCAGTGCTTGAGG
>SYAP01000356.1 GCA_005787565.1 Verrucomicrobiaceae bacterium | reverse complement strand
GTCCGGGTTGCGGGGGTGTGTGGGATGGATGGTGAGGCGGAGGATGCGTTTGGGGAGTTGGTGAGGGTGGCGGGGGGTGAGCGGGTGGGGGTGGTCGGGAGGTTCATGAAGGATGAAGGGGTGAGTGGGAGGTTGCGGGAGTTGGGGGTGGTGGAAGGGGTTGAGGAGGCGGATTTTTTTCAGTTCCAGCGGATTGTGATTCCGTATGACGGGGTGGTGGCGAGGTTGCGGAAGGAGTGGGAGCAGGCGGGGCACCGGGTTTTGGATTTGACGTCGGCGCAGGTGCGGAGGGCGCAGGTGGCGTTGGGATTGTTGGGGATGGAGGGGGCGCAGCGGTTGGTGATCGGGCCGCATGAGGATGGGCAGGTGAGGACCTTGTGTGGTGGGAACGCGGGGACGAAAGTGATCGAGGACACAACGGATACCGCTCGGTTGGTTTTTTCACCTCACTTCGGGGCGGTGTGCCATACGAGGTTGTCGCCGAGGCGGGTTTCGTGGTTGGTGCAGCAGTTGCGGCTGAGGTATCGGGATGCGCGGGTGACGTTTCTGGACACGGTGTCGCCATCGGTGCGGCAGCGGGAGCAGGCGTTGGAAAAGATGATGGCGTGGTGTGACGGGGTGGTGGTGGTGGGTGAGCGTGGGGAGGCGTCTTGCGAGGCGTTGGCGGAGGTGGCGACGAGGGCTGGGAAGGCGGTGGTGATTGGGGGTTGTGCGGGTGATTTGGAGGGGAGGGAGATGGTCGGGTGGAGGAGGGTGGCGGTGACGGCGGGAGGTTTGGTGCTTCGGTCGAGTGTGGAGGAGATGGTGGAGGCGTTGAGGGGTGTGTGATGGGTGGGTGGGTTTGGGTGGGTTTGGGTGGTGAGGGACTTTTGGAGGCGCGGGTTCTTTCTTGGCGGACGGTTCGGGAAGTGCCAGAAACGGAACATGCGCTGGTTGTTGATTGCCGTTTCCCTGCCGATGTGTGTTCAGACTTTGAATGCGGAGCCGCTATCGGATGCGGATCGGGAGGCTTTGTTAGAGAATCTTGAGAAGCTGCGGGATGCGGCGAACGAGCGGGTGGATGCGCGTTTTCGCACGGCGATCGCGGCGTATCGGCAGGCGATGTCGAGCAATGATGCGGCGATGGATTTGTATCTGAAGTGTGTGGAGAAGGTGGACTTCGAGGATCAGCAGAGGAAGGCGTCGGATTTCCGGGAGTGGAAGCGGCGTGAGGCGGACCGGTTGTCGGACGCGGGGTTGCGGTTGGCGATGCGGTATCAGTTGAGGTGGTTGGTTTTGACGTTGCAGGCGGCTTCGGAGAAGAGCGATGTGGCGGCGTTGGCACCGGAGGCGGGGCAGATTGTGGATGGGATTTTCGATCAGGCGGAGGCGTTGCGCGGGCAGCAGGGGTTGTTGCGGCAGTCGGTGACGGAGACGATTTTCGCGAGGGCGTATGAGATCAGCGGGATCGAGGTGGAGGATTGGCCGACGGCACCGCTGCAGTTGGCGCAGGTTTATGACAAGATTTTGCTGCCGCCGAACCGGAAGTCGGATCGGACGGATGCGTTGCGGGCGACGTGGTTGAAGCGGATCCAGCAGGAGGGATTGATCCGGCAGCGGATGGAGGATCGGGATGATGGGGGGCGGATCGGGATGCGGGATGCGGTTCGGTCTCCGGAGTATGAGAAATTTTTGGCGGATACGTTGCCCGAGTTGCAGTGGCAGATGGAGTTGGATCTTTTCCGGGCGGGGGATCAGCGGGCGGCGGCGTTGAGGATGTTGCAGCACATTGAGAAGAATGTGACGCACGCGCGGGCGAGGGAGTGGGGTGAGCAGTTCAAGATGTTGATCAGTCCGAAGGCTGCGGCACCTGCGGTGGTGGGGGAGGCTGCGCCTGCGCCGGAGGCGGATGCTCCTTGAGGTGGGGGTCAGGCTTTGAGGGCCTGACGGCGCAGGTCGCGGAGGTCGAGCGCGAGTTTTCCGACCACGATGCCGACGAGGAGGGGGAGTGTGGAGCCGAGGGCCATGACGAGTGCGCCGCAGAGGATGATGGCGACGTGGACGACGACGATGTGTTTGTAGGGCTCGGTCATGAGGTCTTTGGAGGTTTTGGATTTCCATTCGCCGTTGGCGAAGAAGTTGCGCCAGGTTTCCATGCCGCGGGTGAGGAAAATGCCGGTGAGGGAGAGCCATGCGGCGGTGGGGAGGAGTGTGACCACGGATTTGAGGACGCCCCAGAGCAGGGTGAGAAAGACCCATGGGCCGAAGGGGTCCATGGCTTCCTTCATGACTTTTGCGGCGAGGTCGCCTTCGCCTTGGCGGGTGGTGATGAAGACGAGGATGAAGAGCCCGTGGGCACCGCAGAAGCCGCCGAAGTGGAGGGTGAAGAATCCGGACATGAAAGTTTTGCCGAGGATGCGGAATTTCCAGGGGAGGTCGGAGCGGGCGCTGATGATTTTGATCAGCTGCCAGAAGCCGATGATGAGGTTTTCCATCCAATAGATGAGGATCACCATGCCGGCGTCCCAGCCGAGTCGGAGGACTCCGACGAGGGTGATGGCGACAGAAATGAGGAGGAGCGCCAGATGCATGCGCCATGGCTGGGTGGGGGAGAGGGATGGGTTCTGAAGCATGCGGGGCGATTGATACGGGTGGCGGGCTGCGGGATGCACTTCCAAAACCTCGCCAAGCCGGGGCTTTACTCGCCAACCGGATTTTCCCAACTTCCCCGCCCGCGCGCTTTTCGAGCCGCCCATCCGCCCTTCCGAACATGACATCCGCCGAGATCCGCCAGAGCTTCCTCGATTTCTTCGCCGAGAAACAGCACACCATCGTGCCATCCGCATCGCTGCTGCCGCAGTCGCCCGGGTTGCTGTTCACGAACGCGGGGATGAATCCATTCGTGCCGTATTTCCTGGGTGTCGAGAAGGCTCCTTACGATCCGCCGCGGGCGGCCGATACGCAGAAGTGCATTCGTGCGGGTGGAAAGCACAACGATCTTGAGGATGTCGGGTATGACACGTATCACCACACGTTCTTTGAAATGTTAGGAAACTGGTCGTTCGGGAATTATTTCAAGAAGGAAGCGATCCAGTGGGCTTGGGAGTTGGTGGTGGGTCGGTGGGGTTTGCCGGCGCACCGGCTTTATGCGTCGGTTTACGCGCCGAAGGAGGGGGATCCGGGGAATTTCGATCAGGAGGCTTATGATATCTGGTCGGAGCTTTTCCGTGGTGCGGGATGCGATCCGGAGGTCCAGATCGTTCATGGAAACGTGAAGGACAACTTCTGGATGATGGGTGAGACGGGTCCGTGCGGTCCTTGTTCCGAGCTGCATGTCGATCTAACACCCGAAGGCAATCCGGTGACCGGGCGGAATCTGGTCAACAATGATTCGGATCTTTGCATCGAGATCTGGAATCTGGTTTTCATTCAATACAACGCTGAGGCGGATGGCACTTTCCGCGAGCTGCCTGCGAAGCATGTGGATACGGGGATGGGCTTCGAGCGTGCGTGTTCGATCATCCAGAACACGAAGGGTTTCACGGATTTCTCGATCAAGCCGAGCAACTATGCGACGGATGTTTTCCAGCCGATTTTCCGGAAGCTGGAGGAGTTGAGCGGGAAGACGTATGTTAACATCTATCCGGCGCTGGGAGCGGATCGTTCGGCGTTCAGCGAGGAGATGAAGACGGCGATCGCGTTCCGGGTGATTGCGGATCATTTGCGGACGCTGAGTTTCTCGATTGCGGACGGGATCATGCCTGGGAACAACGGGCGGAACTATGTGTTGCGTCGGATTTTGCGGCGTGCGGTCCGGTATGGGCGTCAGTTGGGGTTCTCGGGTGAGAAGCCGTTTTTCGGGGCGCTGGTGGAGACGCTGGTTGGTGAGATGGGTGGGGTGTTTCCGGAGTTGAAGAACCGGCAGGAAGTGGTGCGGGCGACGCTGGAGCAGGAGGAGGCGAGTTTTAATCAGACGCTGGATCGGGGGTTGAAGAGACTTGAGTTCATGATTCAGGAGCATCATGAAAACTGGAATGAGGCAAGCCGCATGGGTTCTGTATTTGCCTCTGATTTTAAATCCACAGAACTGCCTGGTGAATATGTGTTTGAGTTATACGATACCTTTGGCTTCCCAAAAGATCTGACTGATTTGGTCTTGTCCGAACGCGGTTGGACGTCAAACGACTTAGGGTTTGAACGCGAAATGAAGTTGCAGCAGGAACGTGCCCGAGCTGCCCAAAAATCATCCGTTGTCCGCGCTCTCGATATTTCTACGGAAGCTGTTACTGAGTTTGCCGGATTCGAAAGTGATGTTGTTGAAGCAACTATCCTTGAGATTCATCCGCAGGAGGATGCGCTTTTTGTGATTACGGACCGGACGGTGTTTTATGCGGAGATGGGTGGGCAGGCGGGAGATACTGGGGTTTTGGTGGTGAATGGAGCGGAGATTGGAGTCAGTGGGGTGCAGCAGATTGGGAAGGCGCGGGCGCATATTGTGGATGGATCGTGTGGTTTGTCGGTGGGGGACAAGGTGACTTTGAAGTTGGATGAGAAGCGGCGGCGGCCGATTGAAGCGCATCATAGTGCGACGCATTTGTTGCATTGGGCGTTGCATGAGGTGGTTTCCAAGGATGCGGCGCAGCAGGGGTCCTCGGTGGATGAGAACCGGTTGCGTTTCGATTTCAACAGCGCGGCGGTGACGCCGGAGCAGTTGGCGGCGATGGAGGAGAAGGTGAATGCGGCGATCAAGGCGGCCGATTCCGTGAGCTGGAAGGAGGTTCCGCATGCTTCGATCAAGGGGAGGCCGGATATCATGCAGTTTTTCGGCGACAAGTATGGGGATCTGGTGCGCGTGGTGCAGATCGGCGGCGAGGCGCATGCGTTGAATGGGTATTCGCAGGAGTTGTGTGGTGGTACGCACGTGCGGAATACGGGTGAGATCGGGCTTTTCAAGATCAAGTCCGAGAGTGCGATCGCTTCCGGGGTGCGGCGTATTGAGGCGGTTTGTGGGGATGCGGCTTGGGCGTATCTCAATGAGTCGGTCGAGAAATGGGATCAGGAGTTGAAGGCGGCGCGTGCGAAGTTGCAGGCGGCGAATGAGAAGCTGGCTGCGCTGGGTCAGGCGGCGGTGGAGGTGAATGATTTCCCGCACATCATGGGTGCGATGCTGGTGGAGCGTGCTGATATCTCGCAGATCAACGCGACTTTTTCCCATGCGTTGCGGACGCTTGATGAGACGAAGGAAGCGGCGATCGAGGCGGAGAAGCGGATCAAGAAGATCCAATCCTCGCAAGCGGCTGCGCTTGCGGATGAGGCTCTAGCAGATCTGATTGCGAAGGGGGATTCGATTGTTGTTTCTTTTGAGTCCGATGCTTCGCTGCTGCAGGAGTTGCAAAACGGACTGAAGAAGAAGGGGTTTGCCGGTGCGGCGCTGTTGATTGTGGATGATGGGGAGAAGCTGCATCTTGCGACGCATTGTGGAGCGGACGCTCTAACAAATGGGCTTAAGGCTGGTGATCTTTTGCGTGATCTTGCGGCGATGGCGGGTGGCAAGGGGGGAGGGAAGCCGGATCAGGCGAGGGGTGCAGCGCCGGATCGTGGGAAGCTTGAAGCGTTGAAATCGGCGGCGATGGGGATGCTGAAGGTGTGATGGGATTCGGGGTAGGTTTTGCTTTGAGAGTGTGGATCTTTTGATAGAGACACACCGCGAGAGATTAGAATGGCGCGAGAGGTTTGGGTTTTCGGTTGTGGTTTTTCAGGGATGGCGGCTTGGGCTGGGGTGGTGCTTTGGGGATTTTTGGTTTGATAGGATTCGGGGGGGGTGGAAAAATGTGATGGATTTTGGGGTTCCGGGGTTGTTGACTGGGGGTAAGATGTGCCGGATGAGACGGATTCGATGTGTTGGGCGCGGGGTGGTGGCTTCGGTGGCGGTGGTGTTTTTGCCGGGGTGCGGGAGTGTTGGGCCGAAGCCGCAGTCGCTGATGCCGACGCCGCAGATCTATCAGAAGGGTGGGGTTGATCCGTTTGCGGGCTTGCCGGCGCATCGGCGGACGACGGTGATGCCGGTGCATTATGCGACGAATCGGAATTGGTCTGGGCGGTATTTCGGGTCGAGGGAGAATCGGGATCTGACGTATGGGACGGCTGGGGTCGCGATTGGAGATGAGAAGGCCGGTTGGTCGCAGGTGGCGGAGGCATCGGTATCGGCGGATCGAGCGGAGCCATTGCCGTTGCGGTTGATGGGGTATTCGGATGGGAGATATGCCGAGGTGGCGGAGGATCCGGAGCGTTGGTTGAAGGAGGTTGACCGGTCTGCAAGGGGGACGCGGTCGCGGGATGTGGTGATTTATGTTCACGGGGCGAAGGTGGAGTTTTTCCATTCGTGTGCGTTTGCGGCGGAGTTGGCGCATTTCACGGGTCGGGAGATCACGCCGGTGGCATTTGATTGGCCGACGCATCCGGAGATTGTGGCGTATGTGTTAGGGATTGATGTTTCGCAGGGGATTCACTCGGCGGGTCGGCTGGCGGAGTTGGTGAGGCGAGTGGCGGATGGGACTTCGGCGCGGCGGATTCATTTGATTTCGTGGAGTGCGGGTGCGCGGGTGCTTTCGCGGGGCATGGTTGAGCTTGCGGGGGATGATGTGGAGGGGGCGAGGAGTCGGTATCGGATCGGGTCCGCGGTGTTTGCGGCGAGTGATGTGCCGGAGAAGGATTTCATGGAGCGTTTGCCAGCGATCCATGGGTTGAGCGAGCGGGTGATTGTGTATCAGTCCGATGCGGACGGGGCGTTGACGTGGTCATCGCGTTTGATGGGTGGGGGGCGGCGTCTTGGGTTGGAAGCCGGGGCGTTGGAGCCGGAGGAGATCCGGATGTTAGAGGGGCATCCGCGGTTGCAGGTGATTGATTGTTCGATGGAGAAGGAGAAGCGCGGGTTCGATATTACGGGGCATCGGTATTGGTATCAGCATCCGTGGGTGAGCAGTGATCTGATGCTGACGTTGCGCAGTTCGGCGCGGCCGACGGAGCGTGGGCTGACGGCGGCTGAGACGGATGGGGTTTATTATTTCGCGGCGGATTATGGGGAGCGCATTGGGGGCGTTGCGCGGAAGTTGGCGAGGTGAGAGGGGTGGGTTTTTGGGATTTGAGGTGGGATGGAGCGGAGGTTTTTATTGCACGCAACACTTGGGTGGTTCAGTTTTTGGGGGCGGAGTTGTCTTGGATGGATCGGCGCTCGACTGGGGGCGCGATTGTTTTCCAAGATTCTGCCGCGTTCGCGCATGCTCGCATGTTGGGGACTGGAACCCTCATCAACAAACAACGTTCAACACTGTTTTTTACCATGTCACTTATTATCAAACCCAAGTCCGAATGTGCCTTTGATCAGATTTCGCTCGGCGAGGTCATGTTGCGATTGGATCCCGGCGAGGGTCGGATCCGGACGGCGCGGCAGTTTGCGGTGTGGGAGGGGGGCGGGGAGTATAATACGTCGCGCGGGTTGAGGAAGTGCTTTGGTTACAAGACGGCGGTGGTGACGGCGTTTGTGGACAACGAGGTTGGGCATTTGGTGGAGGATTTCATCATGCAGGGTGGGGTGGCGACGGATTTCATCCAGTGGCGTGAGGATGATGGGATCGGGCGGACGGTGAGGAACGGATTGAATTTTACGGAGCGTGGATTTGGGATTCGCGGGGCGGTGGGCAATCCGGATCGTGGTAATACGGCGGCATCGCAGTTGAAGCCTGGGGATGTGGATTGGGATCACATTTTCGGGAAATTGGGTGTGCGTTGGTTTCACACGGGTGGGATTTATGCGGCGCTTTCGGAGACGACGGCGGCGCTGACGGTGGAGGCGGTGAAGGCGGCCAACAAATATGGGACGGTTGTTTCGTATGATTTGAATTACCGGCCGTCGTTGTGGAAGTCGATCGGCGGGCTGGCGAAGGCGCAGGAGGTGAATCGGGAGATTGCGAAGTATGTGGATGTGATGATTGGGAATGAGGAGGATTTCACGGCGTCGCTCGGGTTCGAGGTGGAGGGGGTGGATCATAACATTTCGAACATCGAGTTGGATGCGTTCAAGGCGATGATTGAGACGGCGGTGAAGGAGTTTCCGAATTTCAAGGTGGCGGCGACGACGTTGCGCGGGGTGATTTCGGCGACGGTGAATGATTGGTCGGCGATTTTGTGGCATGACGGTCAATTTCATGAGAGCCGGAAGTATCCGGGTTTGGAGATCATGGACCGGGTGGGTGGGGGTGATTCGTTTGCGTCGGGTCTGCAGTTCGGGTTTCTTGAGTTCAACGATGCGCAGAAGGCGGTGGAGTATGGGGCGGCGCACGGGGCTTTGGCGTCCACGACGCCGGGGGACACCTCGATGGTGACGCGCAAGGAGGTGGAGAAGCAGATTGGTGGGGGTGGGGCGCGGGTGGTGAGGTGAGGGGGGCTTTGGGGGGCAAGGTGACGAAATTGTTTCCTTGGCAACCGGGGTGGATCGGATATTTCTCGGGGGTCACTTAGGTTACGAAGGTTGGGGCGATGCTTGCGGCTGATCTTGGGATTGGCATTCGGGTGATCGGTTCCAGTGTTTGAAACCTGAAGTGCGAGAAATCCCCCTCCGTATGAAACCCAAGGCACTGTCTTTTCTGTTCGCTTCGTTGGTGAGTCCTGCATTTTCGCAGTCCATCAGCATCAATTTCGGGTCTAACGAAACCAACGGGAGCATCAACACCGGATCGTCGCTGACGGCCGGGGCGATTCCGATCCAAGGGTTGTATTGGAACAATGCGAGCGGGAATATTCAGAATACGCCGCAGGGGTTGAATGATTCGAATGGGGTTTCGAGTGGTGCGGCGGTGACGTGGTCATCACAGAACACGTGGCGGTCCGGATCGTCCGGTGCGACGGGGACTTCGTTGAATGGTGCGTTGACGAAGGGTTATCTGGATGATGGTGGAGCGCGTGCGAACATCACGGTGACGAATGTTCCGTATTTGACCTACAACGTTTATTTCATTGGTGCGACGGATGTGACGGGTGCGACCAAGTTTACTTCTCCACAGATCAACGGATTGAATTACACGTATTCCGGTGGTGCGACGGTGGCTGGGACGGCTTCGTGGGGGACGGCTGCATTTTCGACGGCGGACTCGTTGGCGGAAGGTGCGAGTTATCTGAAGGTGGCGGATCAGATTGCGCCGACGTTGACGGTGCAGGGTGGCGGGAATGTGGGTGGGTCGCGTGGGTCGGTGGCGGGGATTCAGGTTGAGAATTCGTATACGGGGACGTTGTCGTATTGGGATTTGGATGGTGCGACGGCTGGGGCCGGCGGAGCTTCGCCGGGAGGAAACTGGGCGGATGCGAATTGGTCGGCTGCGGTGAATGGTGATGCTGCGACGGGGAATTGGGCGAGTGGTCGCGCGGCGGTTTTTGCAGCGGGCACCGGGGCTACGGGGTCTTATACGGTTAATTTGAGCGGGACGGAATCCGCGGATGCGGTTTGGGTTCAGGAAGGAGCGGTGACGTTGAGTGGGGGGGGATTGAATTTGGGGACTTCAGGCATTTTGCGGGTGGATGGCAGTGGGCCGTTGACGTTGAGTACGACTCTTGGAGGTGGCAGCGTGAAGGTGGGTGGAGCGGTGGTTCTGAATGGTGCGAATACCTATACGGGCAGCACGACGATTTCCTCGGGCACATTGACGGCGAATGGAGGTGCGGCGATTCCCGATGGTTCTGCGGTGGCCGTGGCGGCGGGGAGCAGCTTGGCGCTTGGAGCTTCCGAGACGATCGGGGCTTTGGCAGGTGGCGGAACGGTTGCGTTGGGGAGCAACGCGCTGACCGTGACGAATTCGGCTACGAATACCTTCAGTGGTGTTTTCACTGGATCTGGCGGGATTGCGCTGAATGGGAGCGGGACGCAGGTGCTTAGCGGAAACAGCGCGGGATATACGGGTGTGATCACGGTGGGCAGCGGGTTGACGTTGCAGATTTCCAACAGCGCCACGGTGCTTGGCACGAGTGCTGGAAACACGGTGGTGCAGTCCGGTGCGACGGTTCTGATCAACAGCGCGACGGGCAGCTACAACCAGGCGGGAGCCGGTGAGATTTTCGAAATCAGTGGGACGGGTGTGGGTGGAATCGGCGCGTTGTCGTCGAATGCGGGTGGTGGCGGGATCATCAAAGGGATCACGTTGAATGGGAACGCATCGATCGGTGGCAGCACGCGTTGGGATATTGGTGGTGGTGGTGCGGGGCAGCAGGCGGTTGTGAATGGAAACGGGTTCACGCTGACGAAGACGGGTGTCAACAACATCTGGATGCGTGCGACGGCTGGTGGGAGCACTTTCAACAACCTTGCGGGTTTGGTGATTGATCAGGGTGTGTTCGGGGTTGAGTTTGGAGATAACGCGATGGGTAGTGTGCCTGTGACCGTGAATGGGAGTGGTACGTTTTCCGCGTGGACATCGGGTCCTTCGAACATTCAGGGAGCGACGGTTACGTTGAATGGCGGCACGCTGGATGTGGATGCCTCGGGGATCACTTTCAGCGGGCCGATTACGCTAACAAACAACTCGTTCGTGAGTTCCGACGGCGGAAACATGACGATCAGTGGAGTGATCGCGCAGTCTGGCGGCGGATACGGTATTACGAAGACCGGCGGAAATACATTGGAGCTGCGAGGGACGAATACGTTTACGGGTAGCACTGTGGTGACCGGGGGGACGTTGGCGCTTTCCGGGGGCGCGGCGCTTCCTGACAACGGGAGTGTTTCGCTGACGGGAGGGGGAATGCTATTGAATGCCTCGGAAACGATCGGGACGCTTTCCGGTGGGACGAGTGGCACGCTGGCGATCGGGGCGAATACGCTAACTGTGAATCAGGCTTCCAACGGGACGCTTGATGGGACGATTTCCGGCAGTGGGTCGTTGGTGAAGAATGGAGGCGGGAGTTTGGTGCTTTCGGGGACCAGCGGGTTCAGCGGGACGACGTTGTTGAACAGCGGCGAGTTGGTTTTGTCCGCGGGTGGAGCGGCTGGTTCGCTGGGATCGAGCGCGATCACGGTTGAGTCCGGGACGACGCTGCGTTTGGCGACGGGTGATGCATCGGGTTATGCGGCGAGCGGGGTGATCACCGTTCGTGGCACGATTGAGAAGGGGGTGGGGAATTTCCATGACACCCTGAACCGGAACATCATCCTTGATGGCGGGACTCTATCCGCGACGGATGGAAACACGAGCAGCGGTGGTGCCTACAATCTTTTCGGGAACACGTTGACGACGGTGACGGGGACGACGTCCAACATCCATGTTTCCGGGACAACACTGCAGATCCGCTTGGATGGTGCGACGTCGCCGGATTTCAACGTGGTGGCTGGCTCGCAGTTGAACGTGAATGCGGTGGTGGACGGTTTCCTCGGGACCGACACCGCGGCGCTGAACAAGAGTGGCGGCGGCACGATGGTGTTGTTGCGGGACAATCTTTATGACGGTGTGACCAACATCAATGGCGGGACGCTGCAGGTTGGAAATGGCGGGGCTGCTGGAACTTTGGGTGCCGGTGCGGTGAACAACAGCGGTGCGCTGGTGATCGACCGTAGCGGCAGTTATGATGTGACGAACGCGATTGGTGGAACTGGCAGTGTTGAGTTGGCTGGCGATGCTACGGTGACGTTCAGCGGGGTGAGCAATTACACGGGTGATACTTTGGTTTCCGCGGGCACGTTGCTGTTGACCGGGCAACTGGGTGGTACTGATGTTACGGTTGATGCGGGTGCGACGATCGGTGGTGATGGATCGCTTGGCGGGTCGTTGCATTTTAGTGCGGGCTCGAACCTGATTTTCAGTCCGACGACGACTTTGACGGTGAATGGCAGCGATGTGACGTTTGATGGATTTGGCGTCGCCAACCTGATTGGGTTGGATGGCAACACTCCGGATGGCACGTATGTTCTGATTGATGGAGCGGCGACGGTGAGCACCGCGAATCTCAGCAATGTGGGATATGCGAACCGGTTTGGTTTGGGTGGTGATCGCTGGGCGTATCTGGAGATCGGCAGTCTTGAGCTGGTGGTGATTCCCGAGCCTTCGAGCGCGTTGTTAGGCTTGTTGGGTTCGGCGTTTTTGCTGCGGCGCCGCCGGAACTGAGTGGGGGCGGGTTGATGGGGCATCAGTGGGTGCCGAGGGTGGCGACCTCGAAGTCGATGCGGGCGGGGCCTGCGCGGCCGCCTGGGACTTCGCGGCGGACGACGCGGGTTCCTAACAGTTGCTCGATCATGCGCAGTTCCATGCCGATGGCGCGGGGGTAGCGGTCGAAGAGCGGTTGGAGGGGGTTGTGGTATTCCTCGATGCGGAAGCCTTGTTGGGGGTCGTATTTGCAGCGGCCGAAGCAGCCTTCCTTTTCGCGAAGGGCGGCGAGGAGGGTGGCTTTTTCGACGAGGGATGCGGCTTTTTTCAAGCGGGGTTGCCAGCGTTCCTGCTGTTGTTGGAAGTATTGGAAGAGGAGGCGTTCCGGGGCGCTTTCGCCGAAGAGGGTGCGGACGGTTTCGAGGAGGTCGAGGCTGAAGGTGACTCCGGCTTGGGGACAGAGGGCGTCGGCTTTGGGGCTGAGGCGGTAGAAGATTTCCGGGCGTCCGACTTCGGTGCGTGGGACGCGGGTGCGGTCGAGGTAGCCGAGTTTCTGGAGGTCCTCGCAGTATTGTTTGACGGCCATGTAGCTCATTTCGAGCCGCCGAGAGAGTTCGCTGACCGGCAGGCCGCCGGAGAGTTTGAGTTCCTCGATGGTTGCCACCCATTGAGGTTTTGCGAGGTCTTTGAATCCAGGAACGAACATCCCTGGCGACGATGCCGGGAAGATCCGGTGATGCAATCGGGAACTTTTCCGATGATCAGGATGAGGTGAGTTGGGAGATGAGGATGGCGGCGAGGGCGAGGGTTCCGAGGGTGCCCATGATGAGGCCGAACACGGCTCGGCCCATGCCGAATTTGGGTTTGCCTGTGGATTTGCTGTGGCGGATGTCGCGGATGGCGAGGATGGAAACGACGATGGCGATGGGTGCGGGGATGAGGACGAGGGAGATCAGGCCGAGGTAACCGGCGGCGATGGCGAGGCCGGAGCGGCCGATGGGGACGAGGAGGCGGAGGCCTGCATCGTCTGCGGCGCGAGGTGCCGGGTGAGTGGGTGGCATGGGAGGCGGGGTGGGGGCGCGGTAGGGATCTTCTGCCATGGTGATGGTGGAGGATGGGTTTTGGGTGCCGGGAGCTCCAACAAAAACGCCCGGGCCGAGGTGAATCGGGCCGGGCGTTTGAGATCTGGAATGGGGATCAGGCGGTGGCGGCTTCGGAAGCGCCTGCGCCGGTTTTGCCGATGTGTGCTATGACGACTTCGGCGGCGTGTGTTGGGCGGACGCCGGAGGGGTAGGTGACATCGCCGATGTGGAGGGAGGCTCCTTCGCCGAGTCCGGTGACGTCGATCTCGATGGTTTCGGGAAGGTCGTTGGGAAGGCAGGTGATTTCGATGGCGTGGACGTATTGTTCGAGGACGCCACCGGCCTTGACACCGACAGGCTCACCGTTGAGGTGGGCGGGGATGTGGGCGGTGATTTCGGTTTTTTCGTCGATGGCGAGGAAATCGGCGTGGAGGGCAGCGCCGCTGAGCGGGTCGTGCTGGACGGACTGGAGGAAGGCGAGGCGAGTGCCTTCACCTTCGACATCGAGGTTGACGAGGATGTTTTCCGAGGAGCTGTGTGCGAGGAGTTCGGTGAAGGTCTTTGCGTCGACCTTGAGGTTCTTGTTCTCGGTGCCGCGTCCGTAGATTACGGAGGGGAGCCAGCCTTCGCGGCGCATTTGATTGAGGCGGCCGGAGCCGGTGCGGGCGCGCGGGGCGGCTTTGAGTGAAGTCTTCTTTGCCATGACGATGGGGCGTTGGTGTTGATGCCGACCGGAGGTTCCAACCCCCGGCGCGGGGCGGCGTGAATAGCGGGATGTGCGGCACTTGTCAAAAAATTGTTCGCCTTGCGGCAAATGATTCGTGCTGCGGGGACTGCGTTGGAAACAAAAAGGCACTTTTTTGTTCTTCCGAACATCTTTTTATTGCGTTCGCCGAGTTTGTGGATCATTTCTCGGTGCATCCAACCACCCCTAAACCAAACCACACACTACCAATTGCCATGGCTGCCAAATCGAACTCAGAAGAATCCGCCGCAGAGAAGCTTGCCGATGCCCGCAAGCGCAATCTCGACCTTGCCATTTCCTCGATCCAGAAGGAGTTCGGTGAGGCGGCGATCATGCGGATGGGGGATGGGCACCGGGTGGATGTTGATGTGATCCCGACGGGGAACCTGCTGATCGACCGGGCGCTGGGTGTGGGTGGATTTCCGCGAGGCCGGATTGTGGAGGTGTTCGGTCCGGAGTCATCCGGTAAGACGACGCTGACGCTGACGGTGATCGCGCAGGCGCAGAAGCGCGGCGGATTGGCGGCGTTCATTGACGTGGAGCACGCGTTGGACCCGCAGTATGCGAAGAAGCTTGGGGTGAACCTGGATGATTTGCTGGTTTCGCAGCCGTCGTCCGGTGAGGAGGCGTTGCAGATTTGTGAGGCGCTGGTGCGTTCGAATGCGATCGACGTGATTGTTTTGGACTCGGTGGCGGCTTTGGTGACGAAGCAGGAGCTTGATGGGGAGATCGGAGATTCGACGGTGGGGACGCAGGCGCGCTTGATGAGTGCGGCGATGCGGAAGCTGACGGCGCTGATTTCCAAGGCGCGGACGGTTTGCCTTTTCACCAACCAGATCCGGGAGAAGATCGGGGTGATGTTTGGCAATCCGGAGACGACTCCTGGTGGTCGCGCGTTGAAGTTCTTTTCCTCGCTGCGGATTGACATCCGGCGTGTGGGTCAGATCAAGGCGACGGATGGATCGGTGACCGGCAACCGGACGAAGATCAAGATCGTGAAGAACAAGGTGGCGCCGCCGTTTACGGAGGCGGAGTTCGACATCATGTATGCGGAGGGGATTTCGTCGACGGGTTCGCTGTTGGATCTGGCGTTGGAGATGGAAATTGTGCAGAAGCGCGGGTCTTGGTTTTCTTACAACGGGAACCAACTTGCGCAGGGCCGGGATGCTGCGAAGGAGATTCTCAAGAACGACGATGCGCTGTATGCGGACATCGAGACGAAGGTGAAAGAGCAGCTTGAGGCGAAGAAGGAGAAATAATTTTCGCGCGGTCGCGTAGTCTGGCATAGCGTCCGCTGCATCGCGGGCTGCGGGCGCTTGCCGGAAACATACGTCATGCGGAAATCGAAAATTTTACCTCTCAGTCTTGTTGCGGTCGCTGCGGTAGCGGCGGGTTGGTTTGCGTGGCCGTGGCTGAGTTCGAAGGCGGCGGGGAGTGTTGCGGGTGGTTCGGCTGAGCGGGCGGATGGTGGGGCGTCGGCTGATGCGGCTGCGGTGGCGAAGTTGGATACGGCTCAGCTGGTGGCGCAGTGGGACAGGGAGGTTTTGCCGATTTTCGAGAACTATTGTCATGACTGCCACGCGGATGGTGTGAAGAAGGGGGAGTTGGATCTGGATGCGTTCGAGGACATCGAGTCGATGATTGCGAACCGGGATGTGTGGAAGCGGATTCGCGATCACATTGATTTCCGGCTGATGCCGCCGCCGGATGAGGTTGCGCCGGGAGATGAGGAGCGGGAGAAGCTGATCGCGTGGATTGATGCGGCGGTGTTTCCGGTGGATGCGGCGAATCCGGATCCCGGGCATGTGACGTTGCGGAGGCTGAACCGGACGGAATACCGGAATACGATTGAGGATTTGTTAGGAGTGAAGGTGAAGGTGGATGGCTTGTTGCCGCCGGATGATACGGGGTATGGATTCGACAACATTGGGGACGTGCTGACGCTTTCGCCGGTGCATGTGGAACGGTATCTTGAGGCGGCGAGGATTGCGTTGGACAAGGCGGTCTATCCGGGGCCGATGGCGCGGCCGAAGCAGGTGATCAGCGGCGGGGACTTGCAAGGGGCGGGACATCGGTCGGATGACGGGCACTATCTTTTTACGTCCGGGGAGGCGTTTGGAGAGGTGCGGTTGCCGCGTGCGGGGAGTTACCGGATTCATGTTACGGCGGGTGGGACGTATGGTGGGGATGGTGCGCCGGAGATGGTGTTGATGGTGGATGGCAGGCCGGAGCAGACGTGGGAGGTGAAGAGTGCGATTGATTCGCCGGGGGTTTACAAAACGGATTTGAGGATTGGCAAGGATGGGCGTTTGCGGTTGGGGGCGGCGTTTACGAATGATTTTTATGATGAGAATTTTCCGGATGAGGCGCGGCGTGACCGGAATTTGATGGTGAACCGGATTGAGATCGAGGGGCCGTTGGATGGTCCGGAGCCGCAGAAGCCGGAGACGCATCGGCGTTTGTTCGGGGAGCGAGCGGCTGGGCAATCGGATGAGGCGTATTTTTTCGAGGTGCTGAATCGATTTGGGAGACGGGCGTTTCGGCGGCCGGTGGAGGCGGATGAGGTTGAGCGGTATGGGGCGTTTTTGAAGATGGCGAAGAGCCAGGGTGACGGGGTGGAGCATGGGGTGCGGTTTGCGATGGAGGCGATGTTGGTGTCGCCGGCGTTCTTGTTCCGCGAAGAGCCATCGGTGGAGGGTGCGGACGGGAAGAAGCTGATTTCCGAGCATGCGCTTGCATCGAGGCTTTCGTATTTCCTGTGGAGCACGATGCCGGATGAGCGTTTGTTAGATCTGGCGGACAAGGGTGAGTTGCGCGCGAATCTGGATGGGGAGATCGAGCGGATGATCGCTTCGGAGAAGGCGGGGGCGTTGGTGGAGAATTTCGCTGGGCAGTGGTTGCAGTTGCGCGATCTGGATACGATCACGCCGGATCCGGAGCGGTTCCGGTCTTTTGACCGATCTTTGGCGCGGGCGATGAGGAAGGAGACGGAGATGTTGTTCCATCATGTGTTGGCGGAGGAGCTTCCGGCGGGAGTGCTGTTGAATGCGGATTTCAGTTTCGTGAACGAGCGGCTGGCGAGGCACTATGGGTTGAAGGATGTGAAGGGTGATGAGTTCCGGAAGGTGTCTTTGAAGGATACGCCGCGCCGGGGTTTGTTAGGGCATGGTTCGGTGCTGACGTTGACTTCCTATCCGACGCGGACTTCGCCGGTGTTGCGTGGGAAATACATTTTGGAGAATTTGCTGGATACGCCGCCGCCGCCGCCGCCGCCGAATGTGCCGCAGTTGGAGTCGCCGGAGAGCCGGGGGAAGAATCTATCACTCCGGGTGCAGATGGAGAAGCATCGCGATGATCCGAATTGTTCATCGTGTCATGCGTTGATGGATCCGATCGGTTTCGGGTTGGAGAGTTTTGACGCGATCGGTGGCTGGCGGCGTTTTGACAATGGGCTGGAGATTGATACTTCCGGTGAGTTGGCGAACGGGCGGTCGTTTGAGAATGGGGAGGAGCTGCGGGATCTGATAGGGAAGGAGCATTTACCAGAGTTTCATCGGGCATTGGCGACGAAGTTGATGACGTATGCGTTGGGTCGTGGATTGGATTGGTATGACCGCCCGGCGGTGGATGCGGTGGTGCGGGATGCGGAAAAGGAAGGGCACCGGCTTTCCTCGCTTATCCGTGCGGTGATCCATTCGGTGCCGTTTCAATATCGGAGGGGATGATAGTGGTTGGTTGAGGAGACCGGTGGATTGTTGTGAGGATTTCGATTTTGGAGGCGTTTGTTGGGGGTGATGATTCGAGCTTGGCTGATGGCGTTGTTGGTTCTCCCGGTGTGGGGCGCGGAGTCGTTTGAGTCGGTGGCGGTGGGTCCGCTGCCGCGCGGTTGGGTTTCGCTGGTAGGGGAGTGGACAGGTGCGCCGGAGGAGGTGCGGATTCACGCTGGAAATGCGGCGGCGGGGCGGCAATCGCTGCATTTGACTGGGGGGAAGGAGCGGTCGGCGACGTTGGCCATTGCGGAAGGTGAAGGGGAGCGTGTGTTGAAGTTGGTTGCGGAGCGTTGGACGGCGCGGGGGTTGTGTGATTTCCGGATCGAGGGTGAGGATGGTGGCGGGTGGAAGGAGCTTTTGCGGACTGGGGAGATCCGGGTGGGGGGATTTCATACGCCGCTCTCGGTGACGGTGCCGGCTGGGATGAAGCGGTTGCGGTTTGTCTGTACGAGTGTCGCGGGTGTTTTGTTAGATAATGTGGTTTTGCTGCGCAAGGGGTCGATGGCGGTGACGGGGTTGGTGGTGCATCGGCCGGTGGTGCCGGTATTGACGCGAAAGGCGGTGAATCCTGCGTTGGGTTTCACGCTGGCGGTGGATGGGGATGAGGGGCCAATTTTGTTAGAAGCGGTTGAGGTGGGGTTGAAGATCGGGCGGGCGGCGGATCTTGAGGCGGTCGAGCTGGTTGCGGGTGGAGAGAATCCATCCGGCGGATTTGGCGGCGTGGTGGCGCGTGGCGAGCTGCGCGGGGAGCGGGTGGTGATGACGGCGGAGCGGGCGCTGGTGGCCGGGGCTAACAGCTTTTGGGTGTCGGTCCGGTTGAAGGAAGGGGCGGAGATTGATGGGAAAGTTTCGTTGCGGCTGGGGAAAGTGAAGGCGGGCGGGAAGGTATTAGAGCCTGAGGCCGGGTTGGCGGAAGTGAGCCAGCGGTTGGGAGTTGGGTTGAGGTTGCATGGGGATGATGGGTCGAAGTTTTTTCGGATTCCCGGGTTGGCGACGACGAAAGCTGGGACATTGATCGCGGTGTATGATGTCCGGTATGGGCATGCGGGGGATTTGCCGGCGGATATTGATGTTGGAGTTTCGCGGAGCGAGGATGGCGGGCGCAACTGGGAGCCGATGCGGATCGCGATGGATATGGGGCGGGATCCGAAGCATGGTTATGACGGGGTGGGCGATCCGGCGGTGTTGGTGGATGAGGTGACGGGGAGGATCTGGATTGCGGCGTTGTGGAGTCATGGAAACCGTGCGTGGAATGGCTCGGGTCCTGGGCTTTCTCCGGAGGAGACGGGGCAGTTGATGTTGGCGCAAAGTGATGATGACGGGAAGACGTGGTCGAAACCGCGCAATCTAACCAAGGAGGTGAAGGATCCCGCGTGGCGGTTGTTGCTGAACGGGCCGGGGGCAGGGATCACGATGAGGGATGGCACGCTGGTGTTTGCGGCGCAGTACCGCGCGGCGGATGGTGGTGATACGATGGGTAAGCCGTTTTCGACGATTCTGTGGAGCAAGGACCGGGGGGAGACCTGGAAGCTTGGAACCGGCGCGCGGATTGATACTACGGAGGCGCAGGTGGTGGAGCTGGAGGATGGATCGCTGATGTTGAACTGCCGTGACAATCGTGGCGGGTCGCGGACGGTTTTAACAACCAAAGATCTGGGGGCGACATGGACGCCACATGTGACGGACCGCAAGGCGTTGATTGAGCCGGTGTGTATGGCGAGTTTGCTGCGGGTGGATGGGGCCGGTGGAACGGTGTTTTATTTTTCCAATCCGGCGAGTGCGCGGGCACGGGAAGATATGACTTTGAAGTGGTCGACCGATGGCGGGCTGACTTGGCCGGAGGGGAATCAGGTGTTGTATGATTCGCGGTTGGGTGCGGGGTATTCGTGTTTGGCCCCGATCGGAGATACTCATGTGGGTGTGATTTATGAGGGGCCGAGTGAGCTGTATTTCCTGCGGATTCCGGTGGGAGAGTGAGTGGAGAGATCGGGATGAAGAAGAGAGGGGAATGAGGAAGGCAGGAAAGCAGGAAGAAGAGATTGGAGAGGGAATGGTGAGTTGAGTGTCAGGAGCTGTCATCGCAGATGGAGGGTTTTCATGGCTGAGCATTCCATTATGCTTGGATCGAATCAAAAAATCTGTTGAATTTACTTGATTTGCTTTGCTTCAGCATCTGCTAGACTTGTGATTTCCAGCACCAGCAACTGTTGTCGATTTTCAAAGCGAAAGTCTTTTGTGGAAGCTCGTGGTGGTTGGACTGAGCAATTCTAGCGAACTCATGAGCAGCTGGAAAAGCCACCTTGAAGAGTCACCAGGAAATTGTGAGGTTTTGGAGAGGCTCTAGAATTCTCCAGGGTCAGCCTCAATCGATCCCTACCCGAAGATCCCTTGCGCTCCAGAGCATTCCCTTCGCCGCAGCCGCGGCACCGCGCATTCTCCGCGCGCCATCTTTCCGTTTCGGACCGAACAGATGCCTCGCGCTTTCAAATGCCGCATTCACGAAATTCTTGCTGCCGATGACCGCTCCATCCGTGAAATAGCGCACCCGGCACCGCAACATACGCCCGAACGGAATCTCTCCCATTCGTTTCTCCTCTGCCTCGATCAAACGCTGTTTCTCCGAATCAAGTTCCTCTTTGGTTAACCCTTTGCGTTTCACAACCTTCTTCATCGCACCACTTCGTTCTACCCGTTCGTCCACTCGCTCACCCACCCCTGCCAGCAAAATCTTCCGATACTCCAACGCCACATCCTTCGCCCAGAAAGCAGCATCTGCCGCGACGCCCTTGTGCGCTCTAACAGCCCGCACCAACCCCGCCCGCGCCTTCTTTCCATTGCCCTTCGGCCCACCACCAATCGCTTCCCCATAGCTGCTCCAGCGATACTCCTCGGGATTTTTCACCATCCCCGCCCGAACAGGATTCAAATCGATGTACGCCGCCATCGTTTTGGCCGCTACACCATCCTCCACGATCACGCTCTTGAAACGATCCTCCCAAAGATGCCCCTTGCGCTTGTTCTTGCCATTGTGCCACTGCGTATAGCGTTGAAGAAATCCCTGCATGAATTGGGACAAATCATGCATCCGCCAGGTGTAGCGCTCATGGATCGACCGCACGAAAGGCTCGCCATCCTTCGCCTGACCTTCCGCAACCGCCTTGCGCGCCGCCGCCAATTCCTTGGCCACCAACGCCACCTGAGTCTCCGTCTGAATCCACTTCAATCGCCCTAACAACTCCTCATCCGACAAGCCACCCGCTGGAGGTGGAGTGATTTCGACCAGCAAGTGGATGTGATTGCACATGAAACAGTAGGAAAGCACGCGGTTGCCCGAGAAATTCTCATACATCCGCATGAAGGTCCGCAGCTTTTCCTTCTCATCCGGCCCAAAAGCAAACCGCCGATCCACCACCCGCGAGATGCAGTGATAAATGACCGGCTTGGGGACAAGCTGGGACTTCCTGTCCCTATCAGCAGCAATCCCATGACCCACAGCCGTTTCGTCCCCATCTGAAGCAACCGGAGCAGGTGGAATAATCCAACGCGCACGTCTCATGCCCCTCAGGCTGCCGGGCGGTTGCGGTGAGTCAAGGAAGATTTTGGTAAAACCCCTGGAGCTTTTTATTGG
>SYAP01000355.1 GCA_005787565.1 Verrucomicrobiaceae bacterium | reverse complement strand
GGCCGATGACGATGGGGCCGGAGCCGATGACGAGGATTTTCCGGATGGTGGTATCTTTTGGCATGGCTTGGGGTGTCGTTGCGGTTGGGCGGGTCGGCTAAATTGGACGGGGTGTGGCAGGGATTTTCCCGCTTGTAAAGGGTGGGGTGCGATTTCCGGCTTTCGCTTGGCGGGGAGATGGGAAATGGTGGTGGAAATGAAGAAGTTTGCGTTGGTTTTGATGGTTTTGGGATGTGTGGGACTGCAGGGGGCGGAGCCGGTGTTGCCGGAGGCGTTGCGTACGGAGTTTTCGAAGGTTTGGCCGCAGAACCGTGCGATTCGGTTGGTTTTCCATGGTCACAGTGTGCCGGCGGGGTATCACAAGACGCCGGAGGTGAGGCCGTTCGAGTCGTATCCGCATTTGGTGATGGTGGAGTTGAAGCGGCGGTATCCGACGGCGGTGTTGAATACGATTGTGACGGCGGTGGGTGGGGAGAATTGTGTGGCGGGTGCGGCGAGGTTTGAGAAGGAGGTGTTGGTGCATCGGCCGGATGTGGTGTTCATCGACTATGCGTTGAATGACCGGCGGGTGCCGCTGGAGCAGGTTGAGGCGTCGTGGAGGTCGATGATCCGTGCGGCGAAGAATCAGGGGGTGCCGGTGGTTTTGTTGACGCCGACGGGGGATCAGGCGGCGGATTTGAAGAATCCGGAGGATCCGCTGGAGGTGCGGGCGCGGTTGATTCGTGAGATTGCGGCGGATGAGGGGGTTTTGTTGGCGGATGTTTTCGCGGCGTGGCGTGGGGCTTTAGAGAAAGGGACGCCGCAGGAGAAGCTGATGAGCCAGGGGAACCACCCGAATCTGTTAGGGCATCAGTTGGCGGCGGAGGTGATCTGGCAGGTGTTCGGGCCGGCGCCGGTTCCTTGAATCAGCGGCGTTCCATGCCTGGGGGGAGCCAGTCTTTTTTCATGGGCTGGACGGTGGGCTCGGCAGCATCTGCCGGGGCTGCGGCGGGGGCGGTGGATGAGGCGGCGGGTTTGAGGCCTTGGGTGTGGGCGGAGAATTTGGCGCGGACGGCTGCTTCACCGATGTTTCCGGTGAATTGGTCGATTTGTTTGCCGTCCTTGTAGAAGCGGACGTCGGGGATGCCTTGGACGCCTTCGCGGCCGGCGATTTCCTGGGCGTGATCGACGTTGATTTTTCCGAGCCATGCGACGCCGGCGTGTTCCTGGGTGACGCTTTCGAGGATGGGTCCGAGTTGTTTGCATGGGCCACACCATTCGGCGTGGAAGTCGACGACGACGAGTCCGCCGGTTTGTGCGATGAAGGCGTCGAATTCTGCGGCGGTGAGGTCGCGGATGGTGGAGCCGCTTGCGGTGGCGGGTTGGGCGGTGGATTCGGAGGAAGAGGATTTTTCCGCTTTTTTTGCGGCCTTGGAGACGGCGTCGCGGATTTTGTCGCAGGATGGGGCGAGGAGGAGGACGGGAAGGAGGAGGAGCGATTTCATGATTTTGTGGGAGTTAGGGGTCGGCCGGCTGGATTTCGATCACGCTGCGTTGGCCGGCGGGTTGCATGCCTGCGACGGGAGGGCGCCAGTCTTTGCCGACGCGTTTGACGAGTCCGCGCAGGAGTTCGTCGATTTTTTGTTCGATGACGCGTTGTTCCTGGAGGCCATTGAATTCGTAGACTTTCTGGCCTTCGTGGAAGATATCGACGTGTGGGAATTTGTTCACGCCTTCGGCTTTGCACAGGTCTTCGAATTTCTCGCCGTCGATTTGGTGGACGGCGACGTCTTTCTGATAGTTCTGCTGTACGAGTTTGAGGAGTTCGGCGAGCTTTTCGCTGTCAGGGTTGCCGTCGATGTGGTGCTGGATGAGGTCGAGGGGTTTGCCGCTGTTTTTGGCTTTTTCGAGGTTTGCGGTGGTGACTTGAGGGAGTTGGGCTTTTTCGGCCTTTTCCTCAGCCTTGTTTTTGCTCGGGTAGAGGATGGCCACGGCGACCGCGGCGGCGAGCATGGAGAGGGTGATCAAACCGCGAACGATGGAGGCTTTGCGCTCTGGGGTCATGCGGTATTGTTGTTAAGTTGTGTGGAATATCAATCAGATTTACAAAAGGTCCATAGTCTGGGGTTGGCTCGGGTTGGGCTCGTGTCTATTGTGGAGCTTCAGGAATGTGTTGATTGGGAAATGTTAAGATTTGGTAAAAGGTGCGGGTGGTGGGTTAACTGGGGGTAAAGTTTCTTGTTGTGGGTTGGGATTTGGGTCTGGGTGCGATCATGAAAAAGCCGATACCGCTTTTCGCAGTGATTCTCTCCACCGCCGCATCCGCCCAGGTGGAGGTGTTTCTTCCCGCCCAGGAGGTTTCCACCCGGATGGGGCGGAGTGTTGGGGGTGGGATGACGTTGGAGGTGGAGAACCCTGGCAATCATACGTGGCAGTTGCGGAGTTGGACGGGGACCGGGGAGTGGACGAACCATTCGGTTTACAAGGTGCCCAACGGACGGCTGAGCATTCCGATCGATCCGGTGGGGCCGACGCGGTTCTATCAGCTGGTGTCGGTGGATTCGCCGCCGGCATCGACGGTGGCGGGGGCGCTTGAGTTGCCGGTGACGCCATTCAACTATGCGAACCCGACGCTGCCGGCGCATCTAACAACGCCGCAGATTCTGGGGCAGATCAACACGCCGGGGAACAATGCGATCACGAATGCGGGAGCGACGTTGGGGCGGGTGTTGTTCTATGACAAACGGATGTCGGCGAACCAGACGGTTTCGTGTTCGTCGTGTCATCAGGCGGAGCACGGGTTTTCGGATCCGGCGCGGTTCAGCACGGGATTCGATGGTGGTCTAACAGGGAGAAACTCGATGGGTCTAACGAACGCGCGGTATTATCTGCGGCAGAACTTTTTCTGGGACGAGCGGGCGGCGACGCTTGAGGATCAGGTGCTGGAGCCGATCCAGAATCACATCGAGATGGGGATCACGCTGGATGTGATGGTTTCACGGATTCAGGCGGAGGGATTTTATGGTCAACTTTTCACTGCGGCGTTCGGATCGCCGCAGGTGACGACGACGCGGGTTTCGCGGGCGTTGTCGCAGTTTGTGAGGTCGATCATTTCGTCGAACTCGAAGTATGATCAGGGGGTTCCGGTCGGGTTTTCGAATTTCACGGCGTCGGAGAGCCGTGGGCGGAACATTTTTAACGGTGGTGCGGGTGGTTGTGCGCAGTGCCACGGGAGTGACAACTTTGTGCCGGGGAACGCGATTTTCAACAACGGGTTGGAGAATCCCTATACGGACAAGGGGCTGGGTGAGGTGACGGGTGCGTCGGCGGATGAGGGGTTTTTCAAGGTGCCTTCGTTGCGGAACATCGCGTTGACTGCGCCTTACATGCATGACGGTCGTTTCGCGACGTTGGAGCAGGTGGTGGAGTTTTATAACAGCGGAGTGGTGGCGCATCCGAATCTTTCGCCACAGTTGAGGCTGCCACCACCACCACCGGGGAATCCACCACCGGGGCCACGGCGTTTGAATCTGACGAACCAGCAGAAGGCGGATCTGGTGGCGTTCCTGCGGACCTTAACGGATTTGTCGGTGACGACGGATGAGAAGTTTCTCGATCCGTTCCGGTATGAGGCGCCGTGAGGGCGGGGTTGATTTCAGCGGCGGCGGCGCCCGAGGCCAAGTGCGCCGATGCCTAACAGAAGAAGCGAAGATGGTTCGGGGACGGTGGTGAGGCCGATGTCGTTGAGGAAGGCGATGTCGAGGACGGTGAGGGTTTTGCGTTGGCCGAGGAAGATGGAGGGCGACATGACAGGGTCTTGGGCGGTGCCGTCGCTGATGCGGGTGCTGACGAGGTCGGTGGAGATGTGGCCGCCATCTGGGTCGATGGTATCGGCGCCAGTGCCTAGCAGGGAGATGACGTTGGGGCCGAGCCAGTCGGTGCCGGAGACGAGGTCGAACCAGGATTGGGAAACGCCGATGCCGATGGCGTGCATCATTTCATGGAGTGCGACGCTGTAGAGGTCGGCTTTTCCGGGGGCGACGGGGGAGTAGGCGTCGAAGTGCCAGTAGGCGCTGAGGGTGGAGGAGTCGTCGGCGATGGTGTTGTTGTCGGTATCGATGTCGAACCAGAGGTTTGAGACGGCGAGGCCGTAGGATACGGAGACGAAGCCGGGGAATCCGCCGGCGGTGACGGTGCCGGAGAGGGTATTGATGATGGGGCCGCCGCCGCGGAGGCGTTGGTCATTGGCGAGGGCGTTGGTGGCGGTGACGGCATCTGCCCATTCTGAGGCAAAGCCGGTTCCTGAGATGCTGATTCCGATTCCGCCGGGTCCGCCTTGGCCGAGGATGGCGCCGGTGAGTTCGCGCATGCCGACGAAGATGGTGACCTGGTTTGCGGGCAGGGTGGAAAGGGAGATGGATTCCGGCGCTCCGGTGGAAGGGTTGGTGTAATCGAGTGAGAAGTCGTAGTTGGCGCTGGTGGAGCCGCTGGTGCCGGTGACGGTGTCTGAGGAGATGGCGGCGAGTGTGGTGGAGATGACGCTTTGGAGGTCATTGCGGGCTTTTTCGACGCTGGCGAGGGCGGTTGGGTTTGAGGCGAAGAAGTTGTCCGTGGCGGCATCGTGAGAGAAATCGAGGACGATTGAGATGGCGGATGCCTGGGAGTGGAGGAGGCAGAGTGAGAAGGACAACAGGCTAAGAGCGGAGCGGGCCATGGTGGTTGAGGTATGACCCGGGAGGCTCTAGGGGGTGATGGGGCAGGTGGCGAGAGAATTTTTCGGAAGGATGGGATTAGCGGGCGCTGAAGGGTGCGGTGTGGTTGTTAGAGGCGGGGAGTTCGCGAGTTTCGCCCTTGCGGATTTCGCGGACGAGTGTGGTGAAGGGGTCGCCGTTGTAGCAGCGTTCGGTGAAGAAGGTCCAGGTGGCGGCGTTTTCGTTGATGAACATGGGGGCGAGTTTTCCGGCGGTGGTGGTGTAGCTGAAGCCGCCGAGGATTTCGGTTTTTCCGCTGGCGAGGGTGTGGGCGAGGGTGCCGCCGCGTTCGGTTTTGTAGCCGAGGATCCAGACGGTTCCGCCGTTGTTGGTGAGGTGGGTTCCTTCGTTTTCGATGTTGAGTTGGCGGGCCCAGACGTTTTGTTTGCGGAAGCGGAAGTTGCCGCCGACGACATCCTCGATGAAGAGTTCGCCGCCTTCGGCGCGGGGTGTGCCGTAGAGGGTGTGGGTTTCGAGGCTGCGGAGGATGACGGTGCGGCGGGTATCGATTTCGATGCCGCCGCCGAGGTGGCCGAAGTGGCGGATTTCGATGGGTGAGTCGCCATTGGTGATGCGGAAGTTGATGAGGTCGCGTTGGCCGTAGTTGATGGAGCCGCCGAGGCCGATGAGGTTGCGGATTTTGCCGCCGAGTTCGATGGTTTCGCCGCATTTGTAGGAGCCGGGGAAGAATAGGGTGGATGCGCCGGAGGCGATGGCGCGGCGGATGGCTGCGGCGGAATCGGTCTCGCCGGTGGGGTCCGCGCCGAAGGCATCGACGACGGCCCATTTGTCGGGGGATTCCCAGAGGGCGGGTGGGGTTTCCTTGACGGGGAGGCGGAGTGAGGTGGCGGGGGAGGGGAAGAGGGTGGTGATTTTGTTAGATGAGTACTCGGTGATGGATGGGCCGGCGGAATCGCGTTTGTCCTCGCCTTCGATGCGCCATGCGGCGGCGAAGTCGGGCGTTTTCATGTCGGCGAGGGCGCGGCGGTAGCCGGAGGTGGTGACGTCGCGGAGGAAGATGGTGCCGCCGTTGTAATTGATGATGGCGGGTGCGTGTGCGGCGGATTCGCCGGTGCCATTCATGTTAGATTCTAACAAAGCGAGCGATCCGTAGGTGCCGAGTGCTGGGACGTTGTTGGTGCTGGTGAGGTGGCGGATGGTGAGGGGTTGGCCTTCGTTGGAGATGCCGAGTTCGGTTTGGTTGCGGATGGTCAGGTGTTCGAAGGTCTGGCTGTTGACGGAGTGGCCGGTGGTGATGGCGCGGCGGAAGCCGGTGAACTCGCAGTTTTTCACGAGCAGCGGGCCGTTCATATCGTGGTGGCTGAGGTCGAGCGCGACGGCACCGCTGCCGGAGGGTGCTATGAAGCGGCAGTCGCGGACGGCGCCGGTGTTGTTAGAGAAGAAGCGGAGCGCGGTGGCGCCGGGGTTTCCGTCGCCGACATGGAAGGTGAGGTTCTCGACGTAGTTGTGGAACCAATCGGCGGAGCCGAAGCCGCCGCAGCGGATCATGGTTTGTGGGGAATCGGGTTTGGTGAAGGTGTTGTCTTTGAGGCGGATGATGGTGGTGTCCCGGTCTTCGCCACGGAATTGGGTGAAGCCCCATTTTTCGTGGTTTTCATGACGTTTCGGCCATTCGAGGGTGCGGGAGATGAGGTAGGTGCCTTTGGGGAGCCAGAGGAGCCGGTGTCGGCCGACGTGTTCGTTGAGGGCGGCCTGGAAGGGTTTGGTGTTGTCTGTGACGCCGTCGCCCTTGAGCTGATAGGGTGGTTTTGAGAGGTCGATGACCATCGGGTGGGCGGGAAAGCGCTGGGGCTCCGCGTGTGCTGTTAGAATGGCGGTTACTGACTAGTCCTTAGCATAGGCTACACTTGGAGCATGGAAGAAGGACCTCACGAGTTTAGGGTTTGATTTGATTGCCGCTAAATCGGATTTAACTCGTTCCTTCAGAGACTCATTTTGCTTCAGCGGTTTTTTGGAT
>SYAP01000354.1 GCA_005787565.1 Verrucomicrobiaceae bacterium | reverse complement strand
GCGGGGGCTGGATGAGGGGTGCGGATGGGGCGGGTTGGAGATCGTGTTGGAGAGCGGGTTGGGGTGAGGGCTGCGGGATGGGTTGGGGGTTTGGGGTGGGATCGGGAGAGGGTGGTGGTGAGGAGAAGGGTGCGACGAAGTCGTCTTTGGGTTCGAGTGCGGCTTCGAAGTGGGGAGGGGTGGCGAGGAGGGCGGCGGTGGGTTTGAAGGGGCGGCGCTCGGGTTGGACGATGGGTGGGGACTCGACGAAGGGCCGGAAGGTGGGAGGGGGTTCCGGGGGTGGGAGGACGGGGACGGGTGCGAGTCGTGCGCCGATGCCCTGATAGGGATCGGGCGCGATGATTTCCGCGTCGCAATGGGGGCATGGGCCCCGGCTGGCCGCCATGGTTAGAGGCAGGCGGAGCGGGGTGCCACAGGCGGGACAGGGAAATTGGATGATTTCTGCCATGGGAGACGGCGGGCGCGGACCTTCCTTGCCATGGTTGGATCAGGATGTCGATAGCGGGGCGGGGAGGACATCGATGCGGGTGATTGAGGAGGGGAGGGAGGCACAGATGAGGTGGTTCGGGAAATCGGGGAGGAGGATGGGGTGGATGCGTTGTTGGTCGAGTCCCGGGATGATTAGGTCGGCGATGGCTGTTAGGCCGTGTGGGTTGGGCTGGGGGATGCGGATTTGTTGGGGAGGTTGGGAGAGGCCTGTGCCGAGGGCTTTGAGGACGGCTTCCTTGTGGGTCCAGAGTCTGAGGAGTTCGTTGGCGCGGGGGGTGGGAGAGGTGGGGAGGGAGGTGATTTCGAGCGGGTGGCAGAAGGTTTCCACGCATTCGAGGAGGTCTGGGGCGCGGGAGGTTTCTTCGAGATCGATGCCGACGGGGCCGTGGGTGGAGAGGATGATGGCGGCGAGGTTGTGGCAGTGTGTGAGGTTGAAGTGGAGGCGTGAGAAGGGAGGGGCGAGGTGGGGTTTTCCGAATTCGGTGGTGAGGAAGGTGAGTTGGGTGGGGTGGGTGCCGAGGGCTTTGGCGAGGGTGTGGCGGAGGGCGGCGCGGCAGGCGGACCAGCGGATGCGGTCGGGTTCGAAGCGGAAGGATTGGGCGCGTTGGATTTCCTCAGGGGAGAGCGAGGTGGCTGGCCAGGGGGTGGGGATTTCCTCCGGGTTGAAGACGGTGATCTGGGCGGAACCGGGGGGCGGGAGGCAGTCCATGGGTGGGATTTCTGCGCAGATTGGATGAATGTGGGCGGTGGGGCGAGACAAATGGTGGTGCGTGTTGCGGGTTCTAGCTTGTGTTTCCGGAGGTGCACGCGTACCGCGCAGCCCTCACGGATGGTTCCGCTGAGTCCATCCTCATGATTCCTTTTGCTCTTTGGTGTGTGTCCGGTCTTTTGTCCGGCATCGTTTTCGCGTCGTTTTTCGAGTGGGTGCTGCACAAGTATGTGATGCACCGGCCGGTTGGGAAATTCCGTTATGCGTTCCATGCGCATGCGGTGGTTCACCACAAGACCTTCAAGGCGGATCACACGTATCATTTGCATGATGAGAAGGACAAGGAGACGATTCCGATGGCTTGGTGGAATGGTCCGGTGCTGATCCTGATCGGGATGCTGCCGTTTCTGGTGATTTCGTGTGCGTTGGGCCAGTGGGGTTATGTGACGGGTGGATTGATTGCGTTCGCGGGGTATTACGGGACGTATGAATACATCCATTGGTGCATGCATTTGCCGAAGGCGCGGCGGATTGAGAAGCCGTGGATTTTCCGGAAGCTGAACGGGCATCATTTGTTGCATCACCGTTACATGCACAAGAATTTCAATGTGGTTCTGCCGTTGGCGGATTTCTGTCTTGGGACGCTGATGTTGCGTGCGAAGACGCGGTTTGCGCAGCCGACGGGGCCGGCGGTTCCGGATGTGCAGCCGTTGGGTTGAAGAATTCCGGCAGATGGGGGGGATGGGTGACGTAGTGGGTGTATGCTCCGCTCGTTGTTGTTTCCTGTTGCTGCTTTTGGATCGTTGATTGGTTCAGCTGCGGCGGATGTCAGGTTGCCCGCGTTGTTTTCCGATCACATGGTTTTGCAGCGGGAGATGGCGGTGCCGGTGTGGGGGTGGGCGGATCCGGGTGAGGAGGTGACGGTGAAGATTTCCGGGCAGACGCATTCGACGAAGGCGGATGGGGATGGGAAGTGGAAGGTGACGTTGGAGGCGATGCGCGGCGAGGAAGCAGTGACGATGACGGTGGAGGGGAAGAACACGGTGACGATCGATGATGTTCTGGTGGGTGAGGTGTGGTTGGCGTCGGGTCAGTCGAACATGCAGATGCAGGTCAATGCATCGAAGGATGCGCAGAAGGAGACGGCGGGGGCGAAGTTTCCGCAGATCCGGATGTTTACGGTGGGGCGCAAAGCGGTGGAGGTTCCGCAGGATCAGTGTGAGGGGAAGTGGGTGGTTTGTTCGCCGGAGACGGTGGGTGCATTTTCGGCGACGGCGTATTTTTTCGGGCGGGATCTTCATTCGGATCTGAAGGTTCCGGTGGGTTTGATCAATGCGTCGTGGGGTGGGACGGCGATCGAGGCGTGGACGAGCCTGGATGTGCAGCAAGGGAAGCCGGAGATCGCGCCGATTTTGGAGCAGTGGAAGCGGAAGGTGGAGGTGCCATATGATGAGGCGAAGGCTGCGGAGAGGTTCGAGCAGCAGATGAAGGCGTGGCGGAAGCAGGCGCAGAAGGCGAAGGCCGAGGGGAAGCGTGCGCCGCGGCAACCGCAGAAGCCGGTGAATCCGCGGCTTCATCAGAATCGTCCGGCGAATCTTTTCAACGGGATGATCGCGCCGCTGATTCCTTATGCGATCCGGGGTGGGATTTGGTATCAGGGTGAGGCGAACGCGCATAACAACGGAGGGAAGCGATATGGGGTGCAGTTGCCGCTGATGATTGCGGATTGGCGTGGGCGTTGGGGGCAGGGGGATTTTCCGTTTGCTTGGGTGCAGTTGCCGAATTTCAAGGAGGCGACGGAGGATCCGAATGCGCCGAGTCCGTGGTCGTTGGTGCGGGAGAGCATGTTGAAGTCTCTAACCGTCAGGAACACGGGGATGGCGATTGCGATTGATGCGGGGGAGGCGGCCGATATTCATCCGAAGAACAAGCAGGTTGTGGGGAAACGGTTGGGCTTTTGGGCGTTGGCGAAGGTTTACGGGAGGGAGATCGCGTCTTCGGGGCCATTGCCGGTGTTGCATCGGGTGGAGGGTAGTTCGATGGTGGTGAGGTTCAGTGACACCGATGGGGGATTGGTGGCGAAGGGTGGGGATTTGAAGGGATTTGCGATAGCCGGTGAGGACCGGAAGTGGGTGTGGGCGGAGGCGCGGATTGATGGGGAGTCGGTGGTGGTTTCCAGTCCGGACGTGAAGGCACCGGTGGCGGTGCGCTATGGGTGGTCGGAGAATCCGGCGTGTAATTTGTATAATGGAGCTGGGATTCCGGCCTCGCCGTTTCGGACGGATGATTGGTGAAAATTCCCGTTTGACGATGGCGCCGGGGTGCGCGACAGACTGTTCGATTGATCGAAACGACCATGAAACATTCCTTATTGCTCACCGCTCTGTTGATTCCGTTCACCGCCACTGCTGCGGAACAGACTTTTGATTTCAAGGATCCGAAAGGTGTCAATCACGCCACGTTCCTTTTGGATGCTCCGCTCGAAACGATCACGGGGACGGCCAACGGCGTGAGCGGCTCGCTGACCATCGATCCGGAGAAGCCGGAGGAGACGAAGGGTGCGATCACGATTGATGCGAAAACTCTGAATGTGGAGAACGACACGATGAAAGAGCATCTGTTAGGTGCTGACTGGATGGATGTGGAGAAGCATCCTTCGATTTCGTTCACGGTGAGCGGGCTTGAGGATTTCGAGATGAAGGACGGCACCGCGACGGCGAATGTGAAGGGTAAGTTCAGCGTGAAGGGGGTGGAGAAGGAGATTTCCGTGCCGGCGAAGGTGACGTTGTTGCCGGACAAGCTTGGTGCGCGCACGGGAGGGAAGATGGAGGGTGATTTACTGGTCATTCGCACGGAGTTTACCATCAAGCGGACCGATTACGGGATCAACCCCGGGGCACCGACGGACAAGGTTTCGGACGAGGTGGTGATCAAGCTGGCGATTGCCGGAGCGAGCCCCAAGTAACCAGCGGATGAGAATGCTCGTGCGAATCGTGGCCGTGGTTTTGTTAGGCGGCACGTTGGTTTGGTGGTTCCAGTCCGGTAAGAACGCCGGTTGGACGAAGAACCGCGTGGCGGTGGAGCGGGTGGATGAGATCACCGGCATCAACTTCACGGAATACGAGGACCGGTTCATTCCGGGCATCGAGTATCCGGTCGCCGCGGGGGTTGCGGCGATGGGCCTAACAGGTTTGAGTTTCATCCGCCGCCGCAAGCGATTGACGAGCGGGGCGGGTGAGGTTCAGTAGCTGCGGCCCCAGACGGCGAGGCGTCCGCCGGGTTGTCCGGTGAGGAAGCAGTTTCTGTTGGTGGGGATCAGGTCGGCGGGGACAGCTCTTTCGAGCGGGAGGCAGCGGATGGCGATTTTCAGGCGTTTGGAGATTTCCTCTTCCTGTTCGGGAGTTCCGGCCCAGTAGGTGGAGAGCCAGCCGGGATTTTCCTGGGTCCAGTGGGCTTCGAAGGAGGCGGCGTCGGAGCAGGGGGCGATGTTTGCGTCGCGGAAGGCGCGTGATTTTTCGAGGAGGCTGTGGTGGATTTCGTCGAGGATTTCGCCGGCGCGGCGGAGGAAGTCCTCCTTGTCGGCGAATTCCTTGGCGGTGGTGGGTTGGTCGCGGCGTTGGACGCAGAGTTTGCGGGTTTCGACGTCGCGGGGTCCGATTTCGATACGGATGGGGACGCCTTTTTTGATCCACTCCCATTTTTTGACGCCGCCGCCGAGGTCGCGGGTGTCGACGTGGACGCGGATGGGTTCGCCGTAAAAGGTTTGGTTGCGGAGGGTATCGGCGAGGGCTTTGCAGGAGGCGAGGACGGCTTCGCGGGAGTCTTCCTTGGGAGTGACGGGGAGGATGACGATGTGTTGGGGTGCGACGCGAGGGGGGAGCACGAGGCCGTCGTCATCGGAGTGTGCCATGATGAGGGTGCCGATGAGGCGGGTGGAGACGCCCCATGAGGTGGTGTGGGCGTGGACGATGTTGCCATCGCGGCCGGTGAAGGAAATGTCCTGTGCCTTGGAGAAGTTTTGGCCGAGGTAGTGAGAGGTGCCGGCCTGGATGGCCTTTTTGTCTTGGACCATGGCTTCTACGGTGAGGGTCATGTCGGCGCCGGGGAAGCGTTCGTTTTCGGTCTTTTCGCCGGGGATGACGGGGATGGCGAGGTGGTCGCGGAGGAATTCCTCGTAGAGGCGGTGGATCATGCGTGTTTCCTCAAGCGCTTCGGCCTGGGTTTCGTGTGCGGTGTGTCCTTCCTGCCAGAGGAACTCGGCGGTGCGGAGGAAGAGGCGGGGGCGCATTTCCCAGCGCATGACGTTGGCCCATTGGTTGATGAGGAGCGGGAGGTCGCGGTAGCTTTGGACCCAGCGGGCGAAGGCGGCGCCGATGATGGTCTCGGAGGTTGGGCGGATGACGTAGGGTTCCTCCAGTTTTCCGCTGGGGATCATCTTGGTTTTGCCGGTGACGGGGTCTTTGACGGCTTCGAGGCGATGGTGGGTTACGACGGCGCACTCGGTGGCGAAGCCTTCGGCGTGCTCTGCTTCCTTTTCGAGGTAGGCGAGGGGGATGAGGAGTGGGAAATAGGCGTTTTGGTGGCCGGTGGCTTTGAAGCGGCGGTCGAGTTGCTGTTGGATGAGTTCCCAGATGCCATAGCCCCACGGTTTGATGACCATGCAGCCACGGGTTTCTGAATTTTCCGCGAGGTCAGCGGCCTTGACGACCTGTTGGTACCAGTTGGGGAAATCCTGGGTGCGGGTGGGGGTGATGGCGGTCTTTTCGGTGGACATGGCGACGGGCGGAATAGGCCCCATGCGACCCGGGAAAGCACGCCTAAAAAATCGGGTGGGGCGGATCGATTTTAAAAAATCCCATGTTGGGGGATTGACTGCCCGCCAGCGACCCTTCTTACTCGCCCGCACGATCCCATCAAAAAACCTCTGCCAGCATGAGCGAAAACGAAAACCAACCCCCGTCTCCGTCGAAACAGACGTCGAGTGTCCCGCTGAAAAAGGAAACCGTCCGCGTGACCCTCAAGGCCGCTGATGCTCCTGCTGCAGCTCCATCGGCCACCGTGCCGGGTGCTCCTGCGGTGAAGCCGCCGACGCCGACGGCTCCTCCGGTTCCGACCGCGCCACCGGTTGCAGGTGCACCACGTCCGCCGGCACCGGCTCCGACGATTCCTCTCCGCACGGCAGGTGGAGCACCCGTTGCTCCCGCGCCTGCTCCGACGATCAAGCTTGCGACTTCGACCGCGCCGATCGGCCGTCCGACCGTGCCATTGGCGACGGGCGGGATTGGTGCACCGCCTCCCGGACCGACCATCGCGTTGCCGAAAGCCACCGTTCAACTTCAAGCGCCGACGCAACCGCTTGGCACCGCTGGTCCTGCCGCATCGCAGTTGGCCACGTTGCAAATGGACGACGAGGAAGAAGAAAGCGGCGGTGGCGTGGCGAGTGCGCTTGCCATTGTCGGCTTCATTGCGGCGCTTGCCGTGCTGACGCTTCAACTTTTGACGGCGAATGTTTGGATCAGTGCTCCCGACCTTGAAGGCGATGCCAAAGGTGACTGGGCGCGTTTGATCGAGTCCGAGTGATCCTGATTTCGAAACCTAAAACCACCAACCCACTCATCACACCATGGTCCTTCCCATCATCAACTTCCTGCTTGCCGGCGGCGTGCTTTACCTTGCTTTCGCAGCAGGTGGCCTTCCGCTGAACTGATCGCCCGCGTGCGATCCGCAGTTTTTCAAGAGCCGGTCCGTGAATCACGGTCCGGCTCTTGACGTTCCGGGTTCCCGCGTCCAGTGTCCGGGCATGTCTCTGAAGCTCACCGACACCAACTTCCAATCCGAAGTCATCGATTCCACCGTGCCCGTCCTCGTTGATTTCTGGGCCGAGTGGTGCGG
>SYAP01000353.1 GCA_005787565.1 Verrucomicrobiaceae bacterium | reverse complement strand
GGGGGAGCGGGAATCTGTTGTTGGCGGAGGGGGGGTCGATTTTTCCGTGTCCGGTGCCGGAGTCGATGGCCGGGCGATTGGTTTCGGAGTGTGCGGTGCGGTCGATTTCCGGGTGCACGATCATTGCGGTGGAGCACGATGGGGAGCGGATCATCAATCCGGACATTGGCTATCGTCTGCCGGCGGGAGGGAAGATGCTGTTGATCGGGACGTTGGAGGCGGAGGAGGTTTTCCTGCGAGAGTTCAAGCCTGAGCTGGCACCGGATGCGTTGCGGTTGCAGTGGAAGAAGGACAAGCGGCGAGGGGCTGTTAGGCAGTGACGGGGGAGGTGCCTGACCAGTTTCCGATGGGTTTGATGAAGTGGAAGCCCCAGATTTCGAAGCCGAGGCGGTGGTAGAGGCGGTGTGAGGGGTGGTTGGAGGTGTAGCTGTCGAGGACGACGACGTTGCAGGCGTTTTCGCGGGCGTGGGATTCGAGCGCGTTGATGAGCTGGCTGCCGATGCCGGAGGAGCGGTGGGTGTTAGAGACGACGAGGTTGTCGATTTCGAGGTATTTTCCGCACCAGACTTTGGTGGCGATCCATGCGCTTGCGATGCCGATGAGGGTGCCGGAACCGGTGAATGCGCCGAACGCGTGGTAGTGCGAGTGGTCGGCGAGGATGGTGGCGAAGCGTTCGATGACGAGGTCGGGCGGGGTTTCCGGGTTGAGTTGTGAGAGGAGGGCCGCGGCGGAGGGGAGGTCGGTCGGGGAGAGGGGGCGGATGGAGGTGGTTTCCATGTTAGGTGGATGTTAGATTTTCCGGATCGAGTCGATGGCGTTGCGGAGTGATGCAACGGCATCGGGAGGGTGGGAGGCGGAGAGGCTGATGCGGAGGCGTGCGCCGTTGCGTGGGACGGTGGGGTAGCGGATGGCGGGGACGAGGAAGCCGAGGGATTCGAGGTGGGTTGAGGCGTCGAGGGCGGCTTGGTTTGAGCCGCAGGGGATGGGGATGATGGGGGAGGTGGCTTGGGGGAGGAAGGCGGTGATGTTGGTGTTGAGGGCTTGGCGGAGGGTGGCACCTTCGGTGGAGCGGATGAGGTGGATGGCGGTGATGGCGGCGTGGGCGAGGGCGGGTGGGGGGGCGGTGGAGAAGATGAAGGAGCGGGCGCGGTTGATGAGGAGGTCGATCCAGGCTGAGGATGCGGCGAGGTATCCGCCGGAGAGGCCGGCGGCTTTGCTGAGGGTGCCCATTTGGAAGGTGACGCGGTGTTGGAGGCCGAGGGCTTCGGCGATGCCCATTCCGTTAGGGCCGAGGACGCCGAAGCCGTGTGCTTCGTCCAAGAGGGTGAGGGCCTGGTGTTTTTCGGCGAGGTCGACGATTTCTGCGAGGGGGCAGAGGTCGCCATCCATGCTGAAGACGGATTCGGTGACGATGAGGATGCGGGCGTCGGGGTTTTTGCTGCGGATGGTTTGGAGGAGTTTGGCGAGGCGGTGGACGTCGTTGTGGGGGAAGATGCGGAGGGTGGCGGTTGAGAGTTTTGCGGCATCGACGAGGCAGGCGTGGGCGAGTTTGTCCATGAGGACGAAGTCGTCCTTGCCGACGATGGCGGGGATGGTGCCGATGGCGGTGGCGAAGCCTGAGGAGAAGACGAGGGTGCGCGGGGTGCCTTTGGCTTGGGCGAGGGTTTGTTCGAGTTCGTGGTGGGGCGGGAGGGTGCCGGTGACGAGTCTGGACGCGCCTGCGCCGGTGCCGTAGCGGTCGAGGCCTTCGGCGAAGGCGGCTGTTAGGGCGGGGTGGCGGGCGAGGCCGAGGTAGTCGTTGGAGGCGAAGTTCCAGGCTTCGCGGTGGTCGCGTGAGACGCGGGGGCCGGTGGGGGAGTCGAGGGGTTTGAGGCGGCGGAGGAGGCCGTCGTTTTCGAGTTGGAGGAGTTGGTTTTCCGGGGATTTCACCGAGATGGTTCAGCTTGCGGGCGGGCGTTCGAGAGCCCACTTGAGGAGTTTCTCGGAGTCTGACCAGATGTTAGGGGTATTGGATTTGAGGACGACGGCGATGACGGAGCGTCCGTTGAGTGATCCGGATGAGATGAGGCAGCGGCCGGAGGCGTTGGTGGTGCCGGTTTTCATGCCATCGCAGTAGGGGAGGGTTTTGAGGACCTTGTTGGTGTTTTCGAGGAGGATGGTGCGGCCGTTGTTGAAGCGGAATGTGAATGCCTTGGTTGCGGCGTAGGAGCGGATGAGCGGGCTGCGGTAGGCGGCGCGGGCGGCGATGGCCATGTCGCGGGCGGTGGAATACTGGCCGGGTTCCGTCAGGCCGTGGGGGTTGAGGAAGTTGGAGTTGCGCATGCCGAGGGATGCGGCTTTGCGGTTCATCATGGCGGAGAAGGCTTCCTGGCTGCCTGCGGTGTCGCGTGCGAGTGCGCGGCCGACGTCGTTGGCGCTTTTGACGATGAGGACTTTGAGGAGTTCGCGGCGGGTGTAGGAGTCGCCGGCTTTGAGGTAGAGTTTGGTGGGTTCGCAGGCACCGTCGGAGGCTTCGATGAGGATGGGTTTGTCGATGTTTCCGGCGTCGAGGACGCAGAGGGCGGTGATGATTTTCTGGGTGCTGGCGACGGCGCGTTGGACGTCGGCGTTTTTGGCGTAGAGGACGCGGCCGGATTGGACGTCGATGACGATGGCGCTTTCACCGGCGACGGCGGGTGGTGGGGTCTGGGGGATGGAGGCGACTTGGACGGGAGCCGGGGGTGGGTTTCCGGAGATGGGTCTGGGGAGCGGGCGTGGGGTGGGATTTCCACCGCAAGAAGAGGCGAGGAGGGCGGTGAGTGCCAGCGCGATGAAGCGGGCGCGGATCATCAGGAACATGGGGGGATGATTGGCAGAATGTTCTGCGCATCAAGCCGGGAAATCCGGTGAGGGCTAGTTCGGCTTGGGAGGGAGGAGGCTACCGTCCAATTCCGCGCCTGCGGTGGGGAGTTCGGGTTCCTTGAAATCGACGGGGCCGTCGAAGAACCAGAAGCTGCGGCGTTTTTTGGCTTCGTAGGCGAGGGCCCGGTCTTCGCCGAGCGGGAGATCCTTGAGGTCTTTTTCACGGACTTCGACGACCTTGACCTTGGCGGGCATGAGGTCGGTGACGGAGAATTTCGACAGTTCGCCGATTTTCTTGGTGGTGGAGGCGGTGGTTTTGCGGACCAGGTCCATGGTGCCGCAGGACGGCAGAAGGAGAGTGGACCCCAGAAAGAGGGATTTGAGTAGTGCACGGGACATGGCAGTGAAGGTTAGACGTCGAGAATACGTGGCTGGACGGGGGAAGACTATCACCGGAAAGGGCGGTGTCCACTCCCGGATTTTGTAAACGAAACTGTCACGGGAATTTCCGATTTGTTAGAAGCTTCATCGTGGGACGAGGGCGAGGAAGTTGCGGACGGGTCGGTTGAGGAAGGATCGGCGGAGGAGTGGGCCGCCTGCGACGGATGGGGAGATCCAGAGGTCGGATGAGCGTCCGCCATCGAGGTTGAGGGCGGAGCGGGTGGTCCAACCGGCGGGTTTGCGGGAGGCGATGGCGTCTGCGAGTGCGGCGAGGGAGCAGGGTGAGGCGCGGCCGATCCACCAGCGGGAGTTTCCGTCCCAGAGGATGAGGATTCTGACGGCGGGTTTGGTGGATTCGAGGCCGGAGATTTTGCGGTTGTTTTCGATGAGTAGCGGGCCGGCTTGGATCATTTCCGAGGGAGTGGGGGAGTTGATGGCGGATTCGCGGCGGAGGATGGAGGAATGGCCGCCGGGAGTTTCGAGCCAGACGCCGGAGCCGAGGGATGAGGATCGGTTCCATGAGCCGACGGGATTTCCAGCGGTGACGAGTTTTCCGAGGGGGGAGCCTTCCGGGGTGAAGAATCCGGCGTTGATGGCGGCGAGGGCGGAGATGGAATTTCCGGCGGATTCGGCATCTGGCCAGCGGGAGCCGGGGCCGGCGGGTTGGTCGAGGACGCGGAGCCGGTGGGAGCGGGAGTCAAAAGCGACGCCTTCGAAGGTGATGCCGGAGATGGTTTTCGAGGTGAGGCGGGGAGGGGTGAGGGATGCGGCGGGTGGTGGAGGCGGGGAGGGGAGTGGTTGATTTGGGGCAACTGGTTGGGAGATGGCGGTGGGGGGCGGGGTTGGCGGAGGTGGGGAAACTGCCAATGGTGAGCACGCTGATAGAGCGAGCAGGGGAATCGAGGAAAGCCATCGCATGCCCGGTGATGGCAGGGTGCGGGGGGAAATGCAACTCAGCGGATGCCGATGCCTAACAGCGTGCGGAAGTGGGGTGGGGTTTCCTCGCGATCGGCGACGACGGTTTCGATGCTTGAGAATCCCGCGCGTTCCAACATGGCGGCGAGGTCGCTTTCGGAAAAGCCGAGCCAGCGGTCGGCGTAGAGTTCGCGGGCTTCCTCGAAGTGGTGTTGGAGGAGGTCGAGGACGATGAGGCGGCCGCCGGGTTTGAGGATTTTGAAGGCGGAGTCGATGGCGCGTTGAGGGTGTTCCGCGTGATGGAGGGCCTGGCTGAAGATGGCGAGGTCGAGGGTTTGGTCATCGATGGGTGGCTCCTCGAGATCGCCGAGGCGGTATTCGAGGTGATTGAGGCCGTGGGTGCGGGCGAGGGCTTGACCGAACTCGACCATTTTTGGGGAGAGGTCGACGGCGATGACCTTTTCGGCGCGTTGGGCGAGGAGTTGGGCGAGAGTTCCTTCGCCGGCACCGAGGTCCGCAACGACTTTGAAATCGAGCACCTTGAGGAGTGCTTCGGCGAGGGCTTTCCAGGAGCGTCCGGGGACGTAGTCTTTTCCGAAGCGGCCGGCGAGTTCGTCGAAGTAGGCGCGTGCCTGGTCTTTGCGTTTGCGGAGAAGGTGGCGGAGGGCGGCGCTGTCTTGGGCGACTTCGCGGAGTTCTTCGGCGGCGAGTTTGGCGACTTCCAGGAGATCCGGGGCGGCGGCGCAGGAATAGATGTTGTTCTTTCCGCTGCGGAGGTCTTCGACGAGTCCGGCGGACTTGAGTTGGGAGAGTTGGGTGGAGATGCGGCTTTGGCCCATGCCGAGGATTTCCTGTAACTCGGCTACAGACAATGACTCCTGAGCCAGAAGCATGATGATTCTCAGGCGGGTTGCGTCTGAGAGAAGTTTCAGGGATTTCAGCATTGACGCCATGGCGGGTGGTTTATATCAACGCATCACGATTTGACGATACGAAAATAAAAAAGCGCATGAGCACCTACATCTTTTCCTCCGAGTCCGTCGGCGAAGGCCATCCCGACAAAGTGGCCGACACCATTTCCGATGCCATTCTCGACGCCTGTTTGGCGATCGATTCCAAGAGCCGGGTGGCTTGCGAAACGTTTGTGAAGAGCAACGTCGTCGTGGTGGGTGGCGAGATCACGATTCCGAAGATCGGGCAGAAGCCAATCGGTTCGGTGATCAACATCGAGAAGGTGATCCGCGATGCGGTGCGTGGCATCGGATATGTGAACAACGACGATGTTTTCCATGCGGATTCGCTTTTCATCAACAACTACCTGACGACGCAATCGCCGGACATCGCGCAAGGGGTGGATGCGAAGGCAGCGGAAGGGAAGAAGCACAAGGAGCAGGGCGCGGGCGACCAGGGAATCATGTTCGGTTATGCGTGTGATGAGACTCCGGAGCTGATGCCGGCGCCGATCATGTTCGCGCATCGTCTCGGCCGCGAGCTGACCCGCGTCCGCAAGGCCGGGAAGCTTGCCAAGTGGTTGCGCCCGGATGCGAAATCGCAGGTGGCTGTCGAGTATGTCGATGGCAAGCCGAGCCGGATCGTCAACGTGGTGATTTCCACCCAGCATGCTGCTAATGTCTCGCATGGGGAGATCGAAAAGTTCTGCATCGAGCAAATCATCAAGAAGGTGTTGCCGAAGAATCTGCTGACGAAGGATACGCAATATCTCATCAATCCGACGGGTAAGTTTGTCATCGGTGGTCCCCAGGGCGACTCCGGACTGACAGGCCGGAAGATCATTGTTGATACTTATGGCGGCATGGGACGCCACGGAGGTGGTGCGTTTTCCGGAAAGGATCCATCGAAGGTGGACCGTTCTGCGGCTTACATGGGCCGTTGGGTCGCGAAGAATGTGGTTGCCGCCGGATTGGCGAAAAAGTGCGAGATCCAGTTCGCCTATGCGATCGGGCATCCTGAGCCGTTGAGCGTTCACATCGACACCTTTGGCACCGGCAATTATTCCGACATGGCGATTCTTGGCGCGGTGTTGAAGGTTTTCTCGTTCAAGCCAGCGGACATCGTGAAGCAGCTCAAGCTTCTTCGCCCGATCTATTCGAAGTCGACCAACTACGGTCACTTCGGGAAAGATGATAAGGATCTCACCTGGGAATCGACGGACAAGGCCGCGGCTTTGAAGAAGGCGGTGGGTTGACTTTTTAAGGGCTGACCGATCTGTCAGAACGGACGGATCAGACTTATCTAACCATAAAATACAAACATATATGAGTTTCACGGATTACAAAGTTCGCGACATCGGTCTTGCCGATTTCGGAAGGAAGGAAATTGAGATCGCCGAGCATGAGATGCCCGGTTTGATGGCGACCCGTGAGAAATACGGTAAGGAAAAGCCTTTGCAGGGTGTTCGCGTGATGGGCTCGCTGCACATGACGATCCAGACGGCGGTT
>SYAP01000352.1 GCA_005787565.1 Verrucomicrobiaceae bacterium | reverse complement strand
TGAGGAGTGGGAGGCGGGCGAAGGCGGGGGTGGCTTTGCTGGTGGGCGGGAAGGTGCTGGCGTATTGGGTGCCGAAGGCGGAGGTGCGGATGAGGGCTTGATAGACCTGGTAATCTTTGTCGTTCATGGGTGGTGTTCGGTTTGGATTGTAGCGGCGGAATGGATTTTCTGACGATTGAGGAGCTTCTATCAGATGGAGCGGAGGGAGGGCAAGGGGGTTTTTGGGTTGGCGGGGTGGGTTTGCGAGTGGGAGGGGTGGGTTCTTTTGTAAGTGACTGTGGATTTTATTGTTGCACGGGTCCGTAGTGGATGTGGATGGCTTCGGAGCCCGATGTGGAGGGTTCTGGAGGTGAATGTGGAGGGTGCCGGAGGTGGACGTGGAGGGCGCGGGTGGTGATGTTGCAGGCCGGCGGGTGAAGTGGGCGGCCCGGGCGGTGGATGTGGAGCGCTGCGGGGGAGGTTGTGGAGGGCAGCGGAGGTGTATGTGGATGTGTTGCGGGGGAATGATCCGGGACTGGTGGTGGATGTGGTGGGTGCCGGAGGTGGTTGTTTGCGGGGCCGAGAGGGTGGTTTGTGGTTGTGGTGGGTTATGTTCCTGGAGCGAAAGGAGATGTGTTTTTGTGTTGGGTGGATATGATGTGTGGTGGAGGGGCTTTGCGGAGGTGGCTTGGCGGTTGAGGTAGTGCGGGCTTGGCAGGGGGGAGGGGATGGGGTTGAGTGGTGGGGATGAGTGGCTTGAGGATTTATTGCGACATGGTGTTTGGTGAGCGGGCGATGGGTTTGTTAGAGGCGGGGTTGGCGGGGCGCGAGTTGGTGTTTCCGTTGAGGGCGGCGGCGTCGGTTTTGGGGAAGAGTGAGGCGGGGCCGGAGATCGAGGGGGTGGAGGTGGCGTTCGGGCAGCCGGATGTGGCGGATGTTTTGCGGGCGAAGGGGTTGCGGTGGCTGCATCTGACGAGTGCGGGTTTCACGCGGTATGATACGGAGGATTTCCGTGAAGCGATGCGGGAGCGGGGGGTGGTGGTGACGAACAGTTCTTCGGTGTATGCGGAGGCGTGTGTGGAGCATGTGCTGGCGTTCATGTTGGCGCAGGCGCGGTTGTTGCCGGCGGGGTTGGCGACGCGGTGTGCGAATGGGGTGGAGGAGTGGAATGCGCTGCGGGAGGGGTCGAGTATTTTGTTAGGGCAGCGGGTTTTGATCGCGGGTTATGGGTCGATCGCGGCGCGGTTGGTGGAGGTTCTGGCACCGTTCCGGATGGAGGTGGTGGCGATGCGGAGGCGGGTTCGAGGGGATGAAGGGGTGCGTGTGGTGGGGGTGGATGGGTTTGATGAGGAGCTTGCTGAGGCGGATCATGTGATCAACATTTTGCCGGACAATGGGGAGAGCCGTGGGTTTTTCGGGGCGGAGAGGTTGGGGCGGATGAAGGGTGGCGCGGTGTTTTACAACATCGGGCGGGGGACGACGGTGGATCAGGAGGCGCTGGCGGATGTGTTAGAGAGCGGGCATTTGGGCGCGGCGTGGCTGGATGTGACGGATCCGGAGCCGTTGCCGGAGGGTCACCGGTTGTGGGGGGTGGGGAATTGTTTCATCACGCCGCATACGGCGGGCGGGCACGCGGATGAGGCGTGCACGTTGGTGCGGCATTTTCTGGGGAATCTGGGGAGGTTTGAGCGGGGGGAGCCGTTGTTGGACCGGATTCTGGTGTGACGGGTTTTGGCAAGCGGGGTGTTAGCGTTTGCCTAACACTTTTGGCGGGCTGGCGTTTCCGAAGCGGTCGAGTGCGGTGACGGCGATGGAGGTGGCACCGGGGATGGTGATGCCTTTTGAGGATGCGGGAAGGATGGCGTGGGTGCGCCAGGTGCCGTTGGTGCGAGCCTGGATGACGACTTTGGCGGTGTTGGGATCGGGGATCCAGCGGATGGAGGTGCCGCTGTTTTGGATTTTTGCGGAGACGCCGGGGGCGTTGGGCGGGCGTTTGCTGAGCCAGGGCATGGGTGGGATGGCGGCGGGTTGGGTGTAGGTGCCGGAGAGTTGGGTGGCGATGCCGCCTTGGTTTTTGACGAGGCTTTTGACGCTCCAGTGGATGTGGCCGTTCCAGTTGCGACCGATTTTTCTTGTTAGGGCGATTTGGTTGACGATTTCGGAGGCGGGGCGGCCGGGGTCGTCTGAGGATTGAATGCGGGCGGTGGCGATGCCGGGCCAGACGGGGCGTGAGCCTTGCTGCCGCCACCATTCGAGGAGTGCGGGGAAGGATTGTTTTTGTGGGGAGATGCGCCAGTAGAGTTGTGGGGCGAGGTAGTCGACCCAGCCGTTTTTGAGCCATTTGCGGGAGTCTCCGGCGAGTTGTTCGTAGGAGTCGAGTCCGGCTTCGATGCCGGATGGGACGCCGGGGCGCCAGATGCCGAAGGGTGAGATGCCGACGCGGACCCAAGGTTTTTGTTTTTTGACGGCGGAGTAGAGGTTGCTGACGAAGCCATCGACGTAGGAGCGGCGTTGGGCGGGGGATTTTCCGTCGGGGAAGGAGGCGTTGCCGACGGGGTAGGGGTAGAAGTAGTCGTCGAGGTGGACGCCGTCGATGTCGTAGCGGCGGAGGACGTCGAGGATGACGTTGAGTGCGCGGGCGCGGGTGTCGGGGTGGGCGGGGTCGCACCAGATTTGGGTGCCGTAGCGTTTGGTGATGTGGGGGGCGACGCGGGTGACGTGGTTGGAGGAGGTGGGGTGTGAGGTGTTAGAGAGTGCGCGGAAGGGGTTGAACCAGGCGTGGACTTCGATGCCGCGGGCGTGGGCTTCGCGGATCCAGTAGGCGAGGGGGTCGTAGCCGGGGGATCGGCCCATGGTGCCGGTGAGCCATGGGCTCCAAGGTTCGATGGAGGATTGATAGACGGCATCGCAGTGGGGGCGGACCTGGAGCATGACGGCGTTCATTTTGAGGGAGACGAGGCGGTCGAGGATGTTCCGAGCTTCGGCTTGTTGGGATGCGGCGCTGAGGCCTTTGGCGCTGGGCCAGTCGATGTTGTGGATGGTTGCGACCCATGCGCCGCGGAATTCTCGGGCGATTTGGGGTGGGGGATCGTTGACGGGTGCGAGGGGTTGGGCTTTGGCGGGGAGGAGGAGGGCTAGGGCGAGGAGGGGGCCGATGAGGTGGAGGTTCATGGGGTGGTGGAGGTTTGAGGGTCTGAAGGTCGAAGGTCTTATGAAGCGAAACGCGGAGGCGGAGAGGTCGCGGAGAGAGGTGGGGAGGAGAAGGTTGGAGGTCGAATCATGGAGAGTGGCGGATGTTAGAAAGCGGAGCGGAGGATGCCGATGGTGGCGGCGAGGGTGAGGATGACAGGGACGTTGAGATTTTTCCAGCGCATGAGGATGAAGCAGAGTGTGGCAAGGAGGATGGGGAAAGGATCGATGCTTCCCGGGGTGGGGCGGATGAGGTGGAGTGCGAACCAGACGGCGAGGTTCAGCATGACGCCGACGACGGCGGCGGTGACGGTGGAGAGGGCTGCGGTGAGGCGGTCGTTTTGGCGGGCGCGTTCCATCCATGGTGCGCCGGCGAAGATGAAGAGGAAGCCGGGAAGGAAAGTCATCCATGTGGTGAGTGCGGCGGCGGTGGTGGCGACGAGCCATGGGGGGAGGTTGCCGGGGTGGTTCCATGCGGCGAGGAAGCCTACGAACTGGAGGACTAGTATGAGTGGGCCTGGGGTGGTTTCGGCGAGGCCGAGGCCGTCGATCATTTGGCCGGGTTGGATCCATGCGTGGACGTCGACGGTTTGCTGTCCGACGTAGGGGAGGACAGCGTAGGCACCGCCAAAGGTGATGAGGGCAGCTTTGGCGAAGAAGGTGCCGAGCTGGGAGAGGAGGTGGGTTGGGCCCGCGATGGCGGCGCAGAGGGCGAGTGGGGCGAGCCAGATGGTGGTCCAGAGGGACAGGGTGGCGAGGGTGGTGTGTTTGGTGGGTGGTGGGATCTGGCGGAGTTGGACGGTGGTGGGGAGGATGTCTGCGTGTTGATGGGGGGGCGCGGTGATGAAGGTTGCGGGTGCGAATTTTCCACCGAGGAAACCGATTAGGAGGGCTGTGGAGATGATGATGGGAAAGGGTGCGTTGAGGAAGAAGATGGCGATGAAGGAGGCAGCTGCGATGACCCACATGATGGGATTTTTTAGGATGCGGGAGGCGATGCGGTGGATGGCGATGGCGACGATGGCCATGACGGCGGCTTTGATGCCATCGAAGGCGGCGATGAAGATGGGGAGAGTGCCCCAGGTGACGTAGGCGAGACTGATGCCTAACATGAGGAGCGCGCCGGGGAGGACGAATAGTGCGCCGGCGATGAGGCCGCCGCGTTTTCCGTGGAGGAGCCAGCCGACGTAGGTGGCGAGTTGTTGGGCTTCCGGGCCGGGGAGGAGGAGGCAATAGTTGAGGGCGTGTAGGAAGCGCGGGTCATCGATCCATTTGCGGCGTTCGACGAGCTCGCGGTGCATGAGTGCGATCTGGCCGACGGGGCCGCCGAAGCTAAGGAGGCCGATTTTCAACCAGACGGGAAGGGCTTGGCGGAGGCCGGGAGGATTTGATGCTTCAGCGCGGGCGGCCATGGAGATAACCTATAGGGACTGGTGCGACTGGCCAAGCGGAATGGACGTGGCCACCGCCATGTGGTGCTCCGATGCGTGGGCTAGAGAATATTAGTAAAGTCCGGGCAAGAATATGGGTGCGGGGGAATGATCGTGGGTGGATGTGCGGGGGATTGATTCTAAATGATCTGCGATTTGAATACCCGGAATCTTTTCGGAACCCGTGTGGTCCACCCCTTACGCTTAAAGGCGCCCTGCCGGACCGCCGGAAAATTCGGGCTGCATCTGAAACGAATACGGGGGCATGCAATGGCCGGTTCGCCTGGACCGCCCAGCGACTGGTCTAAGAATGGCGCAACCGACGGAATTGCTAATAAGTCCGCTTTATAAGGGACGTATTATGCGGCATAACTCGTGGTTTCCGAATGAAAAAAGCTTCTGAAAATATCTGACTGTTTTTGTAGACGAAGGAGGCGTGAGATCGCCTCCATCTTCATGCTTTGCTTGGACAGGTGCTGGAGTTTTCCCCTGACTCCGGATTTGAGATTGCGCCACACGATCGTCCGGTTGTAACTATAGTAAATTCAGTTGGTTAGGATTAGGGCTGATAAAAGAGCTGTGATTGCTTTCTGTAAGAAGCTCATCTAGAGGGACTCGGGGATGTCCCTCAGATCGTTAAAACTGGCGGCGACTGGTTGGAGTTAGGTTGGTCATTTGGTGTATGAAAGACAAGGGGCAAATTTCTCCGCGCTGGCGCTCGCAACGGAGGACGAGG
>SYAP01000351.1 GCA_005787565.1 Verrucomicrobiaceae bacterium | reverse complement strand
GGATTTGGGGGAGGTGATCCGTGCGGATATGAGGGCGTTTGTGGGGGCGTTGAGGGTGAGGCCGGGGGCTGGGGTGCGGTGGGGATCGAAGGAGGTGGGTGGGGATTCGGGGCGGGTTCTTGGGCTTTTCCGGGAGATTTTTCCGGAGGGTCGGGTGGTGTATGCGGTGAGGCAGCCGGAGTTCATTGTGCGGAGTATTTTACTGAACCGGCGGCGGAGCCGGAGGCGGATGAGTGTGCGGGCGGTGTTGCATGAGTTGCGGGATGCGCAGGATGTGGTGAATCATGGGTATGAGCAGGTGCTTGAGAAGCAGGGGGTGGTGGTGGCTTATGAGCGGCTGACGGAGGATCCGAAGGGGGTGATCGAGGGGGTGTGCCGGGAGTTGGGGCTGCCGTGCGAGGAGGTGAATGGCGGGCCGACGACGTTCGGGCGGGAGGTGGTGGTGACGACGTCTTCGCGGAAGACGACGAGGGTTTTCCGGCAGGAAGAGGATTGGAGGAAGGGGCTGACGGTGCTGGATGTTTTGTTGGTGCGGGTGTTTCAGGTGTGCGGGCCGATGTTTTACCGAATGAGGGGGAGACGGATGGTTCGTTATCGGGAGTTGATGAGGGCGATGGAGCGGGGTGAGGAACGTGAGGAACGTGACGCAAGCTGAAGGCGGCAGAACGGATGGGGGCGAAGAAGCGAGGTTTCCGGCTCATCGAAAACGATGTTGGTCTAGCCGGGAAAATTGGCTATCCTGAGACCATGATCACCTTAGAGCACAGTCCTGTGCACTCTGATCCGAAAGTGCTGGGGGGCACACTTGTGTTCAGGGGCACCCGGGTGAAGGCTCAAACCTTGTTAGATTATTTGGATTCGGGAGACACACTGGAGGAATTTCTGGCTGACTTCCCAACTGTTAGCCGCGACAACGCAATCCTTTTCCTGCAACTGGCCCGTGAAGAAGGTGATTCTAGATGAGAACCTGCCGCAGCTGTTGCGCCATCATTTGACAGGTTTTGACGTTGTCACGGTTCAGTTTCAAGGCTGGGCAGGCATCCAGAATGGCGAGTTGATTTCACTGATCGATGGGAAGTTTGATGTCTTTCTCACCGCGGATCAACATCTCCGCTATCAGCAGAATTTGAAGAACAGGAAGATTGCGATTGTGGAGCTTCCCTTCATCCGCCGCGCGGACATCCCACACTTTGTTGCGAGGATTGGGGCGGCAATCATGACTGCCAAGGCTGGTGACTACGTTCAGATCGAACCCGAGTAAGCCCGGTTCGGCGATGTTTGTCCTGGGGGCAGGTGGGGGGGTTGAGAATGGGCTTTTCGGGGGTGGGTTCCTCGGGTTGGATGGCTGGGATGAGTTTGCGAGATTTGCCGACGCGGATCGGGATATGGCCGGAGTTCGCGGAGTTGGATGGCGTGAAGGTGCCGATCCGGGGGTCCTTTTTGTCGCCGAGGATGCGGCGGCATTTGATGCGCGGGGGGTATGAGCGGGCGGAGCGGAAGTTGCTGGCGCGGTTGATCCGGCCGGGGGATGCGGTGATTGAGTTGGGGGCGTCGATGGGGATTGTTTCGTCGCTTTTGGCGAAGAAGGTGGGTCCATCGGGGGAGGTGGCGGCGGTGGAGCCGAACCGTTTGCTGCATCCGCATTTCGCGCGGCAGTTGTCGGTGAACGGGGTGGAGGCGACGTTGGTGCCGGTGTTGGGGTGTCCGTTGTGGGAGGGGCCGGTGCCGGAGGAGGTGAGCCGGCAGAAGTTTGCGGCGGTGGAGAATTCGTTATCGGGCCGGGCGGCGGGTGCGGAGGGAGATGCGGTGCCGTGGTTGACTTTGAAGGAGGTGGCGGAGCGGGCGAAGATTGAGGCGCCGACGGCGATCGTGGTGGATGTGGAGGGCGGGGAGCAGGTGTGGTGCGATCATGCGCCGGGATTTCCGGAGTCGGTGCGGGTGGTGATCGTGGAGATTCATCCGCATTTGATCGGGGAGGTGAAGTCGGGGGAGTGTGTGCAGGCGCTGGTGCGCGAGGGGTTCGCGGTGGCGGCGATCAGCGGGACGGTGTTCGGGTTGGTGCGGTGAGGAGGGAGCGGAGGCGGGCGAGGTGGGCTTCCGGGGAGAAGCGGGCGAGGACCTGGGTGCGGACGTTTTGGAAGGCGGCGTGGGTGGTGGCGGGATCGGCCCAGGCGCGGCGGATGGTTTCTGTGAGTGAGGGGGCGGTGGATTCGTGGCTGACGAAGGTGGTACGGTGTGTGCCGTAGATGTCATCGACGCCTTCGCAGGGGTAGGAGAAGGCGGGTTTGGCGGCGGTGATGGATTCGACGAGAGAGCGTGGGAGGCCTTCGCGGAAGCTGGGAAGGAGGATGGTGTGGGCTTTTTCTAACAGGGAGGTGAGTCCGTCGAAGTTTCCGATCATGGCGACGCGGTCGGCGAGGCGGGTTTGAGCGATGGTGGCGTCCATTTCGGGGCGGTAGTCGGGGTCGAGAGCGCCGGCGAGGAGGAGGCCGAGGTCGGTGTGGCCGTCGTCGATGAGGGCGCGGAGGGTGCGGACGGCATCGGCCTGGTTTTTGCGGGAGCTGAGTTTTCCGACGATGAGGAGCCAGCGTTGGACGAGGGGGTAGGGTTCTAACAGGACTTGGAGGGTGGTGGCGTCGGCTGGGTTTGCGGGTGGGAGGCTGACGGAGTTGAAGAGGACGTGGACGCGGGGTGCGAGGGTGGGGTCCGGGGTGAGGGCGTGGGCGATGGTGGAGGAGACGGGGAGGATGAGGTCGTTTTGGTAGAGGCGGTATTGGCGGGATTTTTTGATGGTGGCGATGCCATCGCGCAGGATGACGGCGGAGCGGCAGTGGAGGTGGCGGGCGAGGTGGGCGGCGTGGGGGCCCCACCACATTTCGTTGGAGATGATCCAGTCGGGCCGGGTGTTAGAGAGGGTGTGGGCGAGGGATTTGATGGCGGCGGGGAAGCGGAGGCGGTCGAGGAATTTCCGCCATTCGGGGAGTGGGGCGAGGGTGGTGGGGAGGTGGAGGTGGGTGCAGCGGTCGAGGAAGGGGCCGGGCTCGCCGACGATGACGTGGGGGTGGAGGTCGGGTTGCGCGGTGATGGCGCGGAGGGACTCGGTGAGGCTGTTTTTGGCACCGCCGCGGCCGGTGGATTTCTGGATGAAGAGGAGGTTCATGGGCGGGGCGGGAGGCGGGACGACCGGGGAGGTGGGTCTAACGGCGGTAGACGTTGGGGAATTCGTCGCCGCGTCGCTTGAAGCGGCGGTGGACCCAGAAGTATTGGTCGGGGGATTTGCGGATGTGTTCTTCCATGAGTGCGTTGATGCGTGTGGCATCGGCGCGGTCGTCGCCGGAGGGGAAGTTTTCGAGTTCGGGGAGGATGTTGAGCTGATAGGTGCCGTCGGTTTTGCGAATGCCGAAGAAGGGGACGACGGCGGCGCCGGTCATGGCGGCGAGGCGGCTGGTGGCGGTGTTGGTGAGGGCGGGGACGCCGAAGAAGGGGAGGATGGCGGAGAGTTTGGATTTTTTGCTTTGATCGGGTGCGTACCAGATGATGTGGCCGTCCTTGAGGGCGCGGATGAGGGCGCGGAGGTCGTCCATGGGGATGGCGGGGCGGAGTTTGTCGATGCGGCCGCGGCGCATTTGGCGGGCGATGACGCGGTTGTCGGGTTCGCGGAAGAGGCCGCCCATGGTGAATTCGCGGGAGAACATTCGGCCGCAGATTTCGAGGGTGGTGAAGTGTGCGGTGAGGAGGAGGACGCCTTTGCCTTTGGCTTTGGCGGCTTGGAGGTGTTCGCGGCCGATGATTTCGTAGGGTGGGAGTTGGTGATCGGGGGCCCACCAGGTGATTCCGGTTTCGAAGAGGCCGATGCCCATGGAGCGGTAGTGGTCTGCGGCGAGGGCGCGGCGTTGGGTGTGGGGGATGTCCGGGAAGCAGAGCTTGAGGTTGACGTTGACGATGTTTCTGCGGATGCGGAGGACGTGGCAGGCGAACCAGCCGAGGGCGCTGCCGATGGCGGTTTGGAGTTTCCAGGGGAGGCGGCAGATTTGCCGGAACAGGAAGACGGCGACCCACGCGGGCCAAAGCGTGGGGTGCCAGAGCGGGGTTTTGCGGTCGTGGGACGCCATGGTGGGGTTACGCTTTGGCCGCGGCGTAGAGCTGCGGGTTGAGCGAGGGGTCGTTGTACATTTTGAACTGGTAGTAGACGCGGAAGGTGCGGCGTGCGGCGGCGACGTCGGCGAGGAGTTCGACGAGGCATTGGACGAGGTCGGCGCGCTGGTGTTGGAGGCGGGCGAGTTTGGCGGAGCAGGTGGCGCGGTGTTCTTCGGAGGCGTCGGCGCGGAGGGCTTCCTCGCGCATGTGGTATTCTTTGAGGGCCATGATGGAGAGGCGGTCGATGATCATGCCGGGGGTCTCGGAGTTGAGTGGGACGCCGGATTCGGGTGGGGAGATTTCGGCGACGAGGTGTTTGTCCATTTCCTCGATGAAGTTGTTTCTTTCCTGGTTGAAGCGGTCGATGGCGCGCTTGGCCTGGTGGACGCGTTCGGAGCCGAGGTCGTCGCGGCGGGCGATGTCCTCTTCGTGCCAGAGTTCGAAGTTGCGCTGGTGATTTTCCTGCACGAGGCGGAGGAATCCATCGCCAGAGGCGGTTGGTGGGGTCTCGTGCCAGCGGGCGGTGAGGGTGGTCTGGAGGTCTGCGACTTCGTGGGGATGGGTCATGTGGGGTGCGCGTTGGAGGGATTACGATTGCAGGGGCGGGGGGCATGGGCAAGCCTGCCGTGGATGTCCGCGTTGGGTAGGGAACCGTCCTTGAAGAGTCTTTTGGTGATCAAGCCGAGCTCGTTGGGTGATATTGTGCATGGGTTGCAGGTGCTGCAGTCGGTGAAGCGGCAGTGGCCGGAGTGCCGGGTGACGTGGGTGGCGCGGGATCGGTTCGCGGGTTTGGTGAGGGCGGCGCCGTTTGTGGACGAGGTGTTGGAGTTTCGCCGGAAGGCGGGGTGGCGTGGGATTTGGGAGGTTTTGAGGACGTTGCGCGGGCGGCGGTTTGATGCGGTGTGGGATATGCAGGGGTTGTTGCGGTCCGGGATGATGGCGGCGGCGGCGGGGTCTTCGCGGCGGTGGGGACGGGCGGATAGCAGAGAGGGTGCGGGGATTTTCTATCATCACCGGATTTCGCCGCCGGAGGGCGAGGGCCCGCATCATGCGATCCGGGTGTTGCAGGGGTTTCCACTGGCGTTCGGGCTGGATGCGGAGGTGACGATTCCGTTAGAGCTGGTGGCGGGGAGGCGGTTCGGGTGGGAAGGGTTTTTCGATGGGGATGCCGGGCTGCGGTTTGTGATTTTCACGGACAGCCGGGGTGTGGGGAAGGAGTGGCCGGGATTTGATCGGCTGACGCATTTGATCTGGGAGCGGATCCCGGGGAGCCGGGTGGCGTGGTGTGCGGGGCAGCAGATGGCTCCTGGCGGGGATTTGCCGGAGGGGCGTTTCCTTAATCTAACAGGTTGCCCGTTGGATGAGATGATCGAGCTGTGCAGGCAGCCTTCGGTGTTCATCGGGAATGACAGCGGGCCGATGCATTTGTCGGCGGCGGTGGGGAATCGGGTGCTGGCGATTTTCGGGCCGACGTCGCCGTTGCGATTCGGGCCGTGGCCGATCGGGTCTCAGAGGAACCGTGCGATTTCGGCTCCGGGCGGGTTCCTGCTGGATCTAACAGCGGAGGCGGTGCTGGAAGCGGTGGAGGAACTGCGGGCGCGTCCGGTTTGATCAATGCTCCTGGTATTGGAGGCGGTGGAGGTGGGCGTAGAGGCCTTGGGGATCGCGGATGAGTTCGTGGTGTGAGCCGCTGGCGACGAGTTTGCCGTCCTGCATGACGTGGATGGTCTTGGCGTTGCGGATTGTGGAGAAGCGGTGGGCGATGACGATGGTGGTGCGGCCTTGCATGAGGTGGTCGAAGGCGGCCTGGATGTTTTGTTCGGACTCGCTATCGAGCGCGGAGGTGGCTTCGTCTAACAGGAGGATGGGTGCGTTCTTGAGGAAGGCGCGGGCGATGGAAATGCGCTGGCGCTG
>SYAP01000350.1 GCA_005787565.1 Verrucomicrobiaceae bacterium | reverse complement strand
GGGGCGGAGGTGGAGGAGGTGGTTTTTACGGGGGGCGGGACGGAGAGTGTGAATGCGGCGTTGCATTCGCTGGATCGGACGGGGGGGGCGGGTGCTGCGGTGGTTTCGGCGATCGAGCACAGTGCGGTGTTGCGGTGTGTTGAGGGGTTTTCGAGGGGGGTGAGGTTGTTGCCGGTGGATGGTGGGGGGCGTGTGGAGGTGGGGGCGTGCGGAGAGTTGCTGGAGGGAGCTGGGTTTGTTTCGGTGATGGCGGCGAACAATGAGACGGGGGTGGTGCAGCCTTTGAGAGAGGTGGTGGCGCTGGCGAGGGAGCGGGGGTTGGCAGTGCATACGGATGCGGTGCAGGCGGCGGGGAAGATGCCGCTGGATGTGCGGGAGCTTGGGGTGGATTTGCTTTCGATTTCGGCGCACAAGTTTCATGGGCCGAAGGGGGTGGGGGCGTTGTGGGTGCGGGGTGGGTTGAGGTTTTCGCCCCTGCTTACGGGTGGCGGCCAGGAGGGGGGGCGACGGAGCGGGACGGAGAATGTGGCAGGGATCGTGGGGATGGGGTTGGCGGCGGAGGCGATGCGGCGAGGTGAGCAGGAGCGGTGGGGGCATCTGGCGGGGTTGCGGGATGCGTTCGAATCGATTTTGTTAGAGAGGGTCTCGGGTGTGACGTTGAACGGGGATCGGACGTGGAGGTTGCCGAATACGAGTCATGTTTCGTTTGACGGGTGTGAGGCGGCGGGGTTGCTGATTTTGTTGGATGAGGCCGGGGTGGCGTGTTCGGCGGGGTCGGCTTGCATGACGGGGAAGCAGAAGCCATCGCATGTGCAGTTGGCGATGGGGATTGATGAGGCGCTGGCGAAGAGCAGCCTGCGGATCAGTTTTTCGATGCTCAACACGGCCGAGGAGGCGGTGGAGGTGGCGAATGCCGTATCAAGGGCGGTGGAGAAGTTGCGCCGGGTGCAGGGGCTGGGTGTGGGGCCGGTGGTGGTTTATACGGCCGGGTGATTCTGGCGAGTGCTGCTTGTTTGTCTTCGGGGGGCAGGAAGGGCAGGTGGATGGATCAGAGTTTTGGGAGGGGTGGGATGATGGTGGGGGGGGCTGTGCCCCAGATGGTTTCGGCTTGGGCCATGTCGGCGGCGATGAGTTGTCGGAAGAAGCTGTTGGCGGAGTGGTCTGTTAGGTTGAGGGTGGTTTTGGTGTTTTCCAGGACGACAGATGCGGTTTTGTCGTCGGGGTAGGTGCCGTATTCGGTTTCGAATTCGAGGAGGGCGAGGCCGATTTGGCGGGCGTTGTTGATGGCTTCGGTTTGGTCTGGTTTTTTACTAGATCGTACGGTGATGGGAGCGGTGAGCCCGGTGAGTGCCATGACGACGAGGATGCCGACGACGAGCATGAGCCAGTTGAAGGTGGGTTTTTTTGGGGGGGCATGGGAGGGAAGGTGGTGGTTTGGGGGGCGGGGTCAAATGGGGATTGTTTTGCACGAAGCCGCTTATTCTGCGGGACCTGCATCCTTTTTGCTGCTTGAACCGGCCGTGCTGTCGTGCAACCGTGCGGCGCGAGACTGGAGTTGTATGAATGTCACCTTAAAGCTCTCTGATGATGTGGTTCGCGAGGCACGGCATGAGGCCATCGACGAGAACACCTCCCTTTCGGCGCTGGTAGAGCAGTTGTTGAGAGAGGATCCAAAAGAAGAGAAGCCGTCCGCAAAAAGCTCCGAATCTGGCGGAATCACTGCTTTTGCCGGAAGAGCCCGAATGGTTCGCTAATACGGGCTTTCCACTTTTGAATCGTGACGTCGTGCCGCTTCGCGGAACGCCATTCCGTTTTGACCGAGACCCGGAATGACCATGCCTTATTTGCTGGATACGGTAACGCTTTCCGCATTTCGCAGGAATGGCCGCACACCGCCTGAGGTCTTGAGTTAGGCGGCTTCGCTTGATGTGCCGTGTCATTATCTGAGCGTGATTTCACTGAATGAAATTCGGTTCGGCATCCGCACGGTGGAGGCTAAGGATCCGGACTTTGCCAAGGAGCTGGATCGCTGGTATCGAGCCATCGTGGATGAGGAACTCTTTTATCGGATCGTGCCGGTGAATCGTGAAATCGCCGAGCTGGCTGCCCTATACCGAGCTGATTTCGATACGCCTTATTACGATTCCCTGATCGCTGCCACGGCTAAAGTCCAGGGCTTGACCCTTGCCACCCGCAACATCGCTGATTTCAAAAACTGTGGCATCGATCTTGTGAATCCATGGACTTATGAAGCATGAGGCGGGATTTCACCCGTTCCCGGGCAGCGCATCCTGGCGTTGTATTGGATGGCTGCGGTGCGAAGAAGTTTTGTCGTTACATGCTCCGAGTGATGAGGGCTTGCGGAGGGGTTGTGGGGGGGCTTGAGTGGCGGGGACGATGAGGGATTGGTTTTATCCGAAGGAACTTCCGGTGGTGGAGCACCGGGAGGAGATTCTGGCTGCGGTGCGGGCGGAGCGGGTGGTGGTGGTGGTGAGTGATACGGGATCGGGGAAGACGACGCAGTTGCCGAAGATGGTGGCGGAGGCGCTGGGGGATGAGGTGAAGGGGCGGGTGGGGTGTACGCAGCCGCGGCGGATCGCGGCGGCGAGTGTGGCGAAGCGGGTGGCGGAGGAGTTGCGGGTGCCGTTGGGCGGGGAGGTGGGGTATCAGGTGCGGTTCGAGGACCGGTGTTCGAAGGAGACGCGGATCAAGTTCATGACGGACGGGATTTTGCTGGCGGAGACGCAGGGGGATCCGCAATTGCGGCAGTATTCGGCGCTGATCATCGATGAGGCGCATGAGCGGTCGCTGAACATCGACTTTTTGTTAGGTTATCTGCGTCGGCTGATGGATGAGCGGGCGGATTTGAAGTTGGTGATTTCCTCGGCAACGCTGGATGCGGGGTCGTTCGCGGCGTTTTTCGGGATGGATGGTAGGCCCGCGCCGGTGATTGAGGCGCCGGGGCGGATGTTTCCGGTGGCGGAGTTTTTCCTGCCGCCGGGTGATGATGAGGAATTGCCGCAGCATGTGGCGCGGGCGGTGGATTGGTTGGGCGGGGTGGAGCCTAACGGGGATGTGCTGGTGTTTTTGCCGGGGGAGCGGGAGATCCGGGAGTGTGCGGAGGTGTTGGAGGGGTGGCGGTTTCCGGGGACGGAGGTGTTGCCGTTGTTCGCGCGGTTGGGGTTGGCGGACCAGCAGCGGGTGTTCAATCCGGGTGGGAGGCGGCGGTTGATTCTGGCGACGAATGTGGCGGAGACGTCTCTAACGATTCCGGGGATTGCGTGTGTGGTGGATTCCGGGGTGGCGCGGGTGAGTCGGTGGAGTCCGGGGCGTGGGGTGCAGCGGTTGCAGGTGGAGGCGGTGAGCCGTGCGAGCGCGCGGCAGCGGAAAGGGCGGTGCGGGCGGGTGAGGGATGGGGTGTGTGTGCGGCTTTATGAGGAGACGGAGCTGGAAGAACGGCCGGAGTTTACGGATCCGGAGATCCGGCGGAGTTCGTTGGCGGGGGTGATTTTGCGGATGAAGTCGCTGGGTTTGCCGGACATCGAGGAGTTTCCGTTTTTGGATCCGCCTGCGCCGAAGGCGGTGTCGGAGGGGTATCGGACGTTGAGGGAGGTGGGTGCGTTGGATAGGGAACGGAATCTAACGGAGATGGGTCGGCAGATGGCGCGGTTGCCGGTGGATCCGCGGCTGGGGAGGATGTTGTTGGAGGCGCGGAAGGAGGGATGTTTGGCGGAGGTGTTGCCGATTGTGGCGGCGTTGGAGAGCAATGATCCGCGGGAGCGGCCGGCGGAGAAGGTGCGTGAGGCGGATGCGGCGCATGCGAAGTGGAAGGATGCTGAGAGTGATTTTGTGGGGTTGCTGCGGTTGTGGGCGGATGTTTCGCGGTTCCGCGAGGGGCGGGGGTGGAAGCGGAATGCGTTGAGGAAGTATGCGGGCGGGGCTTTTCTGAATGCGCGGCGGGTGATCGAGTGGGCGAATGTGGCGGATGAGTTGCGGGAGTTGTTAGAGCGGGAGTGGAAGTGGAAGGTGGGTGTGCTGGCGAAGGAAGCGGGCGGATGGGCGGGTTATGCGTCGATTCATCGAGCGTTGTTGGCGGGGGTTCCGCGGCAGTTTGGATTGTGGGACAAGGAGGCGAAGGCGTATCGGAGTGCGGGCGGGGGATTTTTTGCGGTGTTTCCGGGGTCTGGATTGTTTGGTGCGGGGAAGCGGTGGGAGTGGGTGATGGGGATGGAATTGGTGGAGACGTCGCGTTTGTGGGCGAGGCGGGTGGCGCGGATTGATCCCGGGTGGGTGGAAGAGGTTGCGCCGCATTTGTGCCGGAGCCGGTATGGTGAGGCGCATTGGGATGAGGCGCAGGGTGCGGTGTATGGGAAGGAGACGGTGATTTGTGGCGGTTTGCCGGTGGTGGCGGGGAGGCGTGTGCATTATGGGCGGGTGGATCCGAAGGCGGCGCGGGGGATTTTCCTGCGGGAGGGTTTGTTAGGTGGAGGGTTGCGGAAGAAGTGCCGGTTCATGGATCGGCTGGCGGAGTTGCGGGAGGAGATCGAGGCGGTGGAGCAGAAGTTGCGGCGGCCGGGAGGGTTGTGGAGTGAGGAGGCGGTGTTGGCGTTTTTCGAGGAGCGGGTGCCGGAGGAGGTGAATACGGCGGCGGCGTTTCACAAGTGGCGGGACCGGAATGAGGATCTGATTTTGTTAGAGCGGCGGGATGTGGTGGATGAGGATTGGGAGATGTTGGGGTTGGATGGGTTTCCGGATGTGATCCGGCATGAGGGTGAGGAGTATCCGTTGTGTTATCATGCGGCGCAGGGTGAGCGGGATGACGGGGTGACGATGGGGGTGCATGTGGATCAGTTGCCGGGGTTTCCAGGGTATTTGGCGGGGTGGGGCGTGGATGGGAATTTGGAGGAGCGTGCGGAGATTTTGTTGAGGTCGTTGCCGAAGGATTACCGGCGGATTTGCCAGCCGATCGGGCCGACGGCGGAGGGTTTTGCGGAGTTGTGGCGTGGAGCGCCGAAGGATGTGGCGATCGAGAGGGCGATTTCGGATTATGTGAAGGAGCGGCATGGGGCGGTGGTTCCGTTAGATGCGTATGATTTTTCGCGGTTACCGCCGGAGTTGGTGACGAAGATCTGGGTGTGCGGGGATGATGGGGAGGAGTTGGCGATGGGTGAGGATGTGGCGGTTTTGAAGCTGAAGCTGGCGGACCGGATGCGGGTGCGGTTCGAGGCGGTGGCGAATGCGGATGTGGAGCGGCGCGGGATGAGTGCGTGGGATGGCGAGGTGTTGCCGGAGCGGATTGAGACGCCGGGTGGGCCGGCGTTTCCGGCGCTGGTGGACGAGGGGAAGGCGGTGGGGGTGAGGGCTTTCACGTCGCTGGCGGAGGCGGTGGAGTCGCATCGGCGGGGTGGTGCGCGGTTGTTGATGTTGACGCATGGGGATCCGGTGGCGCATTTGGCGAAGCGGTATCCTATGGGGAT
>SYAP01000349.1 GCA_005787565.1 Verrucomicrobiaceae bacterium | reverse complement strand
GTCGACAAGTTCTCCTATCACTTCCGCCGGCCGGATCGTGGCGAGGTTTTCGTTTTCGACACCATCGGCATCCGCGGCATCCATGAACGCAGCGGAGAACAGGCGGCGGGCTCCCATTACATCAAGCGCCTCTGTGGCGTGCCCGGAGACACCCTCTCCATCGATGAGCCAAATCTGTTGGTCGATGGCAGGATCGCCAACGAACCCGGCATCCAACGCGTTGCCGCCGGCGAGCCCCCCTTCAAACCGGAACACCCGGGATACACCCTCGCACGCCCCGAGCGGGCTCCGGAAAACGGCCGGACCCTGCCCCAATATCTCGACTCCTCCGGACGAACCCTTTTCCTCCGGGACAAGGCACCGGTAGGCATGCGCGAATACGCCGCACTCGGAGACAACACCATGAACTCGCTCGACTCCCGCTACTGGGGCCAGGTCAAGGAATTCAACCTCGTCGGCCCCGCGCTTTTCTCATTGTGGCCGTTCTCCACAGGTCACTGGGGCTTCATCCGCTGACTCCCGTGTCCGTCTCCTCGGAAATCACCCGCAAGGCGAAATCCAACCTCGCCATCGCCCTCAACATCCTCCCGCGCGAACGGCGGGATGACATGGTCGTTTTCTACGCATTCTGCCGGACCATGGACGACCTTGCAGACGAGCCAACCCACCCTCCAGCCGAACGCAAGGCGATGTTGGACGCTTGGAAAAACGGATTGTTAGACGGCTTTCCCGAACCCGATCCCTTCCAGCGCGAGGTGATCGAACTCCGTGACCGCCACCAGATTCCCAACGACCTCCTCTGCGCCATCATCGACGGCTGCGCGATGGATCTTTACCCCCAACGCTTCGGCACCTGGGAGGACTTGCAGCAATACACGTGGAAAGTCGCCTGCGCGGTCGGCCTCGTTTCCATCCGCCTCTTCGGCTGCAAGGACCCCGGATCGGAAACCTATGCCGTCGCGCTCGGCCACGCCCTCCAGCTCACCAACATCCTCCGTGATGTCGCCGAAGATCTTTCTAACAGCGCACGGATCTATCTGCCGCTCGCCGACCTCGCACGCTTCCAATACACCGAGCGCGACCTCATCGGCCGGGTCCACGACGGACGTTTCCTCGCGCTCATGGCATTCGAGGCCGATCGCGCGGACTCGCTCTATCAGGCCGCCGAGGCCGCCTTGCCTCCGGCCGACCGCCAGGCGCTCCTGCCCGCACGCATCATGGGCGAAATCTACCGGACGGTTTTGAACAAAATGCGGGCCGATGGCTTCAAAGTCTTCAAAAAGCGCTACAGCCTCTCAAAAGCCCGCAAACTCGCCATCCTCTCACGACACTTGCTCTCTCGCACAGGCGGTGAATAGTTTCCCACCAACCCACGTCCCATGCACATGCCTTCCATCAGATCCACCTCGCTCATCGGCTCCATCGCCCTTGTGATTTTCGCCGCTTCCTGCAGCCCTCAACAACAACAAGGGGCCGCCATCGGCGCTCTCGGCGGCGGTGCCCTCGGAGCCATCGCTGGAAATGACTCCGGAGACGTCATCCGCGGTGCCGCCATCGGCGCAGCCGTCGGCACGGGCGTCGGAGCCCTCCGCGAAGACGCACAACGCCGCGAAGCCGCCCAGCGGGAAGCCTACGGAAACAACTACGGCGGAAACAATGACGGCCGCTACGGCCCTGCTCCCCAACCCACCCGCGATTACCCGGTCGCACGCCGCACCGACAATCCCAACCACGTCATCAGCCCCTACCCGCCCTACAACGTCGTCGACGTCAGGGATATCCGCCGCGGCGAATTGGCACGCGACCCCACCACCAACGAAATCTTCCGGGTGCCCTGAAGAACCCCGGCTCGCGGCCAAATCCTCGATTTCAACCCTCAATAAACCGGCGCGCCATACTCCTCGGCTGGCGGCTGGTTGCCCTCCTGAATTTTCCGGGCCGACCACTGATAGCCCTCCTTGATGTCACGGCCAATGCCAATGAACGTGTTGCAGCTGTTCAACGCGAGCAGCCCGAGAACGGAGAAAATCAGCAGCAGTGGCTTCATGCGTTCCCCCTTACCCGAGAAATTTACTTAAGAGAAGTGAAATTTTGCACGTCCGCATGGCATCCTCGCCACCCCCAGCGGATTCCCCCGCCTTATTCACACATTGCTCACAGAAGTCTTGCCAAGGGCGGACGAAATCGGAAACTCTCCCGCATCCAATCCCGGCTTTCCCCACCATGAAGTTCCGTATCTCCAAGGAAGCGTTCCTCGATGGCCTACAAAAGGTCCAGCACGTCGTCAGCTCCCGCACCACCCTGCCGATCCTCTCCAACGTGCTGCTCGTCGCCCGCGACGGTCGCCTGCGCTTCACCACCACCGACCTCGACGTCGGCATCACCGGCTCCGTTGAAGCGGAAATCGAAAAGGAAGGCGCCACCACGCTTCCCGCCAAACGCCTCGTCAGCATCATCCGCGAGCTGCCCGCCAGCGAAGTCGAAGTCTCCGTTGACTCGAAAAACCACGCCTCCATCCGCAGCGGCCCGTCCTATTTCAAAATCATCGGCCTCGGTGAAGCCGAATTCCCACCCCTTCCCGACTTCGAAGGTGCAAAGGAATTCCGCATCTCCCAGCCCGTCCTCCGCGATGGCCTCAAGAAAACCTCCTACGCCATCTCCAGCGACGAAACCCGCTACGTCCTCAACGGCATCTACGCCTCCTTCCGTGAAGGCAAACTCACCCTCGTCGCCACCGATGGCCGCCGCCTCGCCATGGCCGATTCCGACCTGGAATTCCCTGCCTCCCACGAAACCGACATCATCATCCCCACCAAGGCCGTCCAGGAACTCCAACGCCTCCTCGGCGATGCCGGCGAAGTCGTCGTCAAACTCAACGAAAACCAAATCTCCTTCGCCATCGGTGACAGCCTGCTCGCCAGCAAACTCATCGAAGGAAACTACCCGAACTACCGCCAGGTCATCCCCGGCGACAGCAACGAACGCGTCGTCATTTCCCGCGAGGCCCTCCTCGAAACCGTCCGCCGCGTTTCCCTCCTCTCCTCCGACAAGTCGAACTCCGTAAAGCTCGTCTTCAGCGAGAACCACATCGAAGTCACCGCCAACTCCCCGGACGTCGGAGAAGCCCAGGAATCCATGGACGTCGCCTACACCGGCCCCAACATGCAGATCGCCTTCAACCCGGAATTCCTCCAGGCTCCCCTCCGCGCCCTCGATACCGAAAACGTCTACCTCGACCTCATCGACGAAATGAGCCCAGGCGTTCTCCGCATCGAAGGCTCCTTCCTCTACGTCCTCATGCCCATGCGCGTGACGAACTGACACCCCCTCCTCAAGCCGCCGCTTACCCCGGCGGCCCCTCACAAGATTCGTTCCTTATCGCTCAATCGGCGTTGACCGGACGCCATCGCTCGGCGTTACTCCCCGCATGGTGACCCACCAACCGATCGACCTCTACGCGCGGAACATCACGGATGAAAAACAAGCATCCGTCATCGATGGATCCTCGTCCGGAACCGAAAAACGCTACCAGGTCCTCAACGCCGATTACGAAAACCCCAACGCCCTCCGCAAACTCGCCGGAGCCATCAAGGACCACACCCTCCACCACCTCGGCACCTACCTCGCCAAAGCCGAGAAATCCCTCACCGACCGCGGCGTCCACGTCCACTTCGCCGCCACCGATGAGGACGCCCGCCAAACCATCCTCTCCATCCTCCGCTCACACGAGGTCACCCGGCTCACCAAGTCGAAATCCATGGCCGCCGAGGAAATCCACCTCAACCCCTTCCTCATCGAAAACGGCATCGAGTGCCTCGAATCCGACCTCGGCGAATTCATCATCCAGCTCGATGGCGACGAGCCCTCACACATCGTCAAACCCATCATCCATAAAAACCGCCGCGAAATCGCCCGCACCTTCCTCCGCGAAGGCATCGGCGGCGACTACAACGACGACCCCGAAACCATCACCCGCCGCGCCCGCGTCCACCTCCGCGAGAAATACATGCTCGCCCAAGCCGGCATCACCGGCGCCAATTTCGTCTGCGCGGACACCGGCCGCCTCGCACTCGTCACCAACGAGGGCAACTCGCGCTTCGGCATGGCCCCCGTCCCCGTCCACATCGCCCTCGTCGGAATCGAAAAAGTCATCCCCGAGGAAAAAGACCTCGCCGTCTTCCTCAACCTGTTAGGGCGGTCCGCCACCGGCCAGCAACTCACCGTCTACACCGAGTTCATCAACGGCCCGCGCTCCCCCAACCAACCCGACGGCCCGGACCACATGCACGTCGTCTTCATGGACAACGGCCGCACCGATGTCCTCGCCTCAAACTGCCGGGAAATCCTCCGCTGCATCCGCTGCGGCGCCTGCCAGAACGTCTGCCCCGTCTATCGCCAGGCCTCCGGCCACGCCTACCGCTCCACCTACGGCGGTCCCGTCGGCGCGGTTCTATCACCTCTCCTCTTCGGCGATCGCTTCCCTGAACTCGCCGACCTCCCCAAAGCCTCCTCCCTCTGCGGCGCTTGCAACGAAGTCTGCCCCGTCGACATCCCCATCCCCGACCTCCTGCTCCGCCTCCGCGACAAGGCAAAACGCGAGGCCGTCCCCTCCGCCGGCGCCATCCCCATGTCACCCTTCGCCACCCTCGCCACCTCACCGTCGCTCTGGCGCACCGCCATGACCATGTCGAAAGCGATGAACCACCTCCCCATCGAAGTCGCTCCCGTCAAACCCCTCCAGGAATGGCTCGGCCAACGCACCCTCCCCGAATGGCGCGGCGGCGACTTCCGCAAATGGTTCAAGAACCGCAAGAACTGATAGACCGGAGAAACCCCTCCGCCGCATCCCGGTGCGCCGCTTGCTTCGCGGGCGTCTGCTTCTCCCACGTCCTTGCCATCATCGCCAATCGCGGGTTCCTCAGGAAAAAATCCCGATGATCCGCGATGAACGTCCAGAACAAGCCATCCCACACCGCACACCACTCCCCCGCCGGCTCATCCGACATCTTCCGGATGTAGTTCGATCCTGATAGATAAGGCTTCGTCGTGAAAGTCCCCCCATCCGCGAACTGGGACATGCCATAAACATTCGGCACCATCACCCAGTCATACGCATCCACGAACAGCTCCATGAACCACCGGTAAACATCATCCGGCCGGATCCTGCACAGCAACATGAAATTCCCCAAAACCATCAACCGCTCGATGTGATGGCACCACCCCTCTGCTAGAACCTGCCGGATCACCCGGTCCACCGGCGGAATCCCCGTCGTCCCGTCATAAAACCCCTTCGGCATCGGCCGAGTGAAATTCCAGAAATTCCCATTTCGGATCTCCACCCCGCGATGCCGGTAAACTCCCTGCATGAACTCCCGCCAACCGATCACCTGCCTCACAAAACCCTCCAGCGAGTTCATCGGAATCTTCCCCGACCTCGCCGCATGGAAAACCACCCGCCGCACCACATCACCCGGATCCAACAACCCGATGTTCAGCGCAGGCGTGATCGCCGAATGATTCAAAAACGCATGCCGCGTCGAAATCGCATCCTCAAACCTCCCGAAGTCCGCGAATCGCTCGACGATGAACGCATCCAACCACTTCTCCGCCGCCACCCGCGTCACCGGCCACCGGAACGACTCCAACGAACCGGGATTCCCCGGAAATCTACGGGAAACATAGTCGATCGCCTCTGCCACCTCCTCACCCGCCTTGGCACGAGGCTCCGTTGGCACCGCATGATGCTTCGGCAGCTTCTCACGGTTCTCCGCATCGAACGACCACTTCCCTCCCATCGGCGATCCATCATCCTCCAACAACAACCCCATCCGCCGCCGCTGCGCCTCGTAAAACCTCGCCATGAACGGCTTCTTCTTCCCCGCAAGATGGCTTGTTAGAAACTCCGCCGGACTCAGGAAATTCGGCGACGCATGCACCTTCAGCGAAATCCCCCGCCCCCCCGCAAACCTCCGCAACCTACGCTCCAATACATCATCCGCCACATCCACTAGATGCAAAACCTTGACCTCCGCCGGAAGATGCCCCTCCAACAATCCCGCACTGTCCACCTCCGCCCCATCCGCCGCCTCGACACGCGTCACCTCGTATCCCGCACCCCGCAACTCCGCCGCGTACGCGCTCATCGATGCCCGATGCAGCACCAGCTTCTGCCGGTGCACCGCCAGCGGCCAATGCGGATCATTTCCAAAAATCAACGGGTCCTCGATCAATAACACCGCCCTCCCCTTCGCCAGCGCCGGATGCCGCTGAAACAACTGGTGCGGATAAATCAGCGAAATCTCCATGATGTTAGATCCTCCGGGGTTCACGATCCGGCTTCGCATAAGCCAGCCTCGCCAAGGGCTGCAGCGAGAAATAAGTGTCCAAAGCCGTCGATGCGAGACAGCCCAGACCCGGCAAATCCACCGACCCATCCGCCGCCACCTCACCATCCAACTGCACCAACACCACCCGCCCGATGATCAACCGCGTCCCGTTCGCCGAGATGTCCACCAGATCCTCCAGCTCCAACCCCATCCGGAACCGCGACTCCGCCACAAACGGCGCGGCAAACCCCTCCACCCAACACTCCGTTAGACCCGCCGCCTCAAACTCCGAGACCTCCTTGTCATATCGCGCCGAACACTGATGCGCCGCATCCAGAATCCCCTCATGCAAGTGATTGATCGTCCAAGCACCCGTTTCCATCAGATTCGCCAGCGTGTGCCGCTCCACCAAATCCGGCCGGCTAACCATCCCTAACAACGGTGGGTTCGATCCCAAATGCACCACACTCGAGAATGGAGCCAGATTCGTCCGCCCCTCCCCATCCGTCGTCCCAATCAAACTGATCGGCTTCGCCCCAGGCAGCGACGTAATCAACTGCACACGCGCCAGCTTCTCCATCGACTCCAAATCATCAGCGGTAAACGTCTTCATATCATCTTAAAGCAAACGCAGTGAGGAAAGCCCGCCATCCGGCCGCAAAATCTGCCCCGTCATGAACGCCGACGCGGGCGAAAGCAGGAAATCCACCAACCTCGCGATGTCCTCCGGCTCACCCACCTGTTGCAACGGATGCCGCTTCGCCGATGCCTCCCGCTTCACATCACTATTCAGCAGCGGTCCCGCCAGCGGCGTGTCCGTTAGAGAAGGCGCGATCGCATTCACCCGGATCTTCGGCGCGAACTCCGCCGCCAACGACCGCGTCAAACCCTCCACCGCACCCTTCGCCGCCGCAATCGATGCATGAAACGGCATCCCCTGCGCCACCGCCACCGTCGAAAACAACACGATCGAAGCCGCACCCGACGCCTTCAACGCTGGCAGCGCCGCCTGGATCGCCGCCACCGCACCCAAACAATTCACCCGGTAGTCCCTCAGAAAATCCTCATCGGTCAGTCGATGGAACGGCCGCAGGTGGATCGTCCCCGGAAAATAAACCAACCCATCCAACCGCTCCGGCAGCACCAACGCCGTCGGCTCCAGCGCATCAAACCGCTGCACCGCAATCCCCAACTCCTCCAGTGCCCCCGCCTGCCGCGCCGCCGCCAGCACCTCATCACCCTGCCCACGAAGCAACCGCACCGTCGCCAGCCCGATTCCAGAATTTCCTCCAATCAAAAGCACCGTCTTCGCCATCAGCGACCATCGTGACAAATCCCCACCCGTCAAGGCAACCCCGCTATTTTCACGAACATCTTTCAACTCAGCCTTCGACCTCCTCAAACCTCATCCGCATGCAGCCAACGGAAAGACACCACCTCAAACCGCCGCCCGAACCTCCGATTCGTCTCCGTTAGAGTCCGCGGAATCTCCAGCGCCGTATCCGTCGGATCCACATACTCCGCCACCCGCTGCACCACCGCCTCGCACACCACCCGCGCCAGCACTTTGCCGGATGCATCATGCGCCTCCCCCGCCGCGCGGATGCGAAACGTGTCGGACCGCGCACTCAGCACCGGCCCGATGTGTTGCAAAACATCCGCCTGTGTTAGAAATCCCGGCGCACCCCACGCCGACGTCGACGGCACCAACGACTGGTCCAGCCGGGTTGGATCCTTGATGTGATCCGGATGCCTGTAATCCGGCAAGTCCTCCGAATTGTCAATCGGCAGCGATTCCGCAAACACAGCATTCACCCCCGCACGATCAATCGCCGCCTGCAGCGCCCCCATCCTGCCAGTCTCATCCTCGCGCAACCGCCGGTTTACAAAATCCGCCAACGAGAGAAACGGCCCCCTCACACGCACCTCCCGCACCATCTCCTCCGCCAGCCTCCTCACCTCCGCACGATCCAGCTTGCGCGCACCGTTCCACGCCTCGGCCGCACCCACATCTTCCCCATCCCATCGCCCGTCAAAGGTCGGAGCGCGCGGAAATGCCACATGATCTCCATCCGAATGCCGGCCCAACGACGAAAGCAACAACGCCTCCCATGCCCCAACCGACGCTGAATTCACATTGAAAGCCCCATCCAACACCAAATTCGCAGCCGCCCGATGATAATCCGAAAGGTGCGCCGGATCGACTTCCCCCTTGCGGAACGGTGTTGGCTTCATCCTCGCGTTAGGCAGCGGTGGCGCTCCCGGATCATCTAACAAAGCCCGCTTCTCTGCTGCGCTGCCGGTCGATAGAAACCACTGGTCCCACAGCGAGTGATTCACCTCATAGCTCAAATCATAAAACACCGTATGCTCAAGCGGCGTGTCCTGGATCAGCGTCCGCGCATGCCATGCCCAGTTGTCCTCGTCCGTCGTCAACCCGTTGTCGTTGTTCGAACGCCCATCCGTCGCATAACCGATCGTATCCTGGTTCCACCCGCCCTGATCACGATTCATTCCGATGCTCCTGCGCGGCTCAGTCCGCGTAAGACCAATCCTCGGATCCACCAGCGAGTTTCCGACCACATACGTCGGACTCCAGATCATTTCCGATAGATTGACGTGTTGAAAGGCCGCCAGCGAAAGAACCTCCGCACCACGCCGTGGCACATCGAACAACACCCGCGGCGGATTGAAACGCTGCGCCTGATCGAACGGATCACCCACACTCCCGGAACTCCCCGCACGCGGCTGCATCGATGCCCAATCCACCGCGCCATCAAACAGATCCCGCGTGTAGATCCCGAAAAAATGCGGCGCGATGTCCGTCACATTGTCGAACGGATTCCTCAGCGAATAAGACGCACGCATGTTCCAGTTCGCGATCGGCGCACTCTGCAAATGCGGCGTCCCGGCCAACGATCCCGAACCGATCTGGTTCGATTCATGCTCCTCAAACCACCGGAGCCGGAACCCCTCGCGGGTCCTCCGGTCCGGCGATGTCGAGATCACAGGCAACGATTCGCTCGTCCGGGACATCGGCACCGGATCCGCCGAACTCCACTCCAACGGCATCTCATCCTCATCCCCATACTGATAGGCGCAGGAAACAAAACGCCCCATCGGCAGCGAATTGAAAGAGGATTGGGTCAAAGTCCCCGCGCCCTCCATCGGCTTCCAGATCATCAGATAGTCATCCGCCTGCGTATAGCCCGAGGCTTGCAGATTGGAAGAAAGCTTCGGAGCCACCACTTCCCTCCAGTCCACCGGAATCGCCGGAGTCCGGTTGTGCTCCCGCCCGGATGGCAAGCCCGGATAGATCTCAAAAAGCGGATTCGCGTCGGCACGCCGGTCCTGATGGAATGACCTCCGCGGATCCGGTCCCGTCTCCGTCGATAACACATTGTTATGATACGCGCTCTCGTCGTAAGGACGATTGGACTTCGGTGCCCAAACCAACGTCTGCCCGGGCTGCAAGGTGACCCCCTCCATCATGAAAAACAGACTCCCACACACTGCCCCGCGGCTTTTGCCCGAGTTCAATCCCCAATTCATCCGGTAGTCCAGCGAGGTCCCGTTGTTCATCCTCACACGCACCAGCTTGTTCCCGTTGATGTGAAAGAAAATCGCCGATGGTTCCACCCGCATCGGAAACTGATAGGGATTCCACAGCGCCACCCGTGGATAGAGATGCAACCTCAATCCATAAGGATTCGCCGCATTCGGCACGGTCGGCTGAAAATAACTGATCTGATAGTAAAGCGAGCCCTCCGCCAGCACCGGCGCTACAAAACTCTTCGTCCGGTTCAGGATCTCCACCGGCTTGGGGTTCCGCCCACCCGTGGAGATGCCCCCGGTCACAGGCTCCTCCGCCTCACCTCGATGATCGCCAAACGGCGTACTCTGCGCACGCCTCGCCCAATCACGCAACAGACCGAAGTTGGGCGAGATCACCGACAACCGCACCGCTTCACGTCCCTCGGGCGTTCGAATCGCATCGGCTGGACGTTGCGGCCCCACCAGATTGTCCCCATCACTCATCCCCGGCTGCTGCCATCCACCCTCCCTCAGATCCGGAATCTGCCCGTTCCCATCCAAATAGGCTGTTAGATCCTTCCGCAGACCACCCTCGCGAACATTCACCAGCAAACCGGCAGATCGCGTGGTCACCTCATGAAACGCATCGCCCGCCGGCGCCCCCGCCGACGTATGCTTCAAATGCCCCTCCGTCACCAGCCGGCCACGCTCATCCCCGGACAAGCCTTCCTTCGCAAAAGCCTCGTAGGAAATATCCTGCGCCAACTGCAACGCGCGGTCCGGCGTCCCTCTCTTCACGTCAGCCAGTCCCACATGCGCCTGCAACCCCAAATCCCCCACCCACCAGGCGTATGCGCCACCTTTGCCACCTAACAAAACCTTGGGCGCATGGACCTGCGGATCAGCTTTTCCCACTTCCGGATCGCCTACCGTCCCATCCCCCACCAACGTGATCCGTTCCGCTTCCGCCAGTTCGGAGTCCCCGGCAAATTCCAACTCCACTTCATTACCGCTCACCAAACACGCCAGCCGGTTTCGCTTCCGATCCCAACGCCCCGTCACCCGGTCGTCCCGCAGCCCCCCATCATTGCTGTTCCTCGCGATCACCGGCGCACCCCGATCCAATGTCGTGCTCCAAACACTCGTCCAGTTCGCATTCTCCGGCACCCCATCGGGTCCCGATGCAACCCTGCCATCCGCGGATACCCGCTGATCCGGCCCCAGATGCTTCTGCAACTCGCCAATCGCAATCATCAGCGCCACCCGGGCATTCGCCGCCGCCACCGCCCGTGCCTGTGAGGACGAACTTTTCCGCAACTCCACCGTCGACAATGTCGAGAGCCCGATCGCAACCGCGACAATCAACACCATCATCATCAACGTGACGACAAGCGCAAAACCTCGTGATTTGCCGTTTCGATTCCGCATCGTGAAATTCATAAGATAATAAAAATGGGTCTCCCAAAGACGCTCCGCAGAAAATAAAGATGATAAATCGCACCTGATCAAATTTCACATCATCACATTCCCGTCACCTGTCCCATCCTCTTCGTGACAATTCCGGAACGTTACGCATCCGTCACTCGATATCTCCTCAGACCCCTCACGGAACATACCGAAGAATCATCATTTAAAACACCGATGACACCAACTCCCTCATGCCGGTTAAAGTGACGGAACTGGAAGATTAATACTCCATCACCGATTCATGATATGTCATTTCCGACACCTGTTGATTGGATGAGTCGATATCTTCACGAAGTCATCATCGACGCGATCTGAACATGGGATCACCACTTCGCCCGAAATCACCGAACGCATGATCATGCCTTCATGATTCATCTCCTCACACATCCCCAATCCCATGAAACCGCTTCCACTTCGCCAATGCCGCCGCCAATTCGCAGCCCTCGCCATGGCCGCCTGCTCCACCGGACTTCTCCACGGTCAACAAACCAAATTCGGAAATCTCAACGTCGTCCAGAACGACGAACTTAACGCCACCACCAGCGTAACCGTCACCCTCGCACCCGGCAGCACCGGCGGCATCGCCCTCCGCGCCTCATCCAACCGCGGTGACTTCGATGTCAACATGGCCGCCGGATCAGACCGCCAAGCCGGCGCTCTCATCACCAGCGTCTCACAACTCTCACGGGACAACACCGCACAGGGCGATACCATCGGCTCGTTCTTCGCCACCTCCGCCGTCGATTTCAATGGCAACCCGTTGGACTACTTCATCCCCGTCCATAGCTCACCCGCCGGTGGCGAGGCCAATATCAACGTCTCCATGGCGTTCTTTCCCTACACCCAATGGATCGCAGGTCTGCTCCGCAACACCAACGGCACCAACGGCGGCGCAAGTGTGCCGATGGACCAGTTCTTCGGCTCCGCCAGCCTGACTCTGGGCACCCACGTCACCACTGCAACCCCCGGAACCAACAACGGCCAATTCATCGTCAACATCAACGGCTTCCAACTCGGCTCCTACACCGCTCCGGCCCAAGCATCCCAGGCAGGCATCCTCCTCGTCAACGGCGCACGCAACGAGGACAATTTCGCCCTATCACGTGCCAATGCGAACGGCTCATTCAATGTCTTCGTCAAGGACAACGGCGCGGACGGCACAGGCTATGAGCAAGACCCTTTCGCCTTCGCATACATCCCCGCTTCCGCAGTTGGCACGAGGAATCTCGTCGCGATGGGCCGCGTCAACGGCGATGCCAGCACCGACGTTGCCGCTGGTTCCTTCACCGTGACCAAGGGACCGACTGGTGTTTGGTATCTCTCAATTCCCAGCCACAACAACACCACCGGCACCCTGATTGTCAGTCCGGAAGGAGGCGGTTCAAACAATGTGGACAACATTGTCTCATACGGTTGGGATGAGCCTAACAGCCGCTGGGTGATCGAAAGTAGGGACCTTCCCGGAACCGGCCTTCAAAACATGGCAAACGCGGCGGAAGATGCCTTCAGTTTCGCATTCTTCAAGGCCCCGCCGGCCACCTACATCGCCTCCTCCTTCACTGGAAATACCAACGACCCGATCGCCGATGCGGACCTTGGAACCTCAGGCGACCAACCCGCCGTCCTCGGCGTCAACGCCTTCCCCTCCCTAACAGAAGCCTTCACGGTCGCTGGGCCCCTCGCTCCGCTGTTTCTCAACGGTGGATCCTACACGGAACCTTTGAACCTCACCGATGAATTCGGACTCACCGTCACCGGAAACGACACCGCGCAGACGGTCGAACTCGGATCACTCGCCGGTCTCGCCGGCTCATTCTTCACGATTCGTGGCGCATCCGAGGTCACCGTTGGTGCCGACAACACCTCAACTCTCATGGAAGGCCCCCTCACCGGTGGCGCATCCAGCAGCTTCACCAAGACCGGAACCGGCACCCTCACACTCACCGCCAACAACCCCTTCTTCGGAACCTTCACTGTCAACAGCGGTGCCGTCCTCCTCGATGACTTCGGCCTCGGCGGCGATCTCAGTGCTTCCCAAATCATCGTCAACAACGGCGGCACCTTCACCTTCGGCGCCACGGGAAATACCGACATGCCGGACAGCACCGGGGTCGTTCTCAACCCCGGCGGCGTTTTCGAACTCGGCCAAGGCGAAAACTACGGCGTCGTCACACTCAACGGCGGCGAATTCCGCTTCTTCTCCACCGGCCGCACCGGAGTGAACAACAGCGCCGTCGCCCCGGTGGCAAATGGCGTCGCCTATGACGTCCGCTCGGGCAGCTTCACCACCAACTTCACCACCCCCGGACTCGGAGGAAACCTCGGCACCGCAAACGTCGCGGGCGTCTTCGCCAAAACCACCCCGGGCACCGTCACCATGGGCGATGGCACCGCTTTCACAACCAACCTCGCGGTCGAAGTGAACGAGGGCACACTCGCTTTCAATGGCACACACACGATCGACGGAACCGCTCCCTTCTCCGTCGGCACGGAAACCATGCCCGCGAGCCTGCGCGTCGATAGCGGCATCACCAGTCTCAACCGCACACTCCTCATCGGAAATGCCGGGGCAACCATCGAGACCGATGCCGCTGGATCATTCCAGTTGCGCTCCAACACCTCCGGCACCGGCCCTCTAACAGTCAGCGGCACCGGTCTCTTCGACTTCAATCCATCCGCCGATCAGGAAATCCCAAACCCCATCATCGGCTCCGGCATCATCGGAAAAATCGGCTCCGCCAACACCCTCCTCTCCGCAGACAGCCCGTTCTCAGGACTCATCAGGATCGATGATGGCCCGCTTGAACTCGGCGGCTCGATTGATGGCAACATCACCGTCGGCGACTTCGGAACCTTGCTCGGTCAAGGCTCCATCGGCGGAAACCTCACCCTCGGCGAACTCAATGGCGGGCGCATCCTGTTGGATGCGTCCACGCCTGGCGTCATCACCGTCGATGGTGAGGTCAACTTGATCGGCACCACCCTCGTCGATCTCTCCACGATGCCCGCTGCCACCGGCAACACCTCGCTCCCCGTCTTCTCCTACGGAAACCTGACAGGATTTGGCCCAACTGCCCTCGAACTCCAAAACGGCTTTCTCTACCGGCCCGGCTCCGGTGTGTTCACCGATGACACCGCCAACAGCCAGGTGACAATGTCTGTGATCACCAAGGACCTCATCTGGATCGGCACCACCGGCCAGTGGGACGCCGCAAACACCGAGGATTGGGGCAACAGCGGTGCCGAGAAATTCTACTTCGGCGATGCGGTTACCTTCAACGACTCCGCAACCAACCCGCTCGTCACCCTCTTCGGAGACTTGCTCACCGGCCCGATCACCGTGGATTCGGACACCACCGATTTCACAATCGTCGGCGGAACTCTCGATTACCTCAGAGGTCCTGCATCACTCACCAAGCGCGGCACGTCAACCCTCGCAATCGATGCCCCTAACACCTTCACTGGCGGCACCACGATCAGCGCGGGCACCATCGAGATCCGCCAAGCGGGTGCACTCGGGACCGGACCGGTCTCCCTCGGTGATGTTGCCACCGGCACCGCTTCCACCGCCCTCTACCTCGATGCAAGTCGCATCAATTTCAACCGCCCGGTCATCATCTCCGCCCAAGGCTCTGGCACCGCCACTCTCGGCAGCCGGGACACCGTCACAGGCTCAGGCGACAACAACCAGTTCACCTCCATCACCCTGAACCGCGATGTCGTGCTGGACTCAAACGCGACCGACCGAACCGACTACGAAAACATCTCCGGCACCGGAAACATCACCGTCACCGGAACCGGGCGCAGTGTCTTCCCCACCACCCCGGCGGCGTTCGCAGGAAACATCCGCGTCTCCACAACCGGACCCGATGGCAACCTGCAAATCGGCGTGGCTAGCACCGCTGGCGACCGCATTCCGGACAACTCCGAAGTCACCGTCGATGCCGGCGCGATCCTCCGCGTTTCCACCACCGCCGAAACCATCGGTTCACTCGCCGGCGGCGGCAACGTGCTCGCGTTCTCACCTAACGGAGGCACCGCCACCCTAACCGTTGGCGCGAACAATCTGAATACCGGATTCTCCGGCAATCTCGAGGGATCAACCGCAAACAACGTGCTCGCCTTCGTTAAAACCGGCACCGCCACCCAGATCCTCTCTGGCGACAATTCCTACAGCGGCACCACCAGCATCCAAAGCGGCACCCTCCAGATCGGAAACGGCGGCACATCAGGCAAGCTCGGATCCGGCGCGGTCACCCTCGCCACCGGTTCCACGCTCTCCTATCAACGCACCGGTGCCTTCACCCAGGATGGCGCGCTCAACAGCTCCGCCACACCCGGCAACACAGACCTCATCATCGGTGGCGACTCAACCACCCGGCTGACTCTAGCCGCCGGCGGCAACTTCAATGGCAACATCACCATCCAACAAGGCACCCTGGTCCTTGGGGTTACCAATCCCTTCGGAACCGCCGCCAATGCACCGGTGATCGACCTCGCACCCGGGACGACCCTCACCAACGGCACAACATCCACCCACGCACATCTCGGAAACGTCCGTCTCGCTGGCGGCGCGGTGATCACCACCACCGATGGCATCGCCAACTACAACGGCGAAAACTATCAGCTCCTCGGCGATCTAACGGTCTCCGGTGGAAACACCGCGGCAGTCATCACCCGCGACGCCGCCCGAACCAATACCGACTCGGGCATCAGCTTGCGCGGAACCAGAACCTTCGCTATCGATGATGTCACCGGCACCACCGCTGCGGACCTCGTGGTCTCCACCGAACTCGAACCTTCGGACAACAACACCGGCATCAACGAGGGCGCTCTCATCAAAACCGGCACCGGAACCCTCCAACTCGCTGGAAACATCACCCATTCCTACACCGGCCCCACCACCATCTCCGAAGGCACACTCATCGCCAACGGCTCCATCACCGGAACACTCGCCATCGCAACACCTGCAACTCTGGCACCCGGAGCGTCCGCAGGATCGTTCGCAGCAGGCTCCACCACGATTGATGGCACCTATCAGTGTGAAATCGATGGCAACTCCGCCGATGCGCTGAACATCACTGGCGATCTAACACTCGGCACCGCCAGCACCCTCCAATTGTTCGCGCTGCCCGGTGGCTTCACCCAACCATCCTACGTGATCGCCACCTGGACCGGGACCTTGAACGGCACCTTCGCCAACGTAAGCGGGCTGCCTGGCAACTATCAGCTGGTCCATGACACCGAAAACCGCGTGATCGAGATCCGGCGCTCCACAGATGCGTTCGGCTCCTGGAGAACCGCGAACGGAATCGCCAGTGCGTCCGCCACCGATGACTCGGACACGGACGGCATCCCCAATGCCATCGAGTTTGTCCTCGGCACAGACCCCAGCGGCCCTGACTCGGATTCCAGCGACTCGCTCCCTACCGGAGAAATCGAAGGTGCCTTCTTCAAATTCGTCTTCACCCGCACCTTGGCGTCCGCATCCTTCGCTCCCTACGTCGAATTCGGTGACTCCCTCAACGGCTGGACCACCGCGATCCACGGTGAATCCGGCATCCAGATCAACGCGGAACCCCTCGAAGGCATGGATATGGATCGGGTCACCGTTCTCATTCCACTCGCCCTCGCCACCGAAAACCGCCTCTTCGCTCGCCTCGGCGTCACCATTCCTTGATCGCCACACGGGTTGAAACCCGACATCAGGGTGCTGCGGCTCGCGTCGCAGCACCCTCTTTCCTTTTTCTAACATCCATCTCCCCATGCACTCCGTCAAATCCCTCGCGCTCTTCCTCCTCCTCACCCCCCTCGCCGCACAACCCCTCATCGTCGCCCACCGTGGTGCCTCGCACGATGCCCCGGAAAACACCCTGCCTGCCTTCCAACTCGCTTGGAATCAGAACGCCGATGCCATCGAGGGCGATTTCCACCTCACCCGCGACGGCAAAATCATCTGCCTTCACGACACCGACACCCAACGCACCTCCGGCACCAAACTCATTGCCAAGCACAGCACCCTCGAACAACTCCGCCAACTCGACGTCGGCCGCTGGAAGTCCCCTCAATTCACCAACACCCGCATCCCAACCTTCGCCGAAGTCGCCGCCACCGTCCCTAACGGAAAGAAATTCTATATCGAGATCAAATGCGGCCCGGAAATCATCCCCACCCTCCTCCAGGAAATCCGCACCGCCCGCCTCAAGCCGGACCAAGTCACCGTCATCTCCTTCAATGCCGATGTCCTCCGCGAACTCAAGCGACGCGACCGCACCGTCCGCGCCTTCTGGCTCTCCAGCTTCGGCAAAGCCAATCCCCTCGATCCCTCCATGGACCAGATCCTCAAAACCCTCCGTACCATCCACGCCGACGGCTTCTCCTCAAAAGCAGATCCCCGCCTAACAGCCGACTTCCTCGCCCCACTCAAAAAACACGGCTTCGAATACCACTGCTGGACCGTCGATGATCCCGCCATCGCCAAAACCTTTCTAACAATCGGTGCCCTCAGCATCACCACCAACCGCCCCGCCTTCATCCGCCAGGCGCTCTCCGATGAATGATCCATACTGTCCACACGCGATCACGTGATTTCATCCCCCGCCGTTCATGCTAAACCTTGAGCGTCTTCCCCCAATCCCCCTAACGCTTCCCAATGAATTTGACTCCCTCCCCAAAGGGCCGCCGCATGTCGGGTCTTACCCTGCTGGAAATGACCGTCGTCATCGCGGTCCTTCTCAGCCTCATCACCTCGCTTTTCATCGGCGCGAATGCCTGGAAACGCGGCTCCGATCGTAGCACCTGCCTCCTCAACCAGCGCAACATCCAGCTCGCCGTCCGTTCCTACCAGAACCTCTACGGATACAACTTCGGCGGCCGCCCCTACGCCGAGGCCGGAACCCAGGACATCGGAACCCACCTCCATCAGAAGGGCTACATCGGAGACAAACTTGCCGAACTGATCCAAGGAACCACCACCTGCCCCGGCGGCGGCACCTACTCACGCCTCACTCCGGACATGTTCCCGCTCAACGGCCAACTCTACGTCACCTGCTCGCTCTCCGCCGCTCAAAACCACCAGCCGCAGAACCACGCCGATTGGTAATGTCAGCCAAGACCCGGCAGCGGCAAAACACAAACAGTTTCTGGCTTGATGCCCCGCCCGACTTCCCTAGCGTCGGATCACCGCATGCAGGAATGATCGTTCCCCGCACGCGCGTGCAACTCCATCCGACCGACGCATGAAACCTCCGATCTTTCCACTAGTCCTCGCCACCGCCCTCATCCCGCTCACCGGCTGCAAATCCAAGGCAGACGCCAAAAAAATCAAGGAACTCGAAGCCGAACAAATCGTGCTCAACGAGACCATCGAAACCCTACGAATGGAACACGAGGCGGAAATCGATGCGAAAGCGCAAGAAATCTCCAGTATCGAGGCCGACTTCGAAAAGGAAATCGTCCAACTCCGCAAGGAACGCGACGACGCCGTCGCCCACAGCCAACAGGTCAGCGATTCCCTGAAGCGCATGGAAGCCCGCATCGCCACCCTTCCCCGCGCCGCCCAAGCCACCGTCAACGAAAGCGCCCCGCCCCCCGAAGAAGGCCTCAACCCGGAGAAACAACAATCCGTCGTCCTCATTGAAGGCGACGCATCAAAAGGCACCGGCTTCATCGTCGGCATCGGCGACAAACGATACCTCTACACCGCAGCACACGTCCTCAGCGGAAACCAGAAACTCACCGTCACCAGCGCCGCGGGCCGCAAGTTCGCTCGCTTCGGCCCACTCGAAGCTGCCGAAGGCGCGGATCTTGTTAGACTCGAGGTCCTCGATGCCGAAGACGCACCCTTTCTAACACTCGCCAAACCCACCGACGCCATCGCCTCCGGGACAAAAATCGTCGCCCTCGGAAACGGCGGCGGTGCGGGCGTCATCGCCACCGAGAAAGGCACCATCCTCGGGCAAAGCGGCGAGTCCCTTGAAGTCAGCGCCGCCGTCATTCAGGGAAACAGCGGCGGCCCAGTTCTCGATTCCGTTGAAGGTAACGTCCTCGGCGTCGTCACCCACCTCACCTCCGAACGCAAGGACCTCTGGTCCGATGGAACCCGCTTCGGCGAAGTCCGCCGCTTTGCCTGCCGCCTCAACCGCGATTGGGAATGGAAGTCCGTCCCCATCGGAAGCTTCCTGGCCGAAGCCAAACTCGTCGCCGAATACGACCGCCACAGCCGCGTCGGATACGCCGTTTCCATGCTGAGTCCCACCACCGAAGGCCTCCGCATCTCAGGCACTCTGCCCGGCGGACAGGACGCACTCGCCATTCTATCAGACGCCAAGGACCTCCCCTTCGTCGCAGAAATCATCGAAATGAACGTCGAACTCGGCGCCAAGCGCATGCGCAGCAGCGAGGCCGACCTCCGCCGCCGCTTCCGCAGCATGATCGACGCCACCGCAAGCGCCGTGAAACGCAACGGCAATGGCTTCGACCCAAGCCGCCTCACCTGGTTCCACCGCCAACAGGCAGCACATTCCGCCGAATGGCGCAAAACCACCGAAGACGCACTCCGCCAAAGCCTCGACAGCCTCGCACCTTGACGGACCCACCCGCCCCTTACATGCGCACGTTCTGCAAAACCAGATTCAGGTTGTGCCTCAACCCCGCACCGAGATCGAAAGCGGGCTTTCCTGATAGACGGGAAAGCAGATCCCTCTTCTCGCCCTCGGCTGCGGCGTTGATCCGCTTCATCTCGCCGTCAAAGCTGGTGAAAAGCTCAGCCACCAGCTCATCCGTCGCGTGAAACGGCTTCACCGGCACCGCAACCGCACCTTCAGCAACCGGCGGCGCGACCGGTGCCTCCGGCCTGCGGATCAATCCCGTGTCGATATCCCGCTTTCCTACTAGCCCCTTGATCTGCGCGCTCTCAAGAGTCCCAGCCGAGGAGAAGGTCAGATGCAAATGACACACCGCCGCATTCCCCATCCCCGATCGCAAATCCACCTGCATCGACAGGAAAATCCCACGCGATGGCGTCGGAGTGATCGCCGGCGCATGGGTCCGGTAAGTCGCCTCCGTGAACGTGTAGTTCGCCGTCCGCTTCTTGTCCCAACCGTTCAGACTGGCACCGAAATTCTCCGCATCGAAGGACACCGCCATCAGCGGCTGGATCGACAGGAACGAAAGTAAAATGAGCGATTTGATTTTCATGACTGCTGGATGCTTGCTTTGGAATAGTTGTTGGGGAAATCAGAAGGAAACCCTCGCGCCCGTGTGCCAGATCCAGGCGTCGGTATCGAACCCGCCGCCATTCTCATCACTGAATGTGATCGACTCCACCCCGGAAGAGAGAATCATCCGGTCCTGATAGAGATGAAGGTTCGCTCCGAGATAGAACGAGTGATACTCATTCCCGATCAGGAAGTTCGAATCGTCAAACCGCAGATCCGAACTGCTCCCAACACCGGCAACAATCGCTCCGGGATCATCCGAACCCGCATAATGATAACGCCCCACGATCTTCAACGTCCCGGGAATCGCCCACCACTCCGGAGCCATCGTCAACCCCCACACCGCCGAGTCACCCTTTGCGATCATGAAGTCCGCCAGAAACTTGAAACGATCCCTCTCCAAAGTGAAACCCGTCGAGATCAAATGCCGGAACGCCGGATTCTCCGTCACCAACTGCCCGCCATTCGCCGACCTCCGGCCCGCGATGTCGTAACCCGGAATCGCACCAGAACGCCCCGCATCGAAGTTGTGAAGATAATCAAAATGCCAACGCGTGCGCTGGGTCTTACCCTCAAATGAATCAACCATCGTCCGACCTAGACCCAGCGTGACAAACCCATCCCCACGCACCTCCGGAATGTCGTCGGGATCCCCACCCGTGAACCAACCCAGAGCATAATCCCAATCGCCCGACTTGCGGTCAATCCGCAATCCCAACGTGGACGGCGGAACCACCAGATTCGTCAGCGCCGAACGCTCCGGATACGGAAGGAACTCCGGTGAAATCCTCGACTCCCCGCCAATCTCCGGCTGGAACTTCCCATAAGTCACCCCGGTGTCCGTTAGAACTTCAGTCCGCGCGCTCAGCCGCTCCAATCCCGAGTTCCGGCCCGACCCGGCCATTTCATAATCCACTTCAATGTCCGTATTCCGGAACGCACGGATCCGCGCGCCAAGCCGGGCACGGCGGGTCCGGCTGCCATCCATTTCCACATCCGGCGCTCCCCTGACATGCGCGTCGCCGGAGTTGATCCGCCAATCGAAAAATCCACGGATCGCCAGTTCCTGAATGTAGGGATTCTCCAGATCTTGAAACAACGTCACACGCGCCCACAACGGATCCAACGGACTCGGTGCCCAGCCCGAATCCACATACACCGGCTTCTCCTGCTCCTTCTCCGCCAACGCCGCGGGACTCCCCTCCGGTGGCGGTGGCAACACGATGTCCGACGCCTTCTTCTTCCCCTCCAGGACATCCAGCGCCTCATTCGCTTCAAGCGATGAGACAAAAAGCGGGATGAGCAAACAACCGATCCGGGTAGCGTTCATATCTGGTTTCAGGGTTTGGCTTTCTTGTCCTCTTGCCGATCCGCAGCCCGGCGGACGCGGCTCACATACTGCTCAAGACTGTCACTCTTCTTCAGCGCCAACGCAGCCTGAAGAACCGGCAAGGCCTCCGTGTAACGTTGCTCACGCACCAACATCTGCCCGTATGCCAGATTCGCCGGATACGCCACCGCCTCCGAGCGCACCGCAAGCTGATAGTGGGTCCGCGCCTCCACAACCCACTCCTTGCGCTTCTCCTCATCCTCCTCATCCCGGGCCAGCTTGTCCTTGTGCCGCGCCAGCTCCAACAAAACCTCTCCGTCCGCGGGGTTGATTTCCACCAGCTTGTCTAACAAATTGCCAACCCGGTCCGTCTGACCCGCCGCCTGCGCCGCGCGGACCTCAGTCAACAGCAAACGCGTGCGGTCCGCTGGAGAAATCTTGTCTCCCGCCTTGCTCTGGATCGCCGCGATCAGCTCCTCCGCCTTTTCGGGAAATCCATAATCCACAAGAATCCTCGCCGACTTCAGTGCCCGCTGGACATCAAAGGTCGTCGATTTGTCAATCGCCGCGAGATATGCATACAACGCTAGCTGCGGCTCACTACGGTCCATGTAGAGATTCCCCAACAAATTGAGATTCCCCTCATCGGCCAGATTCTTGTGCCGCAGGATCTCCAGATTAACCGCCGCCTCATCCTTCCGGTCCATCGAGAGCAACGCGTTAGTCTGTTGCAGCCAGAGCTGCTTGTCGTTCGGATTCTCCTCGATCAACGATCCCAGCAAATTGGACGCCTCCGCCGCCTTTTCCTGCGCCATCAGCGTTTGCGCCAGCCCCAACTTCCAGTCCCGCGATGCAGGATCAAGCAAATACGCCTGCCGGTACGCGTTCTCCGCCGCCAACGCGTTCTTCTTCAGAAGATGACAATACCCTAACAAGCCGTAGGCGCGACTGGAATTCTCCCCCAACTCGATCGCCTTTTGCAGCATCGGCAAAGCCTCGTCCGTCTGGTTCTTCGAGATATACAAATACGCGAGGTTCGTATGCGCTCTCCGGAACCGCGGATAACGCCGGATCGCCTCTAGAAACGCACGCCGCGCCTCATCCGCCCGATCCGCCTGGAAATACAGGTTGCCAAGCACAAACACCAACGCCGGACTGATCTCCGCAGGCTGCTTCTCGGGATCGGTCGGCGCTTCAGTCTCCTTGATGAACCGCACGATCTCCTGCTCCGCTTCACGGAAACGTGACTTCTCGAACATCTCGCGCACCGTCACCAACAACGTCTGCTCGTCCGAACTCACCTTCGGCTCAACATCTGCAAGAAACCCGTAACTCCCCACAAAGTCCTTCACGAAATCCGGATCACGGAACAGGTTGGACGGAGGAATGATCCGCTCGGCGGAGGCGGCGAGTGATAACGCAATCGAGATGGTTAGAATTCGGAACATGACGGTAAATTTCAGTTTTTCTTCACCTCGAAGGTGAATGGAACGACGCAGGTGGATTTGACTTTCTTGCCGCCCTTGGTGCCAGGCCTGAAGGCCCACTTGTTGACGGCATTGATCGCGGCCTTATCAAGGTCCGGGTGACCGGAAGATTGCTTGATCGCCGTGGAAACCACTTTTCCGGAGGCATCCACCACGCAGGTGACAAGCACCCGGCCACCAATCCCCTTGCCTAACAACGAACTAGGATAAATCGGAGGCGTCTTGCGTGTCGGCACCGGCGCGGAATCCATGTCACCGCCACCGAACGGATCATCACCACCCTTCATCCCGAATTTCGGAATCTCCATGATGAACCCGCCACCCGTGCCCGTGCCAAGATCGGCAACCTCAAGCCCCAGATCGAGATCGGATGCCTCTTCCACCATCTCCTCGGGCTCCGGCTCTTCCTCTGGTTCTTCCGGAGGTGGCTCCGCTTCGAACGAAGTCTCTTCTGGAGGTTCGACCGTCAACTCCGGCGGCGGCGGAGCGGATGACTGCAAGATGTCATTCAGTTTCTGTGAAAGCGGGATGGCGACAAACACGGCAACTGTGGCGATGATTCCACCAATGATGGCGAACACCGCTGACAGCGTGCCTTTCGGGGGTTTGTAAAGATGCCGTGCCATCGCAATATCTTCTATTTCGTGGAGATCGAGATCCTGTCCTTCATCGCGCCTGCCAACAACGCCTGCCCGTGGACCTGCTGTACGATGCCGTGGGTCGAATCCTTGTCACCCTGGATGATGACCGGCATGTCGGGTGTCTCTGTTAGGAGAGGTTTGATCTTCCCGATCACCCCTTGGATGCCAATGCTCTCACCACCATAGAAGACCTTGTCTTCCGAGGTGACGGCAAGAAGGATGGAATTCTTGTCCAAGGCGCTTGCACTGGAACCGACATCCGGCTTGTTCACTTGAACCCCCGTCTCCTCCACGAAAACGGTTGAGACAATGAAGAAAATCAACAGGATGAACACGCAATCAATCATGGATGAAAGGTCAATGATAACCGGTTCATCCGCTTCTTCTCCTAGGCCTTTGCCGAACATAATGGAATCAGGGTACGGGGTTGTCTTTGGGAAAGAGTGTCGTCAGGATCAGGCTTTCAAGCCGGACGAGCGACGACGCGATCTCGTCTCTTTTGTTTTTCACAATCAAAGCGATGAACAGGCCCGGAAGGGCGATGGTAAGCCCGGCCTGCGTGGTGATGAGCGCTTCCTGCATTCCATTAGCAACTCCGGTCATGCCGGCCTTGCCGCCTCCGCTGGCAAGCGCGCTGAACATGCCCAAAATCCCTGTGACCGTTCCCAGCAGGCCGCAAAGTGGAGCGGCTGCCACCAGCGTGTTGACCACGAGCAAGCGCCGGTCAATCGCGGAGAGGATCTGAAGTTTCACTTCATTGAAACGCCGGTTCACGATCCGGACGCTGAGCCTCGGACCATGCAGGATGTAGCGCAAGGCCTCACCCAGCCTGCCATCTGCCAATTCCGGATTGCGGATCCATGACTCCCACCTCTCCGCATGCTTGGCGTTGAGATTGCCCCGGGCAACATATCCCCAGGCCGCAAAGGCCGCCCAATACAAAAGCAGGGCCACCGTTCCAAGCATCCACATGATGTCGCCACCAACGACGAACATGTTCCAGGCATCGACCAATGGAGCGGGCATCGCGATCAGGCAGGGTTGGATTGGACCGCATTGAGCACGAAGTCATCGTCGTCATCATCCGGACTTCTGCTTGTGACGATCGGCTTGTGATTCTTGTCTAGCTCACTGGTTCCGTTCACCAGCGCGATTGCAATGCTTTCAATTTCTCCGGCTTTGCCCTTGGCCAATCCCTTCATGAGCCCATGTAGGATCAGCACCGGAATGGCGACTACCAGACCCTCGGCCGTGGTGATCAGTGCTTCGGAAATACCGGCGGAGAAATTCTTGGCGTTGCCGGTTCCGTAAATAACCATCGCCTGGAACGTCTTGATGATCCCCAAAACCGTCCCCAGAAGCCCGAGCAAAGGCCCGGTCGCGGCTGTCAGGGCAAGGAATGGCAGAAAGCGCTCGAGACGGGGCTTCACATCTATCAGCTTTTCGTAAATCGTCTCCTCAAGCACCTTCCTCTTCTGATAGAACTGCTCCACACCAACCTTCACCACCTCTCCGGCCATGCCTTTGAGTGAGGCTGCCGCCTTTTTCGCGCCGGCGTGGTCACCGGTGACAAGCAGGTCCAGAATGGCGTTGATGGCGCGGCGATCGGGAACAGGGAAACGTGTGATCTCGAAAAACTTGAACACCGTAATGATCAGCGAGATCGCACCGAGCAAAAGGATGCAGTGACCGACCAGTCCGCCCTTCTCGATCGTCTCCATGAGGGAGTCTTGAGCCTCTGCGGTAAGAAGCGCCTTTCCCATGGTCCCATCGAAAGGAAGGCTTCCTCCCTCTCCGGTAACTGCGGAAGCGATGGCACCGTTGGATTCGCCCACCGATACCACATTGGGCAATGCGGTCCCCGTTTCGGCGAATGTCGCAACTCCTTCGAAGCCGCCCGATTTGGCTGAGAAGAAGACCGATGGGCCGGTAACCAGAAGAGTCCCTTCAAGCGACTCGCTGCCATTCCGAAGTGCTTTCCCTTCAAACCGGTGTCCGCCGGCGCTAGCCTTGATCCGTGACAATCCCAATTCAAGCACCTTGATTCGTTCCTCCAATTCGCCCGTTGGATTGTCTGCCTTGGAACCGGCCGCCTGATCGAGCTTCTCAATCGCCTCAAGATAGATCTGGTTCTCGGCGGGATGGAGCCGGGTTACTAGGGACTTCGAATACTGGTTTAGAATCCCAGCCGCATAATTGAAATCCGTCTTGCGCGCTTCAATCTCGGAATCCAGCCGGCGTGAATCCGCCGTAACCGACTCTTCCGACTGTTGGAGCAACTTGAGCTCCTTCGCGAGCGTCAACGCTTCATCATCGAGACGGTTGATGTCCCGATACAAGGCACGTCGCAAGTCGGCATACTCGCGTTGTGTTTGGCCGAGCTCAACCACAGCCTTATCGAGGTCGGCGCGGGCCTGTTCAACAGGCCCAGCGGCATCCAGACTTGCAAGGCCGAACAAGGTAATTGCGAATAGACGGGGGATCATGGCTTGGAAAATGGAAGAGGAATGAATGCAGCGTCTTTGTCGCCGCGGGTGGTGATGACCAGGTTGAGAATCTCAGCTGCGAGTTCGGACTTTTCTTCAAACTTCCATCCCTCAGGACCTGGCTGACCCACCAAAGCGAAAGTTCCCTCGTCATTGACCGCATAAGCGATCGCCAGACCAAAATAGATGACCTGCATGTTGAACTCCTTGCCATTCGAATCCCGATGAAGCTCCGACCTCAAATGAACGGATTGTTGAAACTTCTCGGACTCGGAAACAAGATTGATCACATTGAGCAGACGCTTGGACAGGCCTTCACCGCGCTTCTCAACAGGCAGCGCAAGGTCTCGCTTCATGTCTTCGATGGCCTGTGCGACTTTCGGGTCCGACAACAGGGACTCAGGAACGAGGGGAGTAATCTCGGCTGCGCTCTCTTCGATCTGTCGCACCAGTTCGGTGAAACGAACCTTGGCGCTCACGTAGCGGTCACGCTCAGCAAGCTTGTCCGCCGATTCCTTGTCGATGCCGTCCTTTCTCGTTTTCGCCGCAGCAATCTGCTCCTTGAGCCCCGCAATCTCCTTCTCAAGGCCCTCCTTGTAGTTCGCAAGGACCTCCTGATCGCGTGCCCAATCGTTCTCTTCCTGCTGGATTTTCCGCATCGTTTCCACCCACTCGCGGACAGTTGTGCGAAGCTCCTCGGTGGGTGTCGGTTTGACTTCCTGGGCCAGAACAAGCGGGCTGGAAGCGAGTGTGATTGTTAGAAAAAGGTGGCGCATGGCGTGGACGGGGAGAAGAAAAGAAGGGCCGCCGGCTTTTGCCGACGACCCCCTTGTGACAATTTCGTCAGGAGCCCGGGGGCTCCATGTGACGATCAATCGATTTTCAGGCGGAAGAACTGCTTGTCTTCCGGAACTCCGGTGATCGTGCCGGTCATGGTGCCCGCAGGAACCCAGCCGCTGAGCGTGTCGGACGACTCGATGTCGAGCGTCAGATTCACATTGCTGCCGGTCTTCTGAAGAATCAAGCCGGTGCCGCGAAGGTCCTGGATCGAAGTCTCCGTGTAGAGGTCCGCAAACAGCGCGGCATTGTTCGCACCAACGGTGAAACCAAGACCGGCAAGCGCAGGCGACGCTTCCAGGGTGTCGGAAATCCCGTCAGCATCAACATCCGCGAACGGAGGCTCGCCTGAACCCGAACCCGAAGCTGGGGCAAGGCCAAGAAGCTCTCCGGTTTGGCTCATCTTCGTCCATCCCGCAGCCCAGTTTTCCGATCCGAATGCACCACGATACGTCGTGGCAACCGGAGCTCCGGGCTGGAGCTTCGAAGACCCAACCCAAAGCGGCGAGTTGCTCGAAGGACGCGGATCGATCGCGGCCAGCGTGAAGTCCTCATTGCGCTCATAGACCGTGTATGCGGGATTCACACCACCATTGCTGTTGCCGTTGATCGGCGAGCCGGAACCGTTGAAGAACGTGTTCGCCGCACCGCTGTCGGAAACGTAACTGAGGTTGCTGGCATTCGTGCCGGTATAGCTGCCACCACCGAAGCGACCGACGGTGTTGTGAGCGAACACAAGACCGGTGCCCGGACCATCGCTTGCGGAACCCACCACATCGCGGGCGAAATCATCGAACACGGAGTTGTAGATTTTCCCCTTGAAGCGGTCGTCTATATAGATCGCATTGTTACCCTTGTCATTGCCTGAGGGGACGGATCCCGAATAGGCCGCATCCACTCCGGTGCCGGTACCGATGAAGGTGGCATTGTAAATGGTGGGCGCGGAGTTGGTGGAATAATCCCCGATCGTTCCGGTGACACCGTCCCATTCGCCGCCGTTGTCGTAAGCACGGGTGGTGCCATCGGCTTCAAGCGGATTCTGAATGGCAAACCAGAACTGGTTGATGCCGTTGTATCCTTCGTCGATGTCGAAGCTGTCATCGAAGTTGAAGGCAAGGACGATGTGACTCGTGTTCACCGAACCACCGAAAAACTCAATCCCGTCGTCCTTGTTCGCATAAACCTCGATATAACTGATTTCCGTGCCATTGCCGACACCACCAAGTGTGAGACCATTGATCTCATTCGCACCGGCATACACATAGCCGCCATGGCGGATGGAGATGTATTTCAGCACACCCGAATTGTCAGCCGAGTTCACACCGCCGTATTCGATCACGTCCGAGCGGCCATCGCCATCAAGGTCGGCGGAAGCGGCAGGCTGGAACCCTTCGATGCGGTTCTCTCCAACGTTGGTCGGTCCGGTGGTGTAGGTTGCGATCGGAGCGCTGCCCAGAATCACAATACCACCCCAACGGCCCGAAGTGTTCGACGTCGGCATTTCGGCCACCACACCGTCACCATCAAGATCCACACGACGCTCGGCTTCGAGTTCATCAATCGTGGTGAAGGTAATTGGTGATTCGGCAGTGCCTTCAGCCATGATATTCGCACCACGGGTGATAACAAGCGAACCGAACTCGTCGTCGTTGTTCGATGGCGTGCCTTTGTTATCGAGGGTGGAATAGATCTTCGTACCTGGCTCGATGGTGAGGGTGGCGCCGTTCGTGACGAATACCTTGTCCTTGAGAATGTAAACCTTGTCCGCAGTCCATGTGGTATCAACCGTGATCGCATCAACGTTCACACCGAACGGAGTCGTGTTGACGGTCTGCTCCGCGACGACATCAACAGTCGAGGTGAGGTATCCGAGCTGATCATAGCGGGTCCATCCGGCTGCCCAGTTCTCAGTACCGAAAGCACCACGGAAGTCTACCGTCACGGGAGCCCCGGCTTGAAGGGTTGCACCGTTGGTGACCCAAAGCGGCGACAAGCTGGAAGGACGTGGATCAAGCACTTCGAGCTCAAGTGCGCTATTGCGCTCGTAAGCCGAATAGAGGGGATCAACACCGCCGTCACTGTTGCCATTGATCGGTGTTCCGGAACCATTGAAGAAAGTGTTGGCCGCACCTGAATCCGAAACATAGCTCAGGTTGGTCCCAGGAGTGCCTCCGCCGAAACGACCGACGGTGTTGTGGGCGAAAGTGAGTCCTGTCCCGGGGCCATCACCGGCGGAGCCGATCACATCCCGTGCGAAGTCATCGAAAACGGAGTTATAGATCATCCCTTTGAAGCGGTCATCGAGAAAGATCGCATTGTTTCCCTTATCGTTGCCCGATGGAACTGAACCGGAATAGAGTGCATCCACTCCGGTGCCTGAACCGACAAAAGTAGCATTGTAAATCGTTGGCGCGGAATTGTCCGCATAGTTGCCAACAGTGCCGGTAACACCATCCCACTCGCCGCCATTGTCATAGGCACGGGTGGTTCCGTCACCTTCGAGCGGATTCTGCACGGCAAACCAGAACTGGTTGGTGCCGTTGTATCCTTCATCGATGTCGAAACTGTCATCAAAGTTGAAGGCTAGGAGAATGTGGCTGGTGTTGACCGTACCACCGAAAAACTCGATTCCGTCATCCTTGTTCGCGAACACTTCAATGTGGCTGATTTCAGTGCCATTTCCAACTCCACCAAGAGTGAGGCCGTTGATCTCATTGGAACCGGCATAGACATATCCGCCGTGGCGGATGGAAATATATTTCAAACTACCCGAGTCGTCGGATGCGATCGCACCACCGTATTCGATGACGTCGGAGCGGCCATCCCCATCAAGGTCGGCGGAAGCGGCAGGCTGGAATCCTTCAATGCGGTTCTCTCCAACATTGGTCGGACCCGTGGTGTAAGTAGCAATCGGAGCGCTGCCAAGGACCACAATTCCCCCCCAACGGCCGGATGTGGTGGCGGTGGGAGCCTCGGCAACAAAAGTGTCACCATCGTAGTCGGTTTGGGTCTCGGCTTCAAGCTCGTCAATCGTCGTGAAGACGATCGGCCTCTCCGCCGTTCCACAAGCGTTGATCTTCGCTCCACGAGTGATCACCAGCGACCCGAACTCGTCATCGTTGTTTGAAGGTGTGCCCTTGTTGTCGAGGGTGGAGTAGATCTTTGTTCCTGGCTCGATTGTTAGGGTGGCACCGTTGGTGACAAAAACCTTGTCCTTGAGGATATAGATGTTGTCACTGGTCCAGGTGGTGTCCGCAGTGATTGCGTCAATGTTGACCCCGAACGGTGTGGTGTTGACGGTCTGCGTGGCGACGACGTCGATAATCGCGCCGTGAACTGCCAGCGGCACGGTGGCGGCGATGGCGAATAGCGCCGTGAGGCGAGTGCGTTTCAGTTTCATGATGTTGCGTTATGGTTGCGTTCAGCGGATGGGTTCCACTGGTGCATGCGCAGCGAAGTTAACCGGGACTGCCGCTTGGATAAGCGGGATTGTGTGTCCATTTCGCCCCAATGTTAGAACTCGGTTTTGAGTTCCATATAGACGCCTCGGCCGGGCCCCTCGTCGGAATAGGAGAGGCCATCCAGCGGATCGTCGCCGCCTGATCCTCCGCGATACTCATATTGCAAGTCTCCGTCCAATAGGTTGCGAACGCCGAGGGTGAGGATGCCGGTCATGAAATCCATCTCAATTCGGCGCGAGACTACAAGATCGAGTGTGAATTGCGGCTTCAGCCAAACGTCATAGGCGGCAGGGTCGCTGCGAAGAATCGTTGGATACTCATCGGTGAAATTCGCGGTAAGGAAGGCGCTCCACGGGCTGTCTTCTGGCTCCCAACCAAGCGTCAGGTTCAGGATCTGGCTCGGTTGATAGGGAAACCGGGTGTCAAGGGACAGCGGATTGAGCGGATCGCCAGAGTTAACCTTGTAAAGCAGCGACGAGTCGATGAAGGTGTAGTTTCCACTAAGGGAAAATGGGCTGTCCGGATGTCGCCAGGCAGCCTCGAACTCAATGCCATTGATGGAACCCCGGTCACCATTTTGATACGTGGTGAAATTCGCTCCAGTGGCGTTGTCCGAGCGCTGAACAACGACGATCGGATCCTCAAGTAGCTTGTGGAAGACTGAAAATCGGCCGGAGAGGCTGTCCTCGTATTTCCAGTCTAGGGAAGCGTCGAGGTTTTCAATGCTGGTCTCAAGCAGGTTTGGATTACCAAGCCGGACAATGCCGGAGTCCTGATCCACCGACTCGATTGGCAGGAACTCATGAAACGTAGGACGGGCAACGGTCCGCGACCAAGCCACATTCAGCGTCGATGTTTCAGGAATGATATCAATTCCACCATAAAGCGATGGAATGAAAACCTCGGTCGAAAGGGTGCCGAACCGCGCTGGTGAATTCTCCTGAAGGCTGTTGAGCGGTAATGCCGCTACCTCGTAGGACTTGTTTTCAGACTCCCATCGCCCCCCACCCCCGATACGCCAGTAATCTCCGTGATAGGTTCCCGAGGCGTAAATCCCCTGCAGTTGGAGTTCGGAATCCACGTTGCGGATCTCAAGCCCGCTGCCATTCAGATAATAGGGCGCATCCGGGCGTATGTACTGCGAGGCACGGGGACCAGCGCCGGTGCCGGGAACACTTCCGGTTTGCTCGCTGGCATAGCCGTTGAAATATTTGGCGATTTCACCGGGATTCGCAGCAAGAAATTCACCTAAGGATCGGAACCCGTCAGGCAACGCGGAACCATCCGGAAAGGTATTGCGCGCCAAAGGTCTGGCTGGCGAGAATGGCTCGATCCCGGGCTGATTGTTCCACCAAGCCGGGGGATTCCTGTTCGTCGCATTCTCCCAATCATCAAACCGAAGTTGATAGACCCGACCCGACTGGATCCGTGTCTTTTTGATATCATTCCCGCCAAACGAGAATTCGAATCTCCGACCCTTCTCACCTTCATCCGTCAATGCGATCACTTGCCGGATCTCACCAGACATTTCGGTGGACTCCTCGTCGATCAGCTGTGTCTCACGAAACGAATTCAATTCTGCAATCGCCGCACTGGAGACGAAATCGTGCTCAATCGTCGCAATCCTCCCGAGGAATGGGTTGTAGATGAAGTCAGCGCTTCGCGCCGCCTCCGCGGCAATCAGAGGATCCGTGAAATCAAGAAGCGAGGTATTGAAAGTGGAAGTGTGCGGGCGGGACTCGCTCGCATTTGAGTCGGTAAGCCGCCAGGTGAGGGTGGTACCTATGTCATTGGAGTGACGACCTCCGATCTGCATGATCTCAGTTTCACGAATCACTGGATCAATAGTCCAGAATTCCCGCTTCTGGATTGCTGACGCACCATAGCGTGCGATCATGTTTGCATTGTTCGCGAAATCCCCGAATCGATCCCCATCAACAGTGAAATCCGTTCCGTGCGTGATGTTGTCGGTCGCTATGTGCTTCTTGAAGTAAGTCAATGAGATCTCATGTTTCTCTCCGATTCGAACACCACCACCAAGATATGCCGACCAGTCCACTTCGCGTGCATAGCTTTCCTCAATCCATGATCGTGCCGGTGCGGTGAGACGGGCTTCCGCACCATTTGGATTCACCTGATCGCTCGTAGCATGCTGAAACGCTGCAATGAAACCGGCAGTCACACCATCGGCAATTTCAAAGCGGTCACCATACACCAGCGAGAAACTCTGTGGTGCCTCGGGCTTCTCAACCTTCGGAAGCCACGACTGGGAAGCTTCAAGACTCCTGACACGCGGCAACAACGAGTCGGCCGCGGCCTGCTGGCGCAGTGCTTCGTTGATCGCAGCCTGTTGCTGTTGTGGATTATTGTTGCTGTTGGCGTTGTTAGTGCTCAGCGGAGGTGCGACTCGGCGCCCGCCAGCATCAAAGGAGATCGGATTTCCCGATGGGTCGAGATTCCATAAAAGTGCATCCGGAATCCGGTCATCAACATCACCCCAAAATCCAAGATCCCGGTTCGGATGAACCAACATCCGGTCATCAAGCGTGCTATTCCAGCCAATCTTGTATTTGGCTTCGATGATTCGCTCGTCCGGAATGTTCAAGGACTGGATCTGGATCGTTCCACCGCCAAAATCCCCGGGAAGAGACGGAAGGTAGGTCTTGTTGATGTCAATTCCCTGAAGTGCAACCGTCGGAAAGATATCCAATTGCACCGCCTTGCGGGACGGATCGGCTGAAGAAATGGCAGCACCATTGAATAGCGTCGTGACATACCTGTCGGCAAGACCACGAACCACAGCGAATTTCCCACCCACACTGTTTGCCCCCGAGATCTTCCCAACTGCCCCCGCCGCATCGCTCACCCCCGTCTTGGTGAACTCCTCTTTAGAAATGCCCGAAATGACCGTATTGGTCAGCTCGAGATCGATGAACAAATCCCCCCCCGAATCCCCCTGATACTCCCCCACCACCGTCTCTTCCTCCAACGTATACTCTTCACTTGAATCATCCGACGGCTTCTCTCTCAAACCGAACCGCGTATCAGCCGCCTGCGCCTCAATCGCTGTCACCACCGATGTCTCCGCGAAATACCCAAGCATCGATGCCTCCAACGTATAAGTCCCCGCAGCGATTCCCTCGATCCTGAACCGCCCCGCAGCATCCGTCTCCACCGTCCGCCCCGTCCCGATCACGTCCACAATCGCTCCCTTCAGAGGATCCAGACTCACCGCGTCGGAAACCTCACCAGTGATCACACACTTCCCCGCCACATTCTCTAACACCGGGATCCCGCCCGCCGCCGGGTCGATCGGCAACCCACCGGCTGGCACGTCTCCTTCCTGCTCCATCAGCGTCGTCACCAACTGCAAATCCGCAGGCGACCACCGCTCATCTCCACCACCCGTCACGGAAATCGCCCGCCCCGCCCAGGCCGTCCGCCACCGCTCGGAAAACGTCGACCCCGCCCCAGCCTCCGCCCGCCATGGCTCCCACCGCCCACCGCTAACCATAAAAGGTGCCGGCTTCTTCCAAACAAAAACAGAACCCATTCGCTCTCTGTTAGACGAAACCGCCGCCGACACCCCACCCGTCGGCATCCCCAGACAAAACACCAGCACCCACGCCGCAATCCTCCACCCCCAATGCGGAACCCCCACCGGACTCGAAACGCCTCGCGGCAACCATCTGATCACTTGTAAAACCATGGAAATCATTCACCGCACACGCTTCGCACGCGCCAGCCCGCTCCTCGTAATGTGACAAACCCGCCCCCAGAAGTGACGCTGTGTGACGGTTTTGTGACGACGCCGCCATTTTCCCCGAAAACCCCACCCGCCCTTGCCCTCATCCCTTGCCTTGCCTCCGCCCCCGCAGCCTGATTTCCTCCGGTCCGCCCATGTTCTACCTCACCACCGCCATCGATTACACCAACAGCGCTCCCCACATCGGCCACGCCTATGAGAAGGTCCTCGCCGATGTCATCGCTCGCTACCACCGCCTCCGCGGCGATGAGGTATTCTTCCTCACAGGCGTCGACCAACACGGCCAGAAAGTCCAACAGTCCGCAGAAAAACAAGGCGTCTCCCCTCACGACTTCGTCAAACAAACCACCCTCCGCTTCACCACACTCTGGGAAAAACTCGGCATCCAATACGACTCCTGGGCCGAAACCACCGACCCTCGCCACAAGGACTGCGTCCGCGCCATTCTAACCGAACTCAGGGACCAAGGCCAGCTCTACAAAAAAGCCCACTCCGGCTCCTACTCCGTCCGCCAGGAACAATTCCTCCAGGACCGCGACCGCGACGAACACGGAAACTTCGGACCTGAATGGGGCGAAGTCATCGAAATCCAGGAGGAAAACTGGTACTTCAAACTCAGCGAACACACCGACTGGCTCAAGAACCTCCTCGAGTCCACCCCGGAAATCATCACCCCCGCCTTCCGCAAATCCGAACTCCTCAACGCCCTCGAGAAAAACTCCGGCCTCGACCTCTGCATCTCACGCCCCAAGGAACGCCTCCAATGGGGCATCGAGTTCCCCTTCGATGAAAACTACGTCACCTACGTCTGGTTCGACGCGCTCATCAACTACATCTCCTTCGCCGGATACAAATCAGCCGGAAACCCGACACTCCCCGACTTCCCCACCATCTGGTCCCAACGCCCCGTCCACCTCATCGGCAAGGACATCCTCATCCCCGCCCACGGCATCTACTGGCTCTGCATGCTCCACGCCATGGGCTTCTCCGACGCACAAATGCCGCGCCTCCTCGTCCACGGCTTCTGGAACGGCCTCGGCGGCGCCAAAATCTCCAAATCCACCGGCAACGTCGTCGATCCCGATGCCCTCGCGGACAAATTCTCCGTCGAAGCCCTCCGCTACTACCTCATCCGCGACATCACCACCGGCCGCGATGCCGAATACGACATCGACCGCCTCGTCATGCTCTACAACACCGAACTCGCCAACGAATTCGGCAACCTCTGCAACCGTGCGCTCAACATGAGCCAGCGCTTCACCGCGGGAACTCTGCAAATCGGCAGCGACCTCACGGAGGACGACCTCGCTCTCCAACAATCTCTAACATCCACCCTCGCCGACTACCGCGCCGCCATGGACGACTTCGAAATCTCCAAAGCCCTCGAAGCCGTCAACCGTCACGTCGTCCACTGCAACCGCTACGCGGAAAACATGAAACCCTGGGAACTCAACAAAAACCCGGACAACCGCCCGCGCGTCGCCACCGTCCTCTATCACCTCGCAGAAAGCGTCGCCCACTGCGCCGTCCTCCTCTCCCCGGCACTCCCCTCCGTCTCGGCCAAACTCGCCGAACAACTCCGCCTCCCACACCTCACCACCCTCCACCTCGCGGACCTCAAATGGGGACTCATCCCCAGTGGCCACACCATCGGCACCCCCACCCCCGCCTTCCCCCGCATCGTCATCGAAAAGGAATCCTGATAGAGACGCCCCGGCCTAACAGACATCTCCTCTCCAGAACCCCACCGCCCCATCCCACCCATGGGCCGCTCGGCGCGCCCCCCGCGCAACCATCCCTGCAGGCTTGCCACCCGCCCCTCCCCGCCGCACCCTCCAACCGTTCCATTTGCCCATCCCATGAAATCCATCACCGCCACACTCTTCGCGGTCAGCGCCCTCGCATCCGCCGCCGAACCGCTGCCCATCATCCCGAAACCCGTCGAAATCAAAACCCTCGACGGCCACTTCCCGCTCTCCGCAAACACCGCCATCCGCCACGACCGCCGCCTCGCCAACGAAGCCGGCCTCCTCTCCGCCGACCTAGCCAAAATCACCGGCTCCCCCGCCAAAACCTACGCCGAGGAACTCCGCATCCACCTCCCCTCACAAATCCAAATCGACCTCGACGAAACCAAATCCATCCCCCCATCCGGATACCGCCTCGAAGTCACCCCTCAAGGCATCCGCATCCTCGCCACCGATCCCGCTGGCGCATTCCACGGCACCCGCACCCTCATCCAACTCCTCCCTCCCACCAAACCCGCCAACGGAAACGCTAACGTCCCCGCCCTTCAAATCTCAGACCACCCCCGCTTCCAATGGCGCGGCATGATGCTCGATGTCGGCCGCCACTTCTACCCCGTCGAAGACATCAAGAAATTCATCGATGCCCTCGCCTTCCACAAACTCAACTCCTTCCACTGGCACCTAACAGAAGACCAGGGCTGGCGCATCGAGATCAAGAAATACCCCAAACTCACCGAAGTCGGTGCCTGGCGTGAATCCACCCCTCCCTACGGAAATCGCGACTCCGACGACGGCAAACGCTACGGCGGCTTCTACACCCAAGAACAAATCCGCGACATCGTCGCCTACGCCACCGCACGCCATATCAACGTCGTCCCCGAAATCGACATGCCAGGCCACATGGCCGCAGCCATCGCCGCCTACCCGCAACTCGGCAACTCGGACATCCCCGGCTACGCCCCCAAAGTCATGACACGCTGGGGCGTCCACCCCTACACCCTCGCCCCCACCGAGGAAGTCTTCCAATTCGTCGACGACGTCTTCACCGAAGTCTGCCAACTCTTCCCCTCCACCTACATCCACATGGGCGGCGACGAAGCACCCAAAGACCAATGGGAAAACTCACCACGCGTCCGCGAACTCATGAAAAAGGAAAACCTCAAGGACGGCCACGAGGTCCAAAGCTACTTCGTCAAACGCGTCGAGAAAATCCTCGAAGCCAAAGGCCGCAAACTCATCGGCTGGGACGAAATCCGCGAAGGCGGCCTCTCCCCCAAAGCCACCGTCATGTCATGGCGCGGGGAAGCCGGCGGCATCGCCTCCGCCAAGGAAGGCCACGACGTCGTCATGGCCCCTAACAGCCATACCTACTTCGATCACTACCAGGCGCCCGCCGCCACCGAACTCGCCAAAGGCCTCCAATACGAAGCCATCACCGGCTTCCTCCCCATCGACAAGGTCTACTCCTACAACCCCACCCCCGCCGCACTCACACCCGAACAACAAAAACACATCCTCGGCGTCCAGGCACAACTCTGGTCCGAATACTTCAAGGACTACAAAAAAGTCGAATACCACGCCTTCCCGCGCATCGCCGCACTCGCCGAAGTCGCATGGACACCCGCCGAACTCAAAAACTACGACGACTTCCGTACCAGACTCGAAACCATCCTCAAACACTACGACGCCGCCGGCATCAACCGCGCCCAACCCTTCGATCCCCCTACCCGCAAAACCCGCGACGGCTCAACCGTCGAAACATCCATCGGCATCTATCAGAACCACTGGCCCGAACTCGCCTTCGACGGCCGCCCCGACACCTTCTTCTGGGCGGACCGCGAGTTGAAGCAAAACGACCACCTCACCCTCACCCTCGCCAAACCCCTCCCCGCACCAACCCCCGTCACCATCACCACCGGCGGCCCCGCCAGCAAAAACGGCGACAAACTCGAAAACGGCAAACTCCAGTCCTCCACCGATGGCTCCACCTGGACCGACCTCGCCACCTTCAACGACGGCACAGCCACCGCCACCGCACCCGCCGGCACCCGCAAAATCCGCCTCCTCGTCACCGCCCCCCAAACCAACTGGCTCATCATCCACGAAATCACCCTCGCCTCCCCCTGACACCCTTCACACCCTTTTCACAAATCCCTTCGGGACATCCCCCGCCACCATCCGCTAGACTGCCACCCTCATGGCCTTGCTACGGATCACCGCGGGACTTGCCACCATCGTCCTCCTCATCGCCGCCACCGCATGGCTCATCCCCGGCCGTGGCGGCTCTCAGGAAATACACCCCGTGACCGCAAACCCCCTCGACTTCACCACCCCGCCACCCCCAGCGGAAATCCCACGAATCGACCTACTCCTCCGCGGCCCCGCCCGCGCCAAAGCCGCCGCAACCCGCGTCACCCCGGAACTCCAATCCGCCCTCAAAACCGCCGGCCTCCACCTCGGAGACCCCGTCTTCCTCCGCGCCTTCAAAGAAGAAAAACAACTCGAACTCTGGATCCGCCACCGCGACCACGGAAAATACCAACTCTTCCGCATCTGGCCCATCGCCTCCCTCTCCGGCACCCTCGGCCCCAAAATCGCCGAAGGCGACGGCCAAGTCCCCGAAGGCTTCTACCACGTCCCTCCCTCCGCCATGAAGCCGGACAGCAACTTCCACCTCGCCTTCAACATCGGCTACCCCAACGCCTACGACCGCCACCACCAACGCACCGGCACCTTCATCATGGTCCACGGCAGCAACGTTTCCATCGGCTGCCTCGCCATGACCAACCCCCGCATCGAGGAAATCTACACCCTCTGCGCCGCCGCCCATAAAAACGGCCAACCCTACTTCCGCATCCACCTCTTCCCCTTCCGCCCCACCGATTCCCGCCTCGCCCGCGAATCCCAAAACCCCTGGTTCCCCTTCTGGCAAAACCTCAAACAAGGATACGACCTCTTCGAAAACTCCCACATCCCCCCGGATGCCAACGTCAAGGACGGCCTCTACACCTTCTCCACCCCACCCGCCCCATGACCGCGGAAATCCTCCGCCCCTATCAGCCCGGCGACGCCCCCCTCCTCGCCGCACTCTATCAGACATCCGTCCGCACCCTCGCCCCCGCCTCCTACAACCCCGCCCAGGTCGACGCATGGGCCTCCTATCCCGAAGACCTCGCAGCCTTCGAAGAACAATTGGAAACCGGCACCCTCCTCGTCGCCGAAATCAACCACACCCCCGCCGCCTTCGGACTGTTAGAGGAAAACGACCACATCGCCCTCCTCTACACCCACCCCCATCACACCCGCAAAGGCCTCGCAACGCTCATTCTAACAGAACTCGAAACCCTCGCCCGCAACCAACACCAACTCCTCCTCGATACAGACGCCAGCCTCGTCTCCAAACCCTTCTTCCAACACCACCACTTCCACACCGTCAGCCAAGAAACCGTCGAACGCAACGGCATCTCCATCGACCGCTACCACCTCACCAAACTCCTCCTCCACCCCACCGCCACCCGCTGGCTCATCCTCGGCAACTCCGCCTCCGGCAAATCCACCACCGCACGCCGCATCGCCGCCTGCACCGGAGCCTCCATCCTCGACCTCGACACCATCGCCTGGAAACCAAACACCGAAACCCCAACCCGCCGCGACCTAACAGAAACCTACCACCTCATCGACACCTTCACCCGCCAAAACCCCTCCTGGATCATCGAAGGCTGCTACGAAGACCTCATCCAACACGCCGCCACCCCCGACTCCATCCTCATCTACCTCAACCCGGACACCGAAACCTGCCTCCACCGCGCCCAAAACCGCGCCCACGAGCCCCACAAATACCCAACCCCCGAAGCCCAACAAAACGCCCTCGCCCTCCTCAACCCCTGGATCACCCAATATCCCCACCGCCAAGGCCCCATGTCCCAACAGGCGCACCGCCAAACCTGCCAAAACCACCCCGGCCCCAAACACGCCACCCCACCCCTAACATGACCGAAGAAGACACCCTCATCTTCCACGGCCAGCGCAGCAAAAACCGTGGCTCGGGCATCCTGCCCGAAGCCTCCCAACAAACCCCCAAGATCACCCCCAACCCCCTGAAAGTTCACCCCACATTCATCCCCCCTTCACCCACCACCCCCATCCTCCCGCGATGAAACATCCGCAAGAAAGCCCCGAACTCCTCGCCTTCCACGGCATTGACCCCGCCCTATCAAAAGCCACCCGCTCCACCCACATCGCCCTCGTCACCATCGGCACCATCCTCATGGTCCCCGCCCTCTTCGTCATCGGACTCTTCGGAACCGTCATGCTCGATTCACCCAACGTCCTACTCCGCGGCGAATACTTCTGGGCAGCCTTCACCGCCGTCGCCGGCTCCACCACCGGCGGCATCGCCTGGTGCGCCCTCTGCCTCCTCCTTTTCAAATCCACAAACCCATGGTGGCACCGCGCCATCTGGCCCCTCTGCGCACTCTTCGGCGCAGTCACCATCCCCTCCGCCCTCCCATGGTTGATGGCAAGCAATTGGGACATCGAAGTCTTCTGGCACCCCTTCACCCTCATCCTCGCTCTCATCTCCGCCATCTTCTGCCTCATCATCGGCTTCCGCTTCACCCGCCTCGCCCACCGCTCCGTCAAACGCATGGAAACCCTCCGCCGCCAGCTCAGCCAAGCTCACCAAACACACCCCGCGCCTCATCCGCCTCACCCCGCCACCCCCGCCTCTCCAGCTCACCCAACGCCCGCTCCCGCCCCGGAATCCACAACCCCTCTCTAACCATCTGCTCGCCATCCAACGGAAACCTCGCCTCATCTAACACCTCCCGCGCCAAATGGTGGCAAACCCACGCCCGCCACACCCGCACCTCACCACGCGGCCCGCTCATCCGGCTCGCCAAATGCTGGAAATGCCTCACCGGATTCCCCAAAAAACCGCACGACCCATCCCCCGCCCGCCGCAACATCCACACCAACGCCCGATACGGCGCAGGAAACTCATCCAACACCCCATCCCCCAGCCCCAACTCCGCCATCCACGCCTGGTTCAACTGCAATATCGCCTGCGCCGGCTTCCCCCCCACCC
>SYAP01000348.1 GCA_005787565.1 Verrucomicrobiaceae bacterium | reverse complement strand
TCCGCCTCCTCACCGCCGCCGCCAAAGACGACCCCGCCTCCATCCCCGAGATCGACACCATTCAGCAAACCAACGCCTGGTCCCTCGCCCTCACCACCCGCGGCCAAACCGTCGCCACCTTCGGCCTCGGCGATCACGATCGCCAAATCTCCGACCTCCGCGCCGCCCTCCACCACGCCCGCGAAACCCAATACTCCATCGCCACCATCAACCTCATCCCCAAGGAAAACATCCCCGTCACCACCCACTCCGAAGCCGCACCACCACGCGCCATCCCCATCCAGGAACCCACCCCTGGCGAACTCCGCGAAGAACGCCGCAACCGCGACCTCGACACCCTCCTCAACCGCCGCTGATCCCACCTCACCATGGCACGCCGCACCAAAATTCACGTCGGTCTCGAAATCGGCACCAGCAAAACCTGCCTCGTCGTCGGTGAAGTCAAAGCCGACACCGCCGTCAAAATCCTCGGCATCGGAACCACCAAAACCGCCGGCGTCCGCAAAGGCGAAATCTACGACTTCCCACAAGCCCGCGCCTGTTTCAAAGACGCCCTCGCCAAAGCCGAAGACGCATCGGACGTCGAAATCCGCAGCGTCTTCATCGCCCTCACCGGCTCCCACATCCACGGCGTCAACAACCGTGGCACCTTCCGCCTCCCCGAAGGCCAGAAAATCGTCACCCCGGAACACGTCGAAGAAGTCCGCGAAATCGCCCGCGACGTCCACATCCCCACCGACAACTGCCCCCTCCACAACATCATCCGCGGCTACCTCCTCGACGGCCTCGAACAAGGCACCAGCCCCATCGGCCTCCACGGCCGCACCATCGAAGCCGACTTCCACATCGTCCACGGCATCGCCAACCGCATCCAGAACTCCATCAAACTCGTCCGCGAAACCGGCATCGAAGTCGACGACGTCGTCTTCTCCCCCATCGCCACCGCGCAAATGGCCCTCGAACGCGCCCAACGCGACCGCGGCGCACTCGTCATCGACATCGGCGGCGGCACCACCGACTACGCCCTTTACCTCGGCGGTGCCATCGCCGCCTCCGGTTGCATCCCCGTCGGCGGAGACCACGTCACCAACGACATCCACCTCGTCACCGGCCTTCCCTTCTCCAAAGCCGAAAAACTCAAAATCACCGAGGGCGACGCCTCCGCAGACCCCGCCCGCTCCGTCGGAACCGCCAAACTCATCGACGAACGCGGCTTCGCCGAAGTCGAAGTCCGCCGCTCCATCCTCAACGAAGTCATCCGCCAACGCCTCGAAGAAACCCTCCGCCTCGTCCGCTCCCGCCTCCCCGAAGGAGCCGTCGAATCCATCGGCGCAGGCATCTTCCTCACCGGCGGCACCTCCCTCATGCGCGGCTTCAGCGAACTCGCCTTCGAAATCTTCGGTCGCGACATCTACCGCCCCGAACCCCCGGACGTCAGCGGCGTCCTCGCCTCCTTCAAAGACCCCCACTACGCCACCGCCATCGGCCTCATCCGCTACGCCCAAATCCTCGAAACCGAACGCGCCGCCCCTCCCGGCCTCCTCGGCAACCTCAAAAACCTCTTCTGGCCCTTCGGAAAATAAGCCCCCGTTCCAGCATCCCAGCTCTTCAAAATTTCAGCATCCACCCAAATGATTCCTTATTCTCGCGACCCCCAACAAACCATCCCCACCTCCAGCGTCAAAATCATCGGCCTCGGTGGAGCCGGTGCCAACATGCTCGAACGCGTCGCCCTTGATGGCATGGAAGGTGCCGAACTCCTCGCCCTCAACACCGACATCCGCACCCTCTCCGCCTGCGTCGCCAACGAAAAAATCCAACTCGGCCGCAACCTCACCAAAGGCCTCGGCACCGGTGGCGATCCCGAACTCGGCCACCAAGCCATCCTCGAAGCCGAAGACGAAGTCCGCGCCACCCTCAAAGGCCGCCGCATCGTCTTCCTCTGTGCCGGCCTCGGCGGCGGCACCGGCTCCGGAGCCGCACCCATCGTCGCCCGCCTCGCCCGCGAAGAAGGAGCCTTCGTCGTCGTCTTCGCCACCATGCCCTTCGCCTTCGAAGGCCGCCGCCGCCGCGAACAAGCCGAAACCACCCTCAACGAACTCGCCGTCCTCTCCAACGCACTCGTCACCTTCGACAACAACCGCATGGGCGAACTCGTCCTCGCCAAACAAGGCATCCACGAAGCCTTCACCGCCGCAGACCACATGATCTGCGAATCCATCAAAGCCGTCATCCGCCTCGTCGTCCGCCCCGGCCTCATCAACGTCGGCCTCGACGACCTCATGTCCGCCCTCCGCACCACACGTTCCCGCTGCCTCTTCGGCTCCGGCCTCGCCACCGGCAAAGACCGCGCCACCAAAGCCCTCAAAAACGCCCTCTCCAGCCCGCTCCTCGATCAAGGCTCGCTCCTCAAAGACGCCCAAACCGTCCTCGTCCACCTCTCCGGCGGCGAAGACCTCACCCTCTTCGAAATCGAGCTGCTCATGCAGCGCCTCCTCAAATTCGTCCCCGAAAAAGCCCACATCCTCTTCGGCGCCGCCATCGATCCCCAAATGGGCGAAAACGTCTCCGTCACCCTCATCAGCGCACTCCCCGAAGACTCCCTCGCCGCCGCCCCACGCGAATCCCTCTCCCACTCCAAACCCGAAATCCTCGACCCCTCCGACGGCTTCACCCCACCCCGCCAACCTGCCGCCGTCGCCACACCAGCACCCGAGCCTCAGCCCGTGCCCCCCGCTCCAAAACCACAGCCCACGCCCGAGCCCCAGCCAAAACCCACTCCCGCCTCCCAACTTCCGTCCCCCCTCGCCAAACCACGCCGCATCGGAGAAACCGCCGCCGCTGCCGCCGTCGCCCCCTCCCTCTTCGGCGATGACGACCGCCCCTTCGCCGAACCCGAAACCCGCTCCCCACGCAACACCGCTCCCCAACCCCAGCCAGCACCCGAGCCTGAGCCAGCACCCGAACCGGAACCTCAGCCCGAGCCAGAACCAGAACCGACTCCCGAACCAGAACCCCAGCCCGAACCAGAACCCCAACCCGCTCCCACCCCAGCTCCGGACCTCGAACCCGAACCCTCCCGTCCCCCCAGCAGCGGCTTCACCCTCCCACCCCGCCGCCGCCCACCCGAAAAACCACTCTGGGGGAAATCCGCACCCGAATTCCCCAAAGATCCAGAGCCAGAGCCGGAGCCTCAACCCGCCGCCCCGTCACCCGCCGCCGAAACTCCCGAAACCCCCAAACTCAAACTCGGCATCAAAGGCCCAGGCCCACAATCCGAACTCTCCTTCGACTCCACCCCCCGCGGCCGCTTCGAAGGCGCCGACCCCTCCGTCGTTGACGGCGAAGACCTCGACCTCCCACCCTTCCTCCGCAAAAAGAAATAACCCACCCCCCAACCAGGCGGCCCTCCCACCCCGCCACCTCACCCCATCCTCATGAACCGTCCGAAAATCTTCATTTCAACGGTCTCAGACGAATTCGGCCAAATCAGGCAAACCATCGCCCAAAAACTCCGCCAAATCGGCTACACCCCCGTCTATCAAAACGAAGTCCCCACCGGCCACGGCAACCTCCTCCAATGGCTCAGCCAACAAATCAAACCCTGCGCCGGAATCATCCAACTCGTCGGAGACGCCTACGGCCGCGAACCTCCCCACCCCATCCCTGAATTCGGCAAAATCTCCTACACCCAATTCGAACTCCTCCACGCCGCCAAACGCGGCCTCATCACCTGGGTCTTCTTCGCCTCTCCGGAATTCCCCAAAGACACCCCCCTCCACCTGCTCGATCCGCCGGGACCAGACCACCCGGAGCCCTCCGCATTCCAAGCCCAATGCCGCAGCGCCCAAACCCTCTACCGCGCGCGCATCCGCGAGATGAACCTCATCCGCCACAACGTCCATTCAACCCAACAACTCCTCGACCTCCTCGATCACATCAGGGATCACGATGCGGAACTCACCGCCCGCATGGACGCCCGATGGCGCAGGGTCAAAGCCTCTATCGCCGCCATCCTCATCGCCCTCGCCGCCATCGGCGGCGGAACCTGGTGGGCCTTGAACCACCTCAGCAGTTCCATCAAAAGCGGCGCCCTCACACCCGCCCAGATCCGGGATCAACTCCTTGCGGCGGAACAAAACCACCAAAAAACCCAACTCAAAAACCTCGCCGCAGAACTCGACGCGAAACCCGACGAACCTAACGCCGCCCTCACCTCCATCACCCGCATCTTCGGCAAGCCCGCCCCTCCCTCCGGCCACGAAATCTGGGACCTTCCACAACTCTCCCAACTCGCCTCCAACATCACAAAATCTCTCGCATCCCAAGAAGGCTACAACCAATTCGAGAAATCCGGAGCCGCCGAATCACTGCTCAAACTCTTTCCACAAAGCCACGTAGATCCGCCTCCCGCATTCACCTTCCCCTTGTCGCTCCTCGAAGCTTGGCGTTGCCAGCCATCACAATGGCTCTCCCAAATCGAGAAACTCATCTCGTCCTGCGCCTCAGACACCGAAAAACAAAAATCAGCCACCGCCGCACTCCACCACCTCACCCAAATGGTCGAGTGCACACCCCAAAGCGAAACCCTGCCCCCGCCCGGATTCTCCAGCGAAGAAATCCTCAAAGCCACCCCCTTGCTCACCGGAGCCATCCCCTGGCTCGGCGACCAACCCATCCTCCGCTGCGCATCCGCCTTCCCGGAACTCTCCAAAGAACGCGAATCCATCCTCATCTCCGCAGCCAACGCCGGATCCATCACCGCAAAATCAACCGCCGCATCCGCAATCTTCCTCCGCGTCGCAACCTTGAATCCCCAAAACCTGCCTCTGGAAGAATCCAGACTGCTCGCCAAGGCCCTCGTCTGGATCGACCAATACCCGCCCGATCTCGCAAGCGAACTCGAACCGGCAATCCGCGTCCTCATCAGCGAACCCTACTGGACCATGGAAGTCGGAAACCAAATCGGCATCACCCGCCGCGAACTCGCCCTTCGCCTTTCCAATCTTCCCGCACTCAAGGAAAACCACATCCTCCGCGGAGACATCCACACAGCCAGAGCCGCACGCCTGCCAGTCGGCGGCCCGGACGCCATCACGGCCTTTGGAAACGCCGCCGATTCCTATCTGTTAGCCAGGAACCACCGCATCCCCGACGCCGCATACCGGGCATACAACGCTCTGTTGTCGAAACATGGAGGCTTTCCCGCAAATCACCCGGACACCAGGCTGATCCTCGAACTCGCTCTCGAATCCGCGGACTGGCTGGACTCCCAGGGAGAACGCGAACTGGCGACGAAACTCAGACAAGCCGCCAACGAAAACAGGCAGTGAGCCTCATGGAACAAAACGGGAATTGACCTCGGTCAAAACCGAAAACTAAAGATAACCATCCCATGAAGCGATTGAAATTTGGACTCGCTGCCCTCCCACTGATTGCACTTTTAGGAGCCTGCACCACTCCATCGGATTACGGACTCTTCGCATCCCCCTTCAACCGCCAAATCATCAACACCCCTGGAAACCAAGGCCGCACTTGGACCGCCCCCGCCAGAATCACCATGACGGTTTCCGGCACCTGGCGAAGCCTAGACAATGACAATCGTTCCCACCTCCGCCGCGAAATCGCCACCACGGTCCAGCGGGAGGCGGCAGCCGCAAAGCGCTCATCTTCTAACGGCTCCACATCAGGTAGCCGCCAATCACCCCCTTCCAACAATCCATCCTCAAAACCAAGCGCTTTCCCCCACGATCCGGACTTCGCCGGCACATCTAACAACCAGCGGCTCCGGGACCTCACCACCATCCGCGGCAAGGTCGCCCTTTCCATCCAAAACAGTGAGGGTGTTCCCGTGGTTGTCCTCGCCACCGTCAACACCGAGGCCATCTCATCCTCCGGCAGATCCGTATCCCCCGGAGACGTGCAAGTCATCTCGGATGCCCTGGCTCTCAACACCACCAGCAAGAATCTGAGCCAAGCCGTTCAGCAATCCGCCCGTGGTGAGCGCGCGGTGGTCAAGCAGGGGCGGGACGAATTCAACGTCCTGCCCGGTTCCTCCAGCCTCAACTCCCGCTAATACCCACCCTCAACGCACATTCATTCCTTGGATCATCTCCTAGTTTGACAGATCCGCCACCTTCCAATAATTAAGGCACAATCGAGAATTTAGTGGGGAAGGGCAAACGGGGTGCGGAGCCAGATTCTAACACGCCCAATGAGCGCCAAGAATGGGTGAGGACAGCGCTTTGTGACGGGAAGCCCCCTGATAACCTTGATCCGTGGCCCTCTG
>SYAP01000347.1 GCA_005787565.1 Verrucomicrobiaceae bacterium | reverse complement strand
GTCACGCGGATTCCATCTTGCGTCTTCTGATCCAATCGAATCCACTTCGGTTTGAACACCTCGGACCGGATCGGCACCTCAAATGGTTCAGGTGCCAAGCCGTAACACACCAAATGCACCCCGTCGTCGCTTCCGAACATGCCCTTGCGAAGACACGGTCTCGATCAAGTTGATGCGAACCATGGACGTGTTATTGGAGATTCCACGGAACTCTCACACCTATATCCTCCACGAACCGATCAATCAGCCACCGTAAACTTGGGCCATTTCACGGAAGGGTCGACGGGTTGTTTTTCGCCCGGGGTGCTGCGGCCTTCGTTGACATATCGGGTCATCAAGGTGGTGAGTTTTTTCACGGTCTCCGGGTTGGCTTGGGCGACGTTCCTGGTCTCGCCGAGGTCGGTTCCGAGGTGATAGAGCTCCTGTTTTCCGTTGGCGGTGAAGATGAGTTTCCAGGGGCCTTGGCGGATGGCGAGGTCACGCTTGTGGGACTGGTGAATGGTGGCTTCACGCACGGGGCCATGCGCGGTGCCGCGCAGGAGGGGGAGGATGCTGACGCTGTCTTCGCCCGCGTTTCCGGGGAGTTTCACGCCGACGATCCCGGCACAGGTGGCCATGAGGTCGGTCAGGCAGATGGTTTCTTCACAAACGGAGCCGGGTTTGATCACGCCCGGCCAACGGGCGAGAAATGGCACGCGGTGGCCGCCTTCGTGGATGCTGCCTTTCGCCGCGCGCAACGGGGCGTACGGGCGGGCGGCGGCGCCATTGTCGGAGGTGGCGATGATGAGGGTGTTCCCGGCCAGACCTTTGCGCTCCAGCGCATCCATCAGTTGCCCGAGCATGTGGTCGCCCTGATAGACCCAATCTCCGTAACGGCTGTCGCGCCCTTCGATTCCTCCTTTGCCGACAAATCCGGCGCCGGGCGCAACGGGTGTGTGGGGCGGGCACATGGGAAAGTAGAGGAAGAACGGCTTGCCGGTCTCGCGCTGCCCGATCCAGCGCACCGCCCTTTCGATCATCCGCGGTTGGTTATCCACCGCCGCGACATTTTCCACCACGCGGTCCTGCCCGATGATGGTGCCGATGTTGCGGGCGTGGGTGAATCCGTAGAAATCATCGAAGCCGAGGTCGTTGGGTCCGCTGAGCAACCGTTTGCCGACGGGGATGGGCGCTTCTTGGCCAGGCCGGCCATCCCACACCAGACCGAGGTGCCATTTGCCGATGCAGGCGGTGGCGTAGCCATGTTGTTTCAGCAGGGAGGCGACTGTTAGACGGGTCTTCGGAATGATCGGCGGGGAGTGGCTGGTGAGCACGCCATACTGACCGATGCGCGATGGATAACGACCGGTGAGCAGTCCGTATCGGGTGGGCGTGCAGACGGACGATGGCGAGTGAGCGTCGGTAAAGCGCATGCCTTCGGCTGCGAGGCGGTCCAGGTTTGGCGTCTTGAACTGGCTGCCCTCGCGATAACATTTCGGCTCGCCGTATCCCATGTCGTCGAAGAGCACGAACACGATGTTCGGAAGTTTTTCCTGGTCGTCTGCGGCTATCAGCAACGCGGGCGGTGTGAAGAATACCGCTATGCCGAGGGTGATGATGGCCTTGACGCGGAAGATGGGGTTTTTCATGGGCTGGGTTGGATGTTTCCGATCGTTGCGCCGTTGCGATACCCGGCTCGGTTCGTCGGCATTTCAGCGGATGGGGATGTGATGAATGTGGCCGGGCAGCAAAAAGCCCGCCGGGTGGGCGGGCTTTTGGGGAAGTTGGAGGATTTCCGGAGGAGGCGGATCAGAAGTTTCCGATGTCGTCCTTGTTGTCCTTGTGGGTGGCGCTGGCGGTGTTGGTTTTGCCGTCCTTGCCGACGGACCAGATGTCGAAGTCGGGGTTCTGGGCGTTGGTGCCTTTGCGGTAGCGGTATTCATTGCCCCAGGGATCGACGATCTTGGTGGAGGTACCGGTGCCTTCGAGCCAGCCTTGTTTCGAATCGTTGGGATCGAGTTGTGGCAGGTAGATGGTGGTGCCGTTAGTGACGCCATCGAGGTAGAGGGCGCGGTAGAGCTGGCTGGAGACTCCGGTTCCTGCCGCCGGGGTGTTGGCGGAGGTTCCGGGGTAGCTGCCGTTGTCGAGTTTGTAGGCTTCGATGGCGTTTTCGAGGAGCTTGATCTGGACTTCGGCTTTCGAAGCGGCCTGCTTTTCATTTACGTAACCCATGCCAGCCACGGTGAGTGCGGCGAGGATGACGATGATGGTGATGACGGCGAGCAGCTCGATGAGCGAGAAGCCGGGCCGGTGGCGGCGGTTGGTGAGTTTCATGGCGCTGGGATTTTGGGGTTTTGTGGAGGGCCGGGCGATCACGTCGCCTCGCCCATGCTCGAGATCATCTTAATCAGCGGCAGGAACAATGCAAACACAACCGAGCCGACGATGAGTGCGAGGAACACGATCATGATGGGCTCCAGAATGGAGGTGAGCGCGGTGACGGCGTTGTCGACTTCGTCGTCATAGACGTCGGCGACCTTGAGGAGCATTTCCGGGAGCTGACCGGTTTCCTCACCGACGTCGACCATGGAGATGACCATGTTCGGGAAGACGCCGGAGGCTTGAAGCGGAGTGACGATGGATTCCCCTTCCTTGACGGCTTCGTGGACTTTCTCGATGGCACCGGAGATGACGACGTTGCCGGCGGTATCGCGGGTGATGTTGAGGGCCTGGAGGATGGGGACGCCGGAAGTGACGAGGGTGCCGAGAGTCCGGGAGAAGCGGGAGACGGCGGATTTGCGCTGGATGTCGCCGAAGATCGGCATGTGCAGTTTCATCGTATCGACCGCCTGACGACCGCCTTTGGTGCGACCCCAGAGGTTGAAGAGGAAGATGAAGAAGCCGAGGAGGATGAAGACGAAGACGACGTTCGGGACGAAGAAGGGTCTTGCGAGGAAGAACTCGGAAGTGCCGAAGACGATCTGGGAGATCAACGGGAGTTCGTTGTCGGTCTCGGTGAACATCTCTTTGAACTTCGGCACGATGAAGATCATGAGGAAGATCAGGATGGCGACGGCGATGAACATGACGATCACCGGGTAGACCATGGCGGAGACGATCTTGTTTTTGAGCTTTTGGGCCTTTTCCTGGTATTCGGCGAGACGGTTGAGGACGATTTCGAGAACACCGCCAAGCTCACCGGCCTTGACCATGTTGACGTAGAGCTTGTTGAAGATTTTCGGGTGTTGGGCGAGCGATTCGGAGAAGGTGGAGCCACCTTGGACGGAATCGGCGAGGGCGGAGACGGTGGATCGGAGTACGGGGTTGGGCTCCTGTTTTCCGAGGACGGTGAGGGAGCGGAGGAGGGGCAGGCCGGAATCGATTAGGGTGGCGAGCTGGCGGGTGAAGATCATCAGGGCCTTGGGCTTGATGCGGCCACCGGTTTTGGCAGCGCCGCCGGATTTGGCTTTGGCTTTGCCTTTTGCGGCGGGTGCCTTGGCTTTTTTACCGCCAGCTTTGCCTTCTTCCACGATCTGGGTGGGGTAGAGGCCTTGGCTGCGGAGTTTTTGGATGGCTTCGGCCTCGGTGGCTGCGGAAACGGCTCCGTTGGTCTGCTCGCCTTTGGAATCAAGCGCGGTGTATTGGAAATTGGCCATGGGACAGGGGCTTTATGGATTCGGGATTTGTGGAGGAAAGAAAAAGGGAATTCGTGGATCTTGGCGAGGGGAAATTCGGCGGGATGGATCAGGTGTATTTGAGGACTTCCTCGATGGTGGTGGTGCCGAGGTAGATGTTGCGGAGGCCGTCCTCGCGGAGGGTGTTCATGCCGAGTTCGATGGCTTTCTGTTTGATGACCACGGAAGGCGCACGATCGGTGATGAGTTCGCGGATGGGATCGGTGATGTTGAGGAGTTCGTAGAGGCCGCAGCGTCCGCGGTAGCCGGATTGGCCGCAGGTCGGGCAGCCGCCGCCGGTGAAGAATTGTTTGTCGCCGAGTTCGTGCGGAGAGATGCCGAGCTGGCTGAGGATCGACTCGTTGGGCTCGTAGGGGGTGCGGCAGTCCTTGCAGATGGTACGGACGAGGCGCTGGGCGAGCACGCCTTCGAGCGAGGCGGAGACGAGGAACGGCTCGCAACCCATGTCGATGAGACGGGTGACGGCGCCGGGGGCGTCGTTGGTGTGGAGGGTGGAGAGGACCAAGTGGCCTGTTAGGGAGGCCTGGATGGCGATTTGCGCGGTGTCCTTGTCGCGCATTTCCCCGACCATGATGCGGTCCGGGTCCTGACGGAGGAAGGCGCGGAGGACGCGTGGGAAATCGAGGCCGATGGCTTCGTTGATGGGGATCTGGATGATGCCATCGATGTCGTATTCGACGGGGTCCTCAGCGGTGAGGAGTTTCGAGTCGATGGTATTGATGCGGCGGAGCGCGGCGTAGAGGGTGGTGGTTTTTCCGGCACCGGTGGGGCCGGTGACGATGAAGATTCCGTTCGGCTTCTCGATGGTGTCGCAGATGTAGTTGTAGATGTGCGGGGTGAGGCCGAGGTTTTCGAGCGAGAGGTTGACGGAGGAGCGGTCGAGGACCCGGAGCACGACGGACTCGCCGTGGTGGGTGGGGAGGGAGGAGACGCGCATGTCGACCTGTTTTTCGCCGACCTGTTTGACGATGCGTCCGTCCTGCGGGATGCGGCGTTCGGCGATGTTCATGTTCGCCATGACCTTGACGCGGGAGATGATGGGGAGCGCGAGATGGACCGGTGGCGGTGCCATTTCGTAGAGCGCGCCGTCGACCCGGTAGCGGATCTTGAAGTCCTTTTCGAAGGGCTCGAAGTGGATGTCCGAGGCTTTTTCCTTGATCGCCTGATAGAGGACGAGGTCGACGTAGCGGATGATGGGTGCGGAGTTTGCCTCGGATTCGAGGTCGGCGGCGTTGACGCTGTCGCCACCGATTTCGAGCTGGCTGAGGATGTCTTCCATCGCCTTGCCTTCGCCGCCGTAGCACTCGTTGATTTTTTGTTCGACGAGGTAGTCCGGGGCGACGACGACGTTGATTTCGCGGCCGATGGCGAAGCGGAGGTCCTCGACGGTTTGTGGGTTGAGGGGATCGACGAGGGCGACGTAGAGGCCGGTGTTGTCGAATTGGACGGGGAGCGCGCCATGGAGGCGGGCGGTGCCGGCGGGGACGAGGGCGAGGACGGCTTCGGGCGGAGTCCAGTCGCGGAGATCGACCATGGAGGCGCCGAGTTCGGAGGCGACGATGGGCCAGACGTCGTCGCGGTGGTTGATGACTTGGAAGTCGGCGAGGATTTCGGCGATTTCTTTGCCGCTGTGGTCGACTTCGTCGATGATGTCCTGAGCGAGCGAGCGGTCGATGAGGCCGCGGGACTGGAAAAGTTCGATGAGCTGGTTGTGGTCCATGCTGGGGTTTGGAGAGGGGTTGGTGCCGTGACTGTGGTTTTTGGATTTCAGTCGGCGTCGGACATGGTGGCGTGGACGACTTCGGATCCCGAGGTGAGGCCGGAGAGGACTTTCCGGATGCCGTCTTCGCGGAGGGTGCGCATGCCGAGTTCACGGGCGCGGCGGCGGAGTTGGGTGGTGGTGAGGCCGGTGTTGACCATCTGGCGGACCTCGTCGTCAATGAGGAACAGCTCGAAGATGCCCATACGGCCGCGGAAGCCGCCACCGCGACATTTTTCGCAGCCGACGGGGCCGAGGATGGTGGCGTCCTTCATGCGTGATGGATCGAGGGAGAGGGCGCGCATTTCCTTGTCGGAGAGATTTGCCGGGGCTTTGCAGACGGGGCAGAGCTTGCGGACGAGGCGCTGGGCGAGGATGGCGCGGACGGCGGAGGCGATGAGGAAGGGTTTGACGCCGATGTCGGCGAGACGGGCGACGGCGGAGGGCGCGTCGTTGGTGTGGAGGGTGGAGAAGACCAAGTGACCGGTGAGGGACGCGTTGATGGCGATGTTGGCGGTTTCCGCGTCACGAATTTCCCCGATCATGATGATGTTCGGCGCTTGGCGGAGCATGGCGCGGAGGGCGGAGGCGAAGGTCATGCCGATGTCGGCCTTGACCATGACCTGGTTGATGCCGGGGAGTTCGTATTCGACCGGGTCCTCGACGGTGATGATCTTTTTATCGGGGCGATTGATGACGTTGAGACAGGCGTAGAGCGTGGTGGTTTTCCCTGAGCCGGTGGGGCCGGTGACGAGGAGGATGCCGTCGGGGAGGCCGAGGAGTTGCTCGAATGTGGTTTGGTCGTCCGAGAAGAAGCCGAGTTCGGGCAGGCCGAGGAGCAGTGCGGTTTTATCGAGAATCCGCATGACGATGGATTCGCCGTGGTTGGATGGGACGGAGGAGACGCGGAGGTCGACCTCCTTGTCGCCCATTTTGAGTTGGATGCGGCCGTCCTGCGGGAGGCGTTTTTCCGCGATGGACATGGTACCGCTCATCACCTTGAGGCGGGCGATGATGGAGGGCAGGAGTTTTTTCGGGTGGGAATCGACCTGCACGAGCTTGCCGTCGAGGCGGTAACGGATGCGGACGGAGGTCTCGAGCGGCTCGATGTGGATGTCGGAGGCGCGGAGGCGGAAGGCTTCGGTGAGGGTTTGGAAGACGAGCTTGATGATGGGGGCGTCAGCGCTTTCGCTACCGGCTTCAGAGTCTCCAGTGGTGATGGTGATACCGTTTCCGCCGCCGGCGGTATCGGAGGCGTCGAGGCCGTAGAATTGCTTGAGGTGCGCGTTGATGTCGCGACGGGTGGCGCAGACGAGAGTGAGTTCGCGACCGATGACGTGGGGGAGGCTGTCGAGCGTTTCGAAATCGAGCGGGTCGGCGACGGCGACGGTGAGGTAGAGTCCGTCGTCCATGAAGGGGATGCAGCGATAGCGCTTGGCGACGTCGTCCGGGATTGTGGAGGTGATGGCAGGGTCGAAGATGACGTCTTCGAGGCGGATGAAGCCGATGCCTGCGTTGGCGGCGAGGGTTTGGGCGATGGCTTCTTCGGTGAGGCTGCTGTGGGCGAGCAGGTGTTCGATGAGTGATTCGCCACTGGAGAGGGCATTTCGTGCCTGATCGAGCTGATCGGGGCTCACCATTCCGGCTTCGGAGAGCAATTCTGCAAGATAATCTTCGTTGGAAAACACAGCGCTGGAGATCTTCGTGGGTGGTTTTTTGAAAGCCTGGCGGGAAATTTCCCGTGTGGCGTGCGTCGCAGATTGGTCAAGCACGGCGGGGCTTGTCAACCAGCCACGCCGCAAGAATCCACGAAATGCGCAAATGATTGGGAGGGGGGAATGAATCGTCCGCGCAATGTAGTCACCATGGCCATCCAAGACGCGGGAGAGCGTCCGTCAGGATGGTGTGTCAGAGGCGGATGGCGAGGCGGGTTTCGCGGGTGAGGGGGAATTCCTGGGCGACGATGGCTTGGGAGCGGCGGTGGATGCCGACGAGGAGACCCACGGCGGCGAGGCTGAAGATCAGGCTGGTGCCGCCGTAGCTGACGAAGGGGAGCGGGAGGCCGTCGTTGGGGAGGACGGCGGTGGTGACGCCGATGTTCACCATGGCGGGGACCACGATGACGGCGGTGAGACCGAGTGCGAGGCAGCGGTTGAAGACATTGTTGGCCTGGCACGCGATCGCAATGCCGGCGACGGCGATGAGGGCGTAGCAGGCGACGACGCCGAGGGTGAAGGGGAGGCCGAGTTCCTCACCGACGACGGGGAAGATGAAGTCGATGTGGGCGAAGGTGAGGGTGCCGAATTTCTCCACGCCGTTGCCGAGACCGACGCCCCATGGACCGCCGTTGCCGAGGGCGAGGAGGGCGCGCCATTGCTGCATGCCTTTGTCGAGCTGATGGACCGGATTTTCGAGATCGAGCCAGGCTTGGATGCGGGACCAGCGGTTTTCGTTGTTGTAGATGTAATACGCCGCGCCGGAGATGGCGATGAAGGCGGTGGGGATGAGGTAGCGGACGCGGGTGCCGATGCAGAAGAGGACGGCGGCGGTGGCGACTGATAGAGAGAGGGCGGTGCCGACATCGGTCTCCGCGGCGATGAGGAGGATGGGGCAGGCGGCGATGGTGCCGGGGATGACGAAGCCGCGCCAGAAGGTGTGGGTTTCTGTTTGCCAGCGGGCGAACCATGCGGCGAGGGCGACGATGGTGATGATCTTCGCGAGTTCGGATGGCTGGAACTGGGGAAGGCCGGGGATTTGGATCCACCGCTTCGATCCGTAGATTTCCACGCCGATGCCGGGAAGGAAGCAGAGGGCGAGCATGACACTGACTCCGCCTAGCATGAGGAACGCATGTCTGCGAAGAAACTCCGGGGAGACGAGTGCGGCGATGATGGCGGCGATGAGGCCGACCATGACCATGATTGTCTGTTTCCGAAGAAACAGATAGGGTTCCTCGACGCCTTTCACCCAAACGCTGGTGCTGGCAAGCATGACTAGGCCGAGCGCGACGAGGGCCGCGACGGCGAGGCAGAGCAGGATGGATGAATGGCGGAGCACGAGGGGTGAGATTGTTAGATCATCATGGGATCACGAGGGTCATGCCGGTTTTCATCTTGCGTGGATCGCTGATGTTGTTGGCGCGCATGAGTTCGTCCTGGCCGACCTTGAAGCGGTTGGCGATGCGCCAGACGCTGTCGCCGGGTTGGACGACGTAGGTTTGTCCGGAAGGAGTGGCGGCGGCGGGCTCGGTGGCAACATCGGCGGAGCGGTCGACGTTCGGGCGGATCACGACGGCGCGGGGGGCGGGGGGTGAGCCGACGGGGACCGCATCGACGAGGCCATCATCCACCGGAGCGGCTTGGGTGACGGGAGCGGTAGTGGGTTGGGATTCGCGAATGGCGACGACCTCTGGAGGATCGGCGGCGACGATGCGGCGCGGCGGGATGCGCATGAGCATTCCGCTGACGACGCGGCGGTGGCCGTTTGCTTCGCGGAGTTCCGCTTCCGGCACGCCGTGTGCGGCGGCGATGGTTTCGTAGTTGTCTCCACGGCGGACGACGTAACCGTGCTCGTTGGATGAGAGGCGAGTGGACGAGGGTGGTGGTGGTGCGGGAGATTGCGCGGCCGGGGCGGGAGCGGCCTCGACTTTGGTTTCTTCCACGGGGTCGGTGGAAGAGACTGCGAAGAAATTCTCATGCGTGAACCACAGGCCGATGGCGACGATGTGGAAGAGGAAGATGATGGTGAGGTTTCGCGAGATTTTCGACGAACCGTCTTCCAATATTTCCTCCGGGTTCGCGGTGGCGGCGACGCGTTGGCGTTTCCGGGTGACAGCGCTGAGGCGGGTGAGCAGGCCCTTGGGGACGGGGCGGCGTTTGAATGGGAGGGGTTGAGGTTTCATGAGGGTGATGATGGTTAACGAAGTTGATGGACGAGGTCGCGGAAGGTGTTTCCACGTTGTTCGTAGCCGGAGAATTGGTCGAAGGATGAGGTGCCGGGGGAGAGAAGGATGGTGGAGCCGCGTGGGGCGAGGGCGCGTGCCGTTTGGACGGCATCGGCGAGTGTGGAAACGGCTTGGCTGGGGACTGCCTGTGAAAACAGATCGGCCAAGGGTCTCGCGATTTGACCGAAGGTGACGGTGGCGAGCGATTTGATTTTCAGCAAAGGCAGAACGGGTGTATAATCGAGGCCTTTTTCCTTACCTCCGGCGATCAGCACCACGGGACGTGTTTGTGAGCGAAGTGCGCTTTCGAGGGCGTGGAGGTTGGTGGCTTTCGAGTCATTGAGGTACTCGACGCCGTCGAGGGTGCGGATCAGTTCGCAGCGATGCGGAGGAGGTGCGTATCCGTGAAGGGCATCGCGGATGGAGAACATGGGGACGCCGAGCGCCTTGCAGGCGGCGAGGGCTGCCATGGTGTTCTCGGCGTTGTGGAGGCCGCGGAGGCTTGTATCGAGTTCGAGGTCGATGAGGATCTCCCCGCGATGGAGGATCTGGCATCCGTTAGAAAACCATTCGGCATCAGGATCTTCGGTGGAGAATTCGACGACGTTGGCTGCCACAGCAGGCAGGCCGGAGCCGCGGCGGATGACAGCGGTGTCGGATGCGGTCTGGTTCTCGAAGATCCGCAGTTTCGCTTTCTGATAGGCATCGACGGTTGGATAGCGGTCCATGTGGTCCGGAGCGAAGTTCAGCCAGACAGCGACATCGGGATGGAGTTGGCGGATCGTTTCCAACTGGAAGGACGAGAGTTCGAGCGAGACGGCTTGGGGCGGGTTTGGAAGCATGACCACTTCCGCGAAGGGGGTGCCGTAGTTTCCGCAGGGGATGCCGCCCATGCCGGCGTGGGCGAGAATGCGGGCGACGAGTTCGGTGGTGGTGGTCTTGCCGTTGGTTCCGGTGATTCCGATGATGTGGCCGTTGAAATATCGTGATGCGAGTTCGACCTCACCGATCACCTCCCCTGCGCCGGCGGCGAAGGCGGCGACGTAAGAGCCGTAGGTGTCGATGCCCGGGCTGACGACCAGCAGATCGCATCGGTGCGCGCGTCCATCGGCTTCGGTTGCGCAGGGGTGGCAGGCGACCGGCTCCGGCATGCCGGCGAAGCTGGCGGAATCCGCGGCATCCCAAGCCGAAACGACGGCACCTTCGCGCAAGGCGAGCGCTGCTGCGGCGCGGCCGCTGCGGCCGACTCCTAGGATGGTGACGTGTTTTCCGGTGAGAGACATGGCTTCAGGCGATCTTGAGAAGGGCGAGTCCGAACAGCGCGAGCATGATCGAAAGGATCCAGAACCGGATGATGACCTGGCTTTCATGCCAGCCTAACAACTCGAAGTGGTGATGGATGGGCGACATTTTGAAGATGCGCTTTTTGCGGAGCTTGAAGCTGCCGACCTGGAGGATGACGGACAGGGCTTCCATGACGAAGACGCCGCCGATGATGACGAGGAGGAGTTCCTGTTTGGTGCAGATGGCAGCGGTGCCGAGGGCTCCACCGATGGCGAGCGAGCCTGTGTCGCCCATGAAGACCTTGGCCGGATGGCAGTTGAACCAGAGGAAGCCGAAGCCTGCGCCGACGAGTGCCATGAGGAAGACCGCGAGTTCGCCGATGTAGCGGTTGTGCGGGATGACGAGATACTCCAAGGCCATGTAGAAATGTCCGGCGAGGTAGGCGAGGACGGCGTAGGAGAGGGCGACGGTGATGGTGCATCCGGTGGCAAGACCATCGAGCCCGTCCGTTAGATTCACCGCATTCGAGCAGCCGACGATGACCATGGCGAAGAACGGGATGATCAGCCAACCGAGATCGACCAGCGGAGACTTGAAGAGGGGGAAGCAGATCGCGCCGATGCCGACGGGTACATGGCCGAGGCGGAATCCGGCCTGACCATTGGCGAGTTGTTCGGCGGTGGCACCGAATCCGGAGATTTCCATTTTGAAGAAGATAAAGCACGAGGCGACGAGTGCGATGGTGAGCTGCCAGCCGAGTTTCGTGCGAGCGCTGATGCCGTCGGATTTCTTCTGCTTCACCTTGCGGTAGTCATCGCAGAATCCCAAAAGACCGCAGGCGGCCATGGTCACGGCGCAGACCGCGACGAAAGGGTTCATCGGGCGGGCGCAGATGAGGGTGGAGATGAGCACCGAGCCGAGGATGAGGACGCCGCCCATGGTGGGGGTGCCGACTTTTCCGCCATGGAGTTCGGCGAGTTTGTGCACCTCTTCGGCGGTGCGGATGGGTTGTCCGACCTTGTGTGAGATCAGCTTGCGGATGACGCGCGGGCCGAACATCAGCGAGAGCAAGAACGAGAGAAGTCCCGCGCAGGCGGCGCGGAAGGTGATGTATTGGAAAAGGTTGAGAAAACGGAAGGACTCGGCCCATTCGGAGCCGGCTTCGCGAGCACTCTGCCAGTAGTCGTAAATCGCGGGAAGCATCAGTGGCGGGGAAAAGCGGAGTTCATGACACGCTCGACGGTGGCGGTGCGGCTGCCCTTGAAGAGCAGGACGTCACCGGCTTTCGCTTCCGCGGCCAACCAGGCTGCGGCTTCGGCGAGATCGGGGAAGTAAGTGGCGCCGCCGGCACCTTGGGCGATGCCTTCGGCACCTTCGCCGACGGCGACGACCTTGAGGTGGCGTGCGGCGGCGAGTTCGCCGACGCGGAGGTGGGCGGCGGGTGCGTGGGGTCCTAATTCGCCCATGCGACCGAGGACGATAATGCGGCGACCTCCGTTAGAGACGGGGGTTTCTGCGAGGGTGTCGATGGCGGCGGCCATCGATTCTGGGTTGGCGTTGTAGGTATCGTCTATCAGAACGATTCCGTTATGATCGATGCGGCGGAGACGGCCGCCGGAGATTTGGGTGGAGGCGAGGCCTTCGGCGATTTCCGCAGTGGTCATGCCGAGTTTCCAGCCGACGCCAGCGGCGAGGAGTGCGTTGTTGACCATGTGGCGTCCGGCAACGGGAAGGAATACTTCGGCGGTGCCGGATCCATCGATGACGAGGGTGAATCGGGTCCCCTCCCCTTCCGCACGGAGGTTCTCCGCACGGACGATTCCACGGCCATTGCCGACCGGGACGAGGTGGGCGCGGGTGCGCTGGCGGAGGTAGTCGTAGAAATCGCAGATGGCCGGGAGGAACAGGTATCCATCGGCGGGGAGCGAGCGTGCGAGGGTGCCTTTTTCCTCGGCGATGGCTTCGCGGGATCCGAGGTGCTCGATGTGTGCGGTGCCGATGTTGGTGATGATGCCGTATTTCGGGCGGGAGATTTCGCAGAGCGGAGCGAGTTCGCCGGCGTGGTTCATTCCCATTTCCCAGACCGCGACCTCATCATCGGGCGAGGTGGCGAGAACGGTTAGAGGGACGCCGATGTGGTTGTTGAGGTTGCCGCGGGTTGCGGAAACGCGGAAGCGGCGGGAGAGCACGGCGGCGGTGAAATCCTTGGTGCTGGTCTTTCCGTTAGATCCGGTGATGGCGACGACGGGGATATCGAGTTGCTGGCGCCACCAATGGGCGAGGCGCTGGAGGGCGAGCAGCGTGTCGCGAACGATGATCACCGCGCCGCGCTCCGGTGCGGGGCCGGACCAAGCATGGACGACGGCGAGTGACGCGCCGGATTCGAGGGCGGCGGCGGCGAAGGCATCACCATCGAAATTTTCGCCGCGGAGTGCGAAAAACGCCGAGTTTTCCGGAAGTTTCCGCGTGTCGGTGGAGACGCCGGCCGAGACCAGCGCGGAGGGATCCCCGGCGGCAACCTGGGTGCCGAGGATCTCTGCGATGCGGATGGCGGTGAGCGGGTTCATCGGAGGTCTGCAATGGTCTGCGCACGGTCGCGCAGAGCTTTGGAAGCTACCTTGCGGTCGTCGAAATCGACGGTGCCGGTGGAGAAAATCTGATAGGTTTCGTGACCTTTTCCGGCGACGAGGATGATGTCACCGGAGCGGGCGGACTGGACGGCGAAGTCGATGGCTTCGGCGCGATCGGGGATGCTGCGGTGGGGGATTCCGGTCATGCCGCGTTCGATGTCTGCTAGAATGGAGAGCGGGTCTTCCGAGCGTGGGTTGTCCGAAGTGATGACGCAGGCATCGCTGTGGCGGCAGGCGGCGGCGGCCATAAGCGGGCGTTTGCCGCGGTCGCGATCGCCCCCGCAACCGAAGACGGTGATGAGGCGGCGCGGATTGAGTTCGCGCAGGGTGCGGCAGGCGTTTTCGAGGGCGTCCGGGGTGTGGGCGTAATCGACGAAAACCGTGGCACCGCCGGCGTTTCCGACCTGCTCCATGCGGCCGGGGACCTGGGGTGCGGCGGCGAGAGCGGCGATGGCTTCGCGCGGGCGGATGCCGCAGGCGCTGGCAGCGGCGATGGCGGCGAGGAGGTTGTAGACGTTGAATCGGCCGATCAGGGGGGCGCGGACGAGGAATGATTTGCCTTTGGCGGTGAGCTCGAAGTCCATGCCGCGGGCGGACTGGCGGAAATTGTTCGCGCGGAAGTCGCAATGGACGCCGAAGCCGTAGCGGATGACGGGCATTTTTTCCTTCAGGGCATCGGCGAGTTCGACTCCGTAGGCATCGTCGAAATTGATCACGGCGACCGGCTTTTTCCCGAGCGGATCGGTGGCGCGGGCGTGGAACCAATCGGCTTTCGCCTTGAAGTATGCTTCGAGGGTTCCGTGGTAGTCGAGGTGGTCCTGGGTGAGGTTGGTGAAGACGCAGGCATCGAAGCCGATGGCCCCGACGCGGTCCTGATGGATGCCGTGGGATGAGACTTCCATGGCCATGCCGCGGCAGCCGTTGTCGCGCATGCGGGCGAGGAGGGCGGTGAGTTCGATGGAGCCGGGAGTGGTGTGTTTGGCGGCCTCGGTGGTCTCGCCATCGTCTGTTAGAATGGTCCCGAGCAGTCCGGCGCGGTGCCACGAATTTTTCATCACGTGATGAATCAGATAGGTGGTGGTGGTTTTGCCGTTGGTTCCGGTCACGCCGGCCATGGAGAGATCCGCCCATGGGTGGCCTTCGATGGCGGATGCGAGTTTGGCGATGGCGGCGCGGCTGTTAGGCACATGCAGCCACGTGGCGGTTGGGTCGAGATTTTCCGGAGGAGCGGACTCGGCGAGGATGGCTTTGCACCCCGCGGCGAGGGCGGTTCCGATGAATTGGTGGCCATCGATACTGGTGCCGCGGATGGCGGCGAAGAGCATGCCGGGAGCGGCCTGACGGGAGTCTGCGGTGAGGGCGCGAATGTCCGCGTCAAGCGGTCCGGCGACCGTGACACGGGAAAGGGAGGAAGCGAGTTCGCGCAAAATCATTGGGCGGCGGCGGTGGCGAGCGGATCTGTGACGGGTTCGGTGGGTTGCAAATTCATACGGGCAGCGACCCGGGCGGCGATTTTTTGGAAGGTGGGTGCGGCCATGGAGCCGCCGCCGGGTTTCACTTCGGTGGTGCGGGGATCGTCGATCACGACGAGGCAGACGAATGCGGGATCCTGCGCTGGCATCATGCCGGCGAAGGAGACGGTGTAGCGGCTGTCGTAGTATCCGCCGCTGGGTTTGATTTTTTTGGCGGTTCCGGTTTTTCCGGCAACGCGGAACCCGGGGACTGCGGCGAGGGTGGCGGTGCCGCCTTTCTGGGTCACCGTTTCGAGTGCGGTGCGCATGAGGGCCGCGGTGGCAGGTTTCATGGCGACGGATGTGATCTCGGGCTTGAAGCTATCGACGATGGTGCCGTCATTGTGGACGAGCGCCTTGACGATGCGGGGTTTTCTAACACTTCCGTCGTGGGCGATGGCGCAGTAGGCGCTGGCCACTTGCAGGGGCGTGACCGCGAGGGCGTAGCCGTAGGTGGCGCGGGAGAAATCCATGGGGTTGCCGGTGTTGCGGACGATGCCGCGGGTTTCTCCGCTGAGCATGATGCCGGTCTTCGAGCCGAAGCCGAAGCGTTCGACGTATTCATAAAAGCGCTTGTTTCCGAGTTGTTTGGCGATCTTGTAGGCGCCGATGTTGCTCGATTTGGCGAGGATTTCCTCGAGTGTTAGATTTCCGTATGGGTGGTGGTCCGGGATTCGGATTTTGCCCTCGATGAGTACGCCGTGGTGGCAGAAGATAGTGGTCTGCGGGCGGACCAGGCCGAGATCCAGGCCGCCGGTGGTGGCGACGATCTTGAAGGTGGAACCGGGTTCGTAGCTTCCTTGGACGGCGTAGTTGAAGGTGTTGTCGAAGGTTTTTCCCAACAATCCGTCGAGGCCGATGTCCTTGCGTTCGTTGAGATTGAAATGGGGGCGGCTGGCGAGGGCGAGGACGTCGCCGGTTTTCGGGTCCAGCAGGACGACGGATCCGCCGGTGGCCTTGTATTCGGCGAGGGCGGCGTCGAGTTCCTCCTCGACGATCGACTGCGTGCCGAGATCGAGGGCGAGTTGGACGTGGAGGCCGGAACGGGGCGGGAGGAGGCTACCGGAATCGCCGGGGACGATGAGCCCGCGTTGGTCGCGGCGATGTTTGCGCCAGCCATCGCGACCGGCGAGGAAGGCTTCCATGGCGGCCTCGATGCCGAACTGGCCAACGATGCGGGTGGCTTCGTGGCCTTCGTCATCGGTTTCCTTGATCTCGCCGATGAATCCCGTGAGGTGGGTGGCGATGTCCGGCGAGGTATACCAGCGTTTGATGGCGTTTTCGAAATTGAAGCCCTGGATCCACTGTTCGTCGATGGAGGTTCGGAGGCGGTCGGCGACGTCCTCGGGGAGATCTTTGGCGATGGGCACCCACATGCCCTTGCTGTCTTCGATTTTCGCACGGAGTTCCTCGCGGCGCATGCCGAGGGGGCGGGCGAGGACGCCGATGGCGTAGGCGAGGTGTTTCTGGACGATGATGTCCGCGGTGTCGCGTGCGAGGATTTCGCCGCGCAGCGAGTGGATGCGTCGGCGGCGTGCGCCAGGATCGAGACGTTCCCAACCGGGATCGGCGCTGGCTTCCTGATAGGCGATGCCGTAGCTCGCGAGTTTGGGGTCCATCAGGTGGTTCTTGTCGACGAAGACCGTGGAAACAGGAATGCTTTTGGCGATGGTTTCCTCGTTGCGATCGACGATCATGCCACGGATGGCGGTGAGTTTCTCCGTGCGATCGAAGGCTTTTCTGGCGCTTGCCGCGTAACGCTGGCGGTCGACCAACTGGATTTGGACCAACCTGCCTGAAAGCAGACTGAGCCCGGCCACCAGGACCGAGCACAGCAGGAGACAGCGTTGTTGGAAGCTGCGGTTCACGGGGTGAGACGCGGGGTGGCGGGTGCCGGAGTGTCGGACGATGACGGGCGGATCTCTTCGGGGAGACCGACGGGGATAGAAACGAGGGCGGAGCCGGTTTCCTCTAACTGTTTCTTGATCACGAAGCGGTTCAGGAGTTGATCGGTGCGGTATTGCGTGGTCCGGATGTCGAGCTGGCATTGTTCGATGCGTGTCTCGATGGCATCGATTTCTCGGGCGACCTGGATCTGGCGGTTCTTGTAGTAGGCGTGGAGGATGCCCCCGGCGGCGGCCAATGCGGCGGCGGCGATGAGGGCGAAATACGCCGATGCGGGAACGCGATGTTCGGATTTGCGGCGGTTCATGGCGTGGGTGGCAAAAGCTGTGCGACCCGCAGTTTCGCACTGCGGGCCCTCGGGTTTCGGGAGGTTTCCTCATCGCCTGCGGCGATTGCCTTGCGGCTGAGAAGTTGATAGGCGAGGTCGGGATTGGCCCGGGGTTCCGGCCAGCCGGGATCATCGATGAAACGGCTGGAGCGGTGCTTCAGGTATCGTTTGACCATCCGGTCTTCGAGGCTGTGGAAGGTGATGATGAGGAGGCGACCGCCAGGTTTGAGAACGTGTTGGGCGGCATCGAGACCGGCGGCGAGGGCTTCGAGTTCCTCGTTGACGGCCATGCGGATGGCTTGGAAAGCGCGGGTGGCGGGGTGGGTGCGTCCGTGGCGGCCGATGGCTTGCTCGATGCAGTTTGCGAGATCGGTGGTGGTGGCGAAAAGGCGCTGGGCGCGGCGTTTTACGATGGCGGAGGCGATACGGCGTGCTTTGGGTTCTTCGCCGAATTCGAAGAAGATTTTCACGAGGTCCGCTTCCGGCCAGGTGTTGACGACATCGGCGGCGGAACGGGGTGAAGAGGGGCCCATCCGCATGTCGAGCGGGCCTTCGCGCATGAAAGAGAATCCGCGGGCGGCGGAGTCGAGTTGCCGCGACGAAACCCCGAGATCCAAAAGCAGACCATCGGCCTGTTCCCCCCTTTGGATCTCAGGGATTTCACGAAGCTGTGAGAAGTTTCCTTCCCAGGTGGTGAAACGGTTTCCGAACGAGGCGAGCCGCTCGCGCGCGTGCGTGAGAGCCTCGGGGTCGCGGTCGACGCCAAGCACGCGGGCCCCGGCTTGGAGAAACAGCTCGCTGTGTCCGCCGCCGCCGAGGGTGCCATCGATGATGAAGCGATCCGGGCCGACAGCCATCCAGTCAAACACCTCATCCGGCAGGACGGGAAGGTGATACGGATCGGAGCCGGCAGTCATGAAATGAACAGGAACCCGCACCGACAACCAGCCAGGAGCGGTGCGGGATTCCGTTTGATTCCCCACTTGGCCTGCTGTCCCGAGCGTGCCATGTGGAGCGGTTTTGGAAAATTTCGATGGCCGCGCCGACAACCAGCCAGGAGCGACGCGGACCATCGTTTTAAATAGCGAAAGAGAGACTGTCCCGAGAACTCTCTTCCGCCCAGCCAGGAAAAACTCCGGAACCCGCACCGACAACCAGCCAGGAGCGGTGCGGGATTCCGTCTGATTGATCCGCAAGCCGGCTGTCCCGAGCTTGCTTGCGGATCCATGTGAAAATGTTCCCAACTCCGACACCCGTGCGAGGGTGGCCGGGGCCACCGATGGGTGGACCGCTGCGAGTGCCGGAGTTGGTTGGGTGAACAGCATTGCTGCCGTGGGTGTGTGTGTGGGTGAATTTTAGAAAATGCCGAGGTCGTCCTCGTCATCTTGGTTGAGCTCGATGGCCAACGCCTTGGCGTGATTCGACGAGTTCCAGATTTCAAAATGCTTTTCGCGGCCGACGAGGACCACTTCGGAGTCCGGGGCGATTTCGGCCATTTCGCTGAGGTCTTTGGGAACGAGCAGCTTGCCCTGGTCGTTGATGGAGGCCTCGCGGCAAAGTGAGGCGAGGACCCCGAGCTTTTCGCGCTTCTTGCCTTCGCTGAGATTGCTCTTTTCCACGATCTCGACCCGCTCGTCGTATCCATCCTGCGTCAGGACCTTGATCATCGGCATCTCATGGGTGCGGGAGAAGAGCAGGTAGATCGTCGCACCTGGAGCCGGGCGCCACGCAGGAGTCACCGAAACCCGAAACTTCGAGTCGATGCTGTAGGGCTTGAATCCCCGGTAGCGTTGGATGGTGTTGCTCACTTGATGCGCTCAAGCTCGTCTTGAGTGAGCGAAGTACACCAGAATGCACTAAAGTGGTCAAACAGAAATTAAAGATTTTCGAACAATTGACTATCTTGCTTATTTTCAGTGATTTGCGTGTTTTAAATCGTTGAAATTTTGGGTGCAGAGATGGATTTTTTCAAAAAATTAGCGATTTCCATGACCATTTCCGAACCTAACAAAGAGCTAATTCGGGATCTTTTTAGCAAAATAAGCCCGCTGTGTACTTTTCAAGCCCACGAGTGCATCCGGTGCACTTGGGTGACCGTAAGGCGAGTTATTTGACCTCGAACGACAGTCGGGATTTGGCTTCTGGATCCTTTTCGGGGTCCGGATACCAGTTGATGGAGAAACCTTCGTAAAGGGGCTGGGCATGGCGGTTCCAAAGTTCGATGCGCGAACCCTCCGAGGCATCGAAGAAGAGCTCCTTGCCCTGATAACCGGCAAACAGGAGTTTCAAACCGGAAATCCCCTCGCCGTTGACCTCTTTGGATTTCGCGTCGCATTCTTCGAATCCGGATTGTTTGACCCGTTTGCCGTCGAGGTAGGTGATCAAGACCTCGTCGTCCTCGACCTTTTTCTCAAACGCCTTGTCGTCCTTCTTGTCGTATCGGTATACGCTGGGAACTCCGACCCGCAGGGCAAAGCGGACGGGGTTGCGGGAGAGAGTGCCTTTGTCGATCATCCGGCCGCCGACTGAAACGACGCCACGTTCGACCTCTAGGTGGACTTCGATCGAGGCATCGCCGGTGGTTTTCCCGGTGAATGATAGCTTTTCGAAGTCATCGCTGGGTTTGTCCTTGGTTTCCAGCGTGTCGATCTGGAGTTGTTTGGCGGTGGTGGCGCCGGATGGCAGAACCTCCTCAACGATGACTTGGATGGGGAGGTGGAGCAGTTGGTTGATGCGTTCGCCGCTTTTTCCCATCGGAATGATGAGTCCTTTGCCTTGGGCGGACATTCCGAACTCGAATTTTCTCGATTCGAAGGCTGCGAAGTATCCAAGCCAGGGCTTCTCGCTGAGCGCGGGCAATTCGGCTCCGGCGGTTGGCGCGAGAATCACGCTTCCGAACGCCATCAGGGCGGCAAATCCGCAGTGTTTTTTCATCGCGATCAACCAAGCGCAATCCCCCCTCCCCTGCCAGAAAAAACACGGAGTTTGCCTGCGACAAAATCACCCGGCAACTCCGCGCCCGTGGATGCATCGCGGACTCTCAATTTCCGATCAATCGCGGCGGCGCAAGATAACGCAACGTACCATGCCGGGATGGCGGGGTCAGCTGCAGGCAGGCGATGGCTCCTTTTTTGAAATCAATTGTCCCTCCGAGCGCTCCGAGACTCCACTGGACGAAGGTTGAGAAATCCGGCTCGTGCCCGACGATGGCGACGCGCTTGAAATCAGTGAAGGCGCCGAGTTCCGCAGCGATGGTCTCGGGATCCACTCCACAAGCGAGCCAATGCTGGACGACCGGTCCGGGCATGCTGGCTTGGGTGCAAAATTCGTCGGCGGTTTGGCGGGCTCGAGTCAGCGGGCTGGTGAGGACGATTTCCGGTAGCAAGTCGGCGGCCATCAACAGCCGGGCGGCCGCGCGTGACTGTACGCGGCCTTTTTCAACCAGAGCACGGGCAGCATCGCCTAACGGATGCCCGTGGTCTTCGGCTTTGCCATGACGCAGGAGGATGATTTCCATGGCGGTGGAAATGTCACATGGTCATCCCGCCATCCACCGCCAGCACCTGTCCGGTGATGTATCTAGCAGCGGGGCTTGCGAGGAAAACGACCGCTTCGGCGATGTCCTTGGTGTTGCCAAACGAACCTAACGGAATTTTGGAAATCACAGCGTCCTTCACCGATTGCGGAAGCTCGTCGGTCATGTCGGTGGTGATGAAACCGGGTGCGACGGCATTGCAGGTGACCGCCCGTCCTGCGAGTTCGCGGGCGACAGCCTTGGTGAAACCGATGAGGCCGGCCTTGCTCGCAGAGTAGTTTGTCTGCCCGGCATTTCCGATCAGGCCGATGACCGAGGCGATGTTGATGATCCGCGCGTCCTCGGCTTTCATGATGACGCGCATGAACGCTTTGACGGTGTTGAATGCGCCTTTGAGGTTGGTGTCGAGAACGGTGTCCCAATCGTCCTCTTTCATCCGCATGAGCAGGCCGTCACGCGTGACGCCAGCATTATTGACTAGGATGTTCACCGGCCCAAGCTCCGTGGTGATCCGGTTGGCCAGTTCTTGCACAGCGGCATGATCCGCAACGTCGACGGCATACGCGGTGGCGGAACCTGGATACTGCACGTTGATTTCTTCAGCCGCTTTACCACAGCTCGATTCGCTGCGGCTAACCACCGCGACTTTCGCCCCCTCCGCCGCAAGGGCTCGGGCGATTTCCTGTCCAATCCCGCGGCCACCCCCGGTGACCACCGCCGTTTTGTTCGCAAAGCGCTGCATGCCCAAAGCGTGGGGTCGCCCTTCCGATGGGTAAATCCTGAAAATCAGGAAATTCTGACACACGACCAGCCAGTTCAGCGTTTTTTCCGGCGCTTCGGCTTGGTGAACGGGCTGCCCTTCGAAGCACGGTGTTTCCCCACACGCTTCCCGGGGGCCAGCGGCGCACGAACCGGAGGCGGTGGCGGCGGCTCTTCTGCGGCCTTCTTGGCCCGCGCCGCATCGCGTTTCGCCTTGTCCTTTTCCCACTCTCTTACAGCCAATTCATGCTCACGTAGCGTAAGTTCCCACGCCTTCTTTGAGAGATAATATTCCACAAACTCCTCGTTCGCCGCCATCTCTGGCGAAAGCCTCCGTATATCATGCGGCAGCGGCGGCGGCGGCGGCTGATCCGGATCGTATTCAGGTGCGTTGCGATGCTTGCTCAGACATTTTTTCATCACATGCGCGGCCGGGTTTTTCCCGAACTTCGCCATCGTCAAGGCCCTTGCCCGGTCTTCCGACCAGAAATCTGGATGCCCGGGACCTAACAAGTGAAGATCATGATCCTTCGGCACTGTCGTCTCCAACAATTTCTCAAACTGAGCCAACTCATCATTAGTCAGCAATTTCCGCCTCCGCAAACTCGGGCGACGATCCTCATCGCTCGTCGTCATCCGGATGTAGATCTGGGAAATCGCCTCGCGCGATACGCCGTAGTCGCGGGCGATCGCAGCACGCACATCCCCCGCCTCCACGCGGCGCACAATCTCGTCCCGCTGCTCTTGAGTGAACCTGCTTTTGCGCCCCCTGCGCTCGGTCGATTCTTCGGATGATGGTTCGGGCTCAGCCATGGCCAACCCTAATTCGCCACCCGATTCCTGTGCAAGAGCGACGGATCGGCTCGCCAAACGAAACACCATTCCACAACCTCCGGCCATGCAATCACGATGGTCTGCAGCTGCATGCTGGATCGGCATCACACTCGGTCCCGCCACGGCCGAAAACCCGGTCATGCCCGGCGCGGATCCACACGCCCTAGTGACCGATGAGACCGTCTGGATTTACCCGACACACTCAAAAGGACCCGGCGCACGCTTCTTTGCCTACGAATCGAAAAACCTCTCCACCTGGACCGAACATGGCCCGGTGCTCGATTTCAAAGACCTCACTTGGATCCACAAAGATGGCAGGCAACAGGCAAACGCATGGGCACCCTGCCTCATCCACCACGAAGGGAAATACTACTTCTACTACTCCGTCGGCCCACAGAGCGCCCAATTTCCCGCGCACATCGGCGTCGCCACCGGAGCCTCTCCGGCCGGCCCCTTCGCCGACTCCGGCCAGGCCCTCCTCACCGGAGGAAACGGCTTTGAAGCCATCGACCCCTTCGTCTTTCACGATGAAAAAAACAACCGCCACCTGTTCCTCGCCGGCGGCAGCGCAGGAGCAAAACTCCGCGTATTCATCCTCGATCCCTCCCTCCTCCGCCTCGGCCGCGAAATCCCAACCGCCAACCCGCCGAAATTCACCGAAGGCCCATTCCTCCACGAACACGCCGGCATTTATCACCTCACCTACAGCCACGGCGGCTGGCGCGACGCCAGCTACTCCGTCCACCACGCCACATCCAACTCCCCGCTCGGCCCATGGACCTACCGCGGATGCATCCTGAAAAGCGACGCCCGCCACAAAGGCCCCGGCCACCACTCCATCATCCGAAAACCCGGAACCGATCAATGGCTCATCATCTACCACCGCTGGAACCACCGCGAAGGAAACGGCCCCTACCGCGGCTCCCGCAGTATCGCCATCGACCGACTCGAACACGGGAATAACGGCACCATCCTCCCCGTCGTCATGACCGATGACGGCATCACCAAAAAGTAACCCTCACTCCGGCAAAGCCAACACCGCCAGCAATGGCCGATGATCCGACGCCACCGCCTCCGCAACCACCACCGGCGGCCGCACCCCACGCAATCCACGGGTCACCACATGATCGATCTCCACCTTCGGCGCATCCGCCGGATGCGTCTCCACCGGCGATTCTTTCGCCAGTGAATTCCAAGGAGCCTGCGCGAAAACCGACAACGTCCGGCTCTCCGGCGTCGCGTTGAAATCCCCGGCCAACACCACCGGATGCGCCGACTTCAACAACGCCGCCGCCGCCACCTGCGCCTGCGCGAACTGCCGCGCCTCGTCCTGATAGTCCAAATGCACCGACGCCACCGTCACCCGCCCCATCGGCGACTCAACCGTCGCCGAAAACGCAATCCGCGGCTCCCCCTGGCTCGGCAAACGATGCACCTCCGCATCTTCAATCTCCGTCCGCGAAAGAATCGCCTGCCCATACTCCCCACCGTCATGGTCCATCGCCTTGCCGAAAGCCGAATGCATCTCCAACAAACGGCCCAACTCCGCAGCCTGATCCACCCGGCTCGAACGCCCGCAGTTCTTATCCACCTCCTGCAACAAAACCACATCCGGATTCTGACTCCGGATCACCGCCGCGATCCGCTCCAAATCATTCTTCCCGTCCATCCCCGCACCGTGATGCAAATTCCAACACAACACTCGCAACTCCTTCGGCGATGGATCGGCCTGCGCCACAAATGGCAGAAGCAACCCGGCAATCAGGCTAAGTGCTTGTTTCATGAAAACCCATACGCACACCGCATGCCGGAAATTTCCGTGCAATTCTCCACAGATGGGCGCTAGAATCACCAGCGAATCCACGTTCTACCCAAATGCCACGCGTCACGATCACCGTTCCGGACAAAAACGCCCAACCCTACCGCTTCCAACTCGACCGCCAAATCGTCACCCTCGGGCGCGGCAGCGAAAACGACATCGCCATCGACTGCGGCTCCGTTTCCGTAAAACACGCCGAAATGGTCCGCATCGAAGGCGGCTACGAACTCCGCGACGTCGGCTCCACCAACGGCATCAAACTCGAAGGCGAACGCAAAAGCGTCATCCCCCTCCGCAACGGAGCCACCGTCAAACTCGGCGATGTCGCCTTCGACTTCCAACTCTCCGACGAAGAACGCGAAGCCCTCGCCCGCGAAAAACCACCCACAGAATCCCCCATCGTCCGCGAACCCGAGGAATCCGGCGCGGAAAAACCCGAGCGCCGCCCGGAACGCAGGCCCGCACCCGTCCGACCCACCCTCGTCACCCAACAATCCAACGGCGGCTTCGGCATGGTCGTCCTCTTCTTCATCCTCGCAGCCGCAGCCTTCTTCACCGGCCTCGCCATCCGCCACAGCAAGGAAACCGGAGGCTCACTCCTCGATGCCATGGGCAACAAAGGCAAAACCCCTGCCCCAGCCGAGGAACAAGCTCCCGCCGCTCCTCCAGCCCCGGCAGCCGAGTAAACCACTCAGCCGCACCGCACTCAGCCTAACGGCTCCAGCGTGTAAGCTTCCTTCCCGTCGTTCATCTTCCAACCGGCGGCGGTGATCTCCGTGCGCAGCGCATCCGTCTTCGCCCAATCCTTCGCCAAGCGTGCCGCCCACCGCTCCTCCGCCAGCGCACGCACACCCTCCGGCACCACCACTTCCGCCGGCGCTTCCGGCAGCACGATCCCCAACGCCCGCAAAATCCGGTTCATCCCCGCCAACGCCCGCGCCGCATCCACACCCTCAAGTGCCGCTGCCTCGCGCAACCCCGTGAACAACCCGCCCAACGCCCCCGGCGTGTTCAAATCGTTCTCCAGTGCATCCCAAGCCCCCTGAAACGGCCCGAACCCAACCTCATCCAGCACCACCCCCTCCGTCACCCGCGCCGCCAGTCCCCGCGCACCCTTTGCCAACCGCTGCAACGCCTCACGCGCCGCCGTCAGCGAATCCAACGTGAAATTCAACGGCTTCCGGTAATGCGCGCCGATCAGCACATACCGCACGTCCATCGCCGTGAAGCCCTTCGCCGCCAGATCATCCAGCGTGTAAAGATTCCCCAACGATTTCGACATCTTCCCGCCATCCACCAACAAATGCGTGATGTGAAACCAATGCGCCGCGAAATCCCCGCCGCACGCACACCGGCTCTGCGCGATCTCATTCTCATGGTGCGGACACACCAGATCCACCCCACCCGAGTGCAGATCGAAATTCTCCCCCAAATACTCGTGGATCATCGCCGAGCACTCCAAATGCCACCCCGGCCTCCCCTCACCCCACGGCGACGGCCAGAAATTCGCACCATCCTCCGGCCTCCGCGCCTTCCACAGCACGAAATCCGAAATGCTATCCTTCTCGTACTCATCCGAATTCGCCCGCGCGTTCTGCGTCTTCCCCAGATCCAGCTCACGCTCCTCCAAATGCGAAAGCGCCCCATACCCCGGACACGATGCAATCCGAAAATACACCGAGCCATCCTCGGAAACATACGCGTGCCCCTTCTCCACCAACGTCCCGATCATCGCCACCTGCTGCGGAATATGCTCCACCGCCCCAGGCTCGATGTGCGGAGGCAAACACCCCAGCGCCTCGCAATCCGCATGAAATCGCTCCGTCCACTGCGCCGTGAAATCCCCCAACGCCATCCCCGCCTTCTGCGAGTCACGGATCGTCTTGTCATCCACATCCGTGATGTTCCGCACATGCAACGTCCGCATCCCGCCCGTCTCTAACACCCGCCGCATCACATCCTGCACCACGAACGTCCGGAAATTCCCGATATGCGCCGGCCCGTAAACCGTCGGACCACAGCAATAAAATCGGAACGTCGCACCATCAATCGGCCGCAGCTCGCGTTCAGTCCGGGTAAGCGTGTCAAATAACCGCATGCGCGCGGTGTAGGCCCACAACGCCCCGCCCGCAAGACAGCAAAAACACAAACCACACCGCCCGAGCTTTTCGGATTGCCCTCAGAAACGGCTCTGCTAGCTTGCGAGCGATTGTTCGGAAAAGTTTATGACAGCCGTCCTCGAACTGCCCGTGCTCGTCCTGAATCGGTTTTGGCAACCGATCCACACCTGCTCCGTCCGCAGAGCCCTCCACCTCCTCTGCCTCGGCCACGCCCAGGTCGTCCAGGTTGAGGGCGAAAACTGCTTCTGCACCCACGACCTCCCCTCATGGATCGGCCACTCCAAAAACGCCCTCGATGAGGATATGATCCACGGCGTCCGCCTCAGCCTCCGCCCACCCAAAGTCCTCGTCCTCGCCATCTACGACAAACTCCCACGCCTCGAAGTCAAATTCACCCGCCGCAACGTCTTCCTCCGCGACCAATTCACCTGCCAATACTGCGCCAAAGTCCTCCCGGAAGCCCAACTCAACCTCGACCACGTCCTCCCGCGCGACAAAGGCGGACGCACCACCTGGGAAAACATCGTCACCTCCTGCGTCCGCTGCAACACCCGCAAGGCCAACAAACTCACCCACGAGGCCAACATGCACCCACTCCGCAAACCCATCGCCCCACGCTGGCGCCCACTCTTCGGCCTCCACGAAAACGGCCTCGGCGACGAAAGCTGGAACCACTTCCTCAAAGTCGAACGCACCGACGTCCGCCTCAGCGCCTGAGCCCACAAACGCCTGAGCGCCCCCGCCTCGTCACGGCACCCGGAAAAACTTCTTCTCGGACACCGGATACGTCGGATCCGCCACCAAGGTCCCCGGCGGAATGTTTCTAACATCCACCAACTTGTTATTGAACGGACTGAACACAAACCCCTCCTTCCCCGGCACCGCCTTCGCCACATGAAACGGCGCCCCATCACCACCCGCTCCACCACCACGGATTGGCCGACCCGTCGCATCAATCATCTCCAACGTCAGCACCCGATAAAGAAACTCCCCGTCCCGCGCATCCACCAAGGAAATCTGCGCCTCTCCATCATTGAAAACCCCATACACCGTATCCTGCGCATACGGCTGCGGATGCCCTTCCGGCCGATACTCCACCGTATCCCGCGACAAAATCGAAAGCCCCATCAACTCCCCCTCCAGATTCATCCGCTGCCCCGTCCAACCCTCCGGATGCGTGTTGATCACCTCAATGTCCGCCTCCTGCTGCTGCCGCATCGTCACACTCGGCATCGTCATCACCTCCACCCCCTCCTTGCCCGCCAACCCCTGCACCCTATCTAACAACTCCGCACCCCTCGCCGCCACCACCTCCTCATCCAACGCCTCATCCGCATGGATCAACTTCATCGTCGCCTTCAACTGGATCGGCTTCCTATCGAAAATCTTCGCCTCCACCCGCGCCAGATCCGCCCCGGAACCCTGCACCGTCAAAACCGCCTCGTTCTGGGAAAACGTCACTTTCCCCCCATCCCGCACAACCCCCATCGCCTCTAACATTTCACCGGGATCGTCCGAAGGAACCATCCCCAGCCGCCTCAACTCATCTCCCAGCTTCGTCCTGAAATCCGGCGACACCCGGAAAGTCCGCGTCACCCCTTCATCCACAGCCGGCAGCGCCTCAAACGAAACCACCAACCCATCCCCCACCACCTCATACCCCGCCAACCGCGCGATCAACTTGAGCACCTCCTCGAAGTTCCCCTGCTCGATCGAAAACGAAATCCGCTCATCCCCCTCCGGCACATCGAACTCGAACACCAGCCCCTTCGTCCGGCTCTGCCGGCACGCATCCTTGTAAGCCGCTGTTAGAATCCGGATCGCCCCCTTCAGCGAAACCTCCCTGCCCTCCACCAGCGGCAGCATGAAATCCCCCATCTGATCCACATCATGCTCCGTAAGCGGAATCGCCTCCCGCTCGGTCATCCCCCGCCCCGCCCCACTCCGCGGCCCCTCCGGCGTTTCCACCAAACCCTCGCGCCCACCCCGCTCCCTCGTTCCCACCGACGCACCACTCTCCCCCGCGGTTTCCTCTCGCGGCCACAAAATGACCAGCAGCGCAAGCACCACTAACATCCCGATTCCCATCCGCAAATGATTCATCTTCATGAGTTTCCCTCAACCACTAGGGAAATACCCGATTCACACAACATCAAAAACCAAACGCCCTCCCCAGGGTCCCTCCATTAGGGAGAGGGCGGCATGTTGATTTCTAACAGATCTGTACACACCATCTGGTATGTTCAGATTCCCTGAATGCCCAGAAATCCAAACAAAGTCGACTATTCCGGTGGTTTCCCTGAAGGTTTTGAGG
>SYAP01000346.1 GCA_005787565.1 Verrucomicrobiaceae bacterium | reverse complement strand
GGGGGTGGCTGATGTGCTGGTGGGATGGGAGGGGGCTGACCGGTATTGATGTCGAGATGGTGATTCGGAGCAAGATGCTCCGAAGACGGCACTGGAGCGAGACGCTCCAGCCACTTTTTATGCTCCAGCCACTGTTGGGTTGGATGCGGTTGTGGCTCAGGAGGCGAGCCAGCGCGGGCCCCAGGTGATGAAGGCGGCGAGGATGAAGAAGAGGATGCCGAGGGCGAGTTTGACGGAGAAGGTGTGTTTTTTCTGGAAGTTGATGAGGTTTTCGCTGCGGAGGCCGCCGTAGGCGAGGAGGAAGATGACGACGAGTGGGGTGATGAAGGCGAGGTTGTAGATGACGAGCCAGAGGACGGCGTCGAGTTTGCCTTGTTGGATCTGATAGATGATGGGGGCGTAGACTTGGCCGGTGCAGGCGAGTTCGAGGAGTGAGATGAGGAGGCCGCTGATGAAGGCGGCGAGGACGAAGTTGCGGGCGCGGGAGGAGGTGCGGATGGTGCCGCGGATGCGGTCTTTGAGGAAGGAGGGGAGTTGGAGGGTCATTTCGCCAAGGCGGCCGCCGCGGGCGCGAAAGGCATCGCGGAAGGAGAGGAATGCGGCGATGATGGCGAGGGTGGCGAAGGCGAGGTTCATCCATTTCTGGATGCCGGCGAAGCGGTCGTTGAGGAGGGCGAGGAATTCGTAGAGGATGAGGCCTGCGGCGAGGTAGGCGATGAAGACGGCGGAGATGAAGGCTGCGCCGACCATGAGCATTTCGCGCGGGGTGCGGCGGGCGATCTGGAGGTAGGAGAGGAAAAAGATGATGGTGGCGAAGGCGCAGGGGTTGACGCCGTCGAGGAGGCCGGCGCCGATGACGACGGGGAGGGTGAAGGCGGCGTAGCGGTTGTCGACGGCGGCGGTTGCGGCTTGATTTTGTTGTTCGTCGATTTGGAGCCAGGAGTCGTCCTGGGGGAGTTTGGTGGTGGCGGCGAGGAGGTCTGCGATGGATTTGGGGTTGATGTCATCGCGGATGATGAAGCCGCCTTGGGCGAAGATGGCGGGGCTGATGTTGTGTTTGGCGGAGGGGACGGAGAAGCGTTCGCAGAGGGCTTGGTTGAGGATGGTTCCGGAGGCTTCGAGGATGTTTTGTTCGCGGATTTTGAGGAGCGGGAAATCGGCTTTGATGGCGTCGATGTATTGTTTGGCGCGGGTGCACTCGGGGCAGCCGGGTTTGAAGAAGTAGATGGCTTCGATGGAGGTTCTTGGGGCGGCGGGTTGGGCCTCGGTGGAGGGTGCGAGGAGGCTACCTTTGGCGTTTTCCTCGGCTGGGTCCTGGGTGGCGAGGGAGGCGAAGGTGGCGAAGCCGGTGGTGTTCGGGGGTTGGATTTTGGCCTGGAGGACTTTCATTTCCGCGGGTTGGATGGCGGAGGGGTCGATGACGGCGAGGAGTGGGCGGAGGCGAGGGGTGGCGCGTGTGGCGTTGGAGGCGAGCCAGCGGGAGAGGCGTCGTTGGGCGTAGGTTTCCTTGGGGAGGGAGGGGACGGTGGAGGCGAAGGCTTCGACGTCGATTTCGGAGCCGAGGGTGATGAGTGCGAAGCCGGCCTCGAAGCGGACGAGGGCTGAGGCGTCGTGCGAGGCCATGGCCTGGAGGGATTCGCGGAGGGCGGGGGAGAGGCGGGGTTTGCGGTTGTTGCTGCTCCAGCGGTTGTCGGAGAGGATGTGGAGGTCGGAGAAGTGGTGTTGCCAGTTGTTGTCTTCGGGGTTGAGGGAGAGTGGGATGACGACGCGGACGAAGGCGTTTGGGTCTTTGGCGAGGGATGGGGCGAGGGTGTTGATTTCGGTGGGGCGGATGCCGAGGAGGGCGTGGGTGGCGGCGCGGCGGACGAGGGGATCGGGGGATTGGGTGTGTTGTTTGAGGAGGTTGGCGGCGGCGCTGCTGGTGGCGCTGCGGAGGCTGATGGTGGCGAGGATTTTGAGTGGAGTGGGGGAGGCATCTGATTCGAGGGTGGCGATGGCCCATTTGGCGAGGGTGCCGCTGAGTTTGGCGGAGCGGGCGATGGACTCGAAGCGGTAGTTGTAGATTTCGTGGGGTTGGAGGTTGGCGTTTTCGCGGGTGAGTTCGGTGAGAATGAGTTGGAGGAAGGCGGGTGCGGTTTCGTTGGAGAGGGTGGCTTCTGCGGCGGCGGCGCGGATTTCGGGGACGGGGGAGCGGAGGAGCTCGGAGAGGAGTGGGAGGGCTTCGCGGATGGAGGGTTGATAGAGGTTTTCGGCGATGGCGATTTTCTGGGCTGTGGAGAGGGATGGTAGGTCTTTGAGGAGGGCTTCGAAGCCTTGGGGGTGTGAGGCGCGGGCGAGGTTGAGGGCGGCGCGGAAGCGGTCTGGGGCGGGGGATTCCGGGGTGATGCGGCGGGTGAGTTCGTTGACGAGTTCGGCCTGGGCTTGGGGGAGTTCGGGGGCGGTTGGTGATTTGGCGTCCGGGTTCTCCGCGCCGGGGAGGAGGAAGGCGTCGTAGAGGGGATCAAGGGCGGTGGGTTCGGAGTTGGCGAGGCCGCCTTGGAGGGCTTGCATGACGCGTGGGTCGATGCGGGAGGAGGTGGGGAGGTTGAGGCGTTCGAGGACGGCTTCGGATTTGGCGGGGTCGTTGGATTTGAGGGCGGCGACGATGACGCTGGCGTATTTGTTTTGTGAGAGGAGTTCGGTGTTTGCGGCGATGGTGCGGAGGGCGGCGCAGGCGACGTCGGTATCGGGCGAGGTGGCGAAGTGGAGGGTGAGGGGGATGAGGGAGCTGTTGGTTTCGACGGCGCGGATTGCGGCGAGGCGGGCGTCGATGGAGGCTTTGTCGAGTGCGTCGAGGAGTTCGGGGTCGGGTTGTTGGCTGAGGCTGCCGTAGCCTTCGAGGACGGGGCCGGCCATGGATTCGTTTTGGAGGAAGAGGGCTTTGAGTTTGGGGAGAGCATCGCGTGCGCCGAGGCTGCTGATGGCTTTGATGGCGGCGAAGCGGACGAAGTCGTCGGGATCGGCGAGGAGTTCGATGGATTTGTCTTTGGCGGCGGTGAGGCGGCGTTTGGCGACGTATTCGAGGGCGGTGGCGCGGACGCGCCAGCGTGGGTCGTCGAGGGCGCGAATGACGTGGGTATCGGCGGGGCTGGGTGGTTTTTTATCGCCGGGTGAGGAGAAGCGGTCCTGGTTATCGCCGGTGAGGCTGAGGCTGGTTTGGATGGCGGAGATGAGGAGGTCTTCGTCCGGGTGGGAGAGGAAGGAGGCGACGAGTTCTGCGGAGGCTTTTCCGGGGACGTCCTTGAGGCGGCGGAGAGAGCCGTGGATGACGTTGATGTCTGGTTCTTTTTGGAGGAGAGGGGAGACGATGGCGACGGCGGGTTCGCCACCGATGACGAGGAGGGCATCGATGGAGGTTTCGCGGACGAGGGCGTCCGGGTGGGAGATGAAGTCGCGGAGGATGGGGAGGGCGAGGAGGCCGGCGGAGCGGATAGTGGCGAGGGCGGCGAGGACTTGGTCGCGGCTGCCGAAGGCGAGGTGGCGGGCGGTGACGGGTGCTTGATCGCCGAGGGAGCGGGCGAGGGTGATTTGGTATTGGGCTTCGCGGATGCGGGTGCGGTGGCCGGCGTGGAGGGTGGGGGTTTTCTGGAGGAAGTCTTCGAGGTAGCCGACGGCGGAGAGGCCTTCGGCTTCGAGCATGCGGCGGGCGCGGCTGGCTTTGTCGGGGTCTTCGCCGAGGATGTCCTGGAGGTAGGCGCGGCGTTGGTCGTCTGAGAAGAGAGCGCCGGATTCGGCGAGGGTGGGGTTGGCGGCCCAGGCGTTCCAGCGGGCGAGTGCGCCGAGGTTTTCCGGGGCATCGGCGGGGACCCAGGGGTTGTAGGTGAGGTCTCCGCCGGCGAGTTCCTCGAGGATTTCGAGTGCGCCGAGGCGGAGGGAGAGCATGGGGTGGCTGAGGAGGGAGACGAGTTCGGCGACGGGTGGTTTGCCGGATTCGAGGAGGATGGAGCGGATTTCGGCGCGTTTGGCGGGGTCCGCCATGCCGGGCATGACCTCGGAGAGGGTTTGGAGGTCGAAGGAGCCTTGTTTGAAGCGCGTGAATGCTTCGTCGTCCTCCTGCGCGCGGAGGGCGGGGGAGGCGAGAGCGAGGCAGAGGAGGATGTGGCGGAGGGCTTTCAATGGAGGAGGGCGTAGGCGAGGATGTTGGCGTTGATTTCCATGGCGTTCTGGATTTCGTTGCCGCCGCAGCAGCAGCAGCCTTCGGCGTTTGAGCTGTCGTTGAGGCCTTCGGGGGAGTAGACGACGACGATTTTTCCGTTGAGGGTGAGGCCGCGGAGGAGGGACTCGCCGGAGGATTTGGCGAGTTTCATGTCGTTGATGGTGAAGATGGTGCGGAAGATTTCGTGGTTGAGGGGGATGTCTTTGAGGGAGTCGTTGCCGAAGAGGGCGCGGATTTCGCGTTCGAAGGCGAGGCCCCAGGGTTTGTTGGAGCAGGAGGCGGAGGAGAGGAGGAAGCCGCCGTTTTCGAGGTATTTTTTGAGGTTTTCGCGTTCCTGGGCGGTGAGGTTGAAGTCGCCTTCGCCGGTCATGATGACGAAGGGGATTTTGAAGAGTTCCTCATCGGCGAGTTTGACGGCTTTGAAGCGGCGTTCGGTGGCGATGTAGGTTTTTTGTTGGACGGTGGTGAGGAATTCGTCGCTGAAGCAGCGTGAGGTGCGGTTGCCGGCGTAGATGAGGTTGCCGCATTCGACGGCGCCTTCTTTGGCGGGGGCGAGTGGGGTGAGGGCGGCTGTTAGGAGGAGGGCGAGGAGTGGTTTCATGGAGATTTGAGGTTTGAGGATTGAGGTTTCGATCAGGGGGTGAAGTAGCGTTTGACGGCATCGCGGTAGGGTTCCGGGATGGATTCCGGGGAGTGGGATGAGGCGTCGCCGGAGCGGGTGGGGGGTGGGGTGATGGTGCCGGATTCGGCGGTTTCCGGGAGGGGTGGGACGGGGCCGGTGCGGCCTTCGCCATTTCCGCCTGCGGAGGGGCCGGCGAGGGGGGCGAACTGGAGGCGGTCGGGGCCGATGACGGGGAGGTCCATAGAGAATCCCGAGCCGGGAGCGCCAGCGGGGCCGAAGCCGCCGGGGCCTTGGCCTTGGCCGCCGGGTGCATCGCCTTGGCCCTGTCCTTGGCCTTGGTCCTGGCCGGGGATGCGGCCGAGCATGGCTTCGAGCATTTGGCGGATGTTTTCGTTGACGTCCGGGCGTGGGACATCGAGTTCGGGAGGTTTTCCCATGACGGCTTCGGGGAAGGGTTCCGGCTTGCTGAGGAGTCGTTCGAGGAGGGCGCGGGCGAGTTCGGCGTTGGTGTAGGCGTCGTTGGCTTGGCCGGCTTTGCTGTGTTCGGCGGCGGCGTCCATGAGGGTTTCGGGTTGGGCGGCGTCGAGTTCGTCGAGGAAGAGGAGTGCGGAGTCGATGAGGGGGAGGATGGCGGGGTCGGCATCGGCAAGGGCATCGATGCGGCGGCGCAGTTCGACTTTGAATTCGTCGAGTGCCTGGCGGTTTTTGAGTTGGGTTTCGGCGAGGGCTGGGAGGAGTCTGCGGTTTTGGTTTTCGCCTTTGCGGAGTTCTTCGACGATGGTGGCGAAGCGCTTGGTGACGGAGACCTGGTTTTGGTAGATTTCGCGGAATTTGGCGGCCATTTCGAGGATTTTGGCGGCGTCGCGGGCGAGTTTGGCGTCTTGTTCGATTTCCTGGCGTTGCTGTTGTTGTTGGCCGAGGCGTTTGAGGAGTTTTTCGGGGTTTGGGTTGGGTTGGTTGAGGTCGTCGAGGTTTTGGCGGAGGGTATCGGCCTGTTTTTCGGCGAGGTCCTGGAGGCGTTTTTCGAGTTCGAAGGCGGGGAAGTCGCCGGCGATGCGGTCCATGAGTTCGGCGGCTTTTTTGTGGGCGTCTTTGGCGTTTTCGAGGGCTTTTTGGGCGTCTTCTTCGGATTCGGCGTCGCGGAGTTGTTCGAGGGCTTTGCGTGCTTCGTCGATGGCTTGGCGGGCGGCGTCGAAGCGAGCGGCGAATTGTTCGGTGGTGGTTTTGGCGCGGATGTATTGGGCGTATTCGTCTTCGGAGATGATTTTGATGCGAGAGATTTCGGACGATCCGTGGCCGAGGAGCGAGGGGTTGTGGTCGGAGGCTTCGAGCATGAGTTCGATGATTTGGCCGGCTTCGAGTCCGAGGTCGTAGAGGTTGAGGTTTTCCTGGAAGGAGTGTGATTTTTCGCGGAGGGCGGGTGCGACGACGCGGATGCGGTCGCGGAAGCCGGCGAGGGTTCGGACGAATTGGAGTTTGGAGAGGCCGAAGTCATCGGTGGCGGTTCCGGTGACAGGGATGACGGATTTGGGGGTGGCGAGGATGAATCTGGGTGGCGAGGAGAGGGCGACGGTGGGGGTTTGGTCCGGGACGACGCGGACGGCGAGGTCGAGGGGTTGGGCGGATGGGGTTCCGCGGAGGTCGTTGACGGTGGCGCTGACGCGGCCGGCGCGGGTGGCGGTCCAGGAGAAGGATGCGGTGTAGGGTGAGGGGATGGAGGCGGTGTGGGATTCGGGGGTGGGGTCCGAGCCGTCTGCGCCGGAGAAGAGGAGTGAGCCGGAGGCGAGGGGGCGGTTGCTGGTGAGTTCGAGGGTGACGGATGATCCTTCGACGGTGGCGATTTCGTTGGTGTCGAGGGGGAAGGAAGAGGTTTGGAGGTTGGTGTGGGGGGGAGGGGTGATGTGGACGATTCCGGCGAGGATTCGGGGTTCGAGGAGGATTTCGACATCGATCCAGCGGGAGCGTGCCTTGCCGCAGGCGAAGGCGATGCGGAGGGGTTCGGTGAGGCCGTCGAGTTTGCGGGAGTAGCGGGTTGGGGTTTCGCGGAAGGCGGGGAGGCGGAGGGTTTGGGATTTTCCCGGGGTTTGGACGAGGCATTCGACGGGGTGGTCGATGGCTGCGCCGGTGATGGTGGCGGTGAGGAGGATTTCGCCGCCGTAGGTGGTTTGTGGGTTGGCGGGTTTGAGTTGGAATTGGAGCGGGCTGTAGGGTGGGATGTCTGCGGAGGGGTGGAGGAGGCGGCTGGTGATGGTGGAGAAGATGTGGGGTGAGGAGAGGCGGAGGGTGCCGAGGATGGCGAGGGTGGCGACGAGGGGGATGGCGGATTTTTTGAGGAGGTGCCAGGGGATGATCTGGCGGGAATTCATGTGGGAGAGGCGGGTGGCGGCGGCATCGAGGGTGCGGCTGGCGAGCCATTGTGCCATGGGTGTTTCCGCGGGGCGTGTCTGGAGGGAGAGGGCGGAGGAGACGGTGCCGCGAGGGTCTGCGAGGCGGTGGTCGGCGAGGGTGGCGGCGGTGGTGCGGGAGATGCGGAGGGCGCGGAAGAGGAGGGTGGCGAGGGTGATGGCGGTGAGGGTGGCGAGGGCCCAGGTGATGGTGGTGCGGTGTGTGGGCTCGAATGCGACGCGGAGGTCGAGGAGGCCGAAGGCGAGCCAGAGGAGTGCGGCGATGGCGGCGGTGAGGATGAGTGCGGCGGCGACTCTACCGGCCTGGAGGAGGAGGCGGATGCGGCGGAGTTGGTTTTGGAAATGGGACATGAGGTTTGGGGGATTTTATCCGTTCGGGTGATCAGGCCAATCCTTGTCTGCGGCGGAGGAGCCATTCGGCGGCGAAGAGGAGGGTGATGAGGATGGCGATGGGTGTGTGGTTCCAGGCGGGTTGCCAGATGGCACCGGATTCGAGGGTGGCGGGGGCTTGGGCGGTGATGTTTTTCT